>JBKPNQ010000195.1:0-25839 GCA_046732715.1 Acidobacteriota bacterium | reverse complement strand
CGCCGGCTCGCTCCGTTCGCGTAGCTCGCTTCGCTCTGCTCGCTCGCGTCTTCCTTCGTGCCGTCTTGCCTCGCCAGAGCCCAGGTCCATCCGACGGCGGTGGGAGGGTGGGTCGTGTGCGCCGGTTCGCCACTGTCGTCGTACCGGGTCTGAAACCGCGAACGCGAATCGCGAACCAGTATCATAGACGCGCTTTTTCCTTGATTGGAGAGCGCGTCCATGAAGCGTCGCCCTTATCTGTTCGTTGTGTTGCTGGCCGCCGCCACCGTCAGTTACCCGACCGTCGACCGCTCACAAGCCCAGAGCCGACCGGCGATGTTGACGTCGGTCGATCCGGCGCTCTTCAAGGGGATGAAGTATCGGCTGGTCGGGCCTTCGCGCGGTGGCCGGGTGACAACGGTGACCGGTGTCCCATCACAGCCGCGCACCTTTTATATGGGCGTCGCGAGCGGGGGGCTCTTCCGGACGACCGATGGCGGCGTGACGTGGACGCCGATCGCTGATGGGAAGATCCCGCTGGGCTCGATGGGCTCCATCGCCGTCGCCGATTCCGATCCAAACATCATCTACGTTGGCACCGGTTCAGACGGCGTACGCAGCAATGTGTCCACTGGTCGCGGCGTCTACAAGACGACTGATGGCGGAGCCACGTGGCAATTCGTCGGGCTCTACAACGCCGGTCAGATTGGCGCCGTCCGTATTCACCCGACCAACCCCAACGTTGTCTGGGTGGCCGCGTACGGCGACGCCTTCAAGCAGAATCCGGAGCGGGGCGTCTTCAAGACCGATGACGGTGGGAAGACCTGGCGAAAAGTGCTATTCATCAACGACGGAGTTGGGGCGATGGATCTGGAACTCCAACCCGGGAACCCGAACGTCGTCTACGCGTGGATGTCGCGGCTCGAGCGAAAGCCGTGGACGATCATCAGCGGATCGCGTGACGGCGGTTTTTTCAAAAGCACCGATGGAGGAGAGAAGTTCGCGCGATTTGGCAACGGCCTTCCCTCGGATCTCATCGGCAAGGCGAACCTGGCGGTCACGAATGCGAAGCCGGACCGCATCTACGCGCTCATCGAGGCCTTACCCGGCGGCGGCTTCTATCGATCGGACGATGCCGGGCAGACATGGGCGATGGTCAATGCGCAGCCGTCGCTGATTCAGCGGCCTTTCTATTACACGACGATCGGTGCCGACCCCACCAACGCCGATGTTGTCTACGCGGGCGCCGAGAGCTTCTTCAAATCGACGGACGCCGGGAAGACCTTCGTCGTGATGCGCACACCGCACGGCGACAATCACGACATCTGGATCAATCCGAAAGACGGCAACACGATGATTCAGTCGAACGACGGCGGCGCCAACGTGTCGTTCGACGGCGGCCGAACGTGGTCCTCGCAGCTGAACCAGGTGACGGGGGAGTTCTACGGTGTCTGGCTGGACGATCAGTTTCCCTACAAACTGTACGGCGCGCAGCAGGACGATTCGACGGTGATCATCACGAGCCAGGCGGATCCGTTCTCGCGTGACGACTGGCGCGGCGGGCCGGGATGCGAGACCGGGCCGATCATTCCTCATCCTCTGAACCCCGAGATCGTGTACGGCTCCTGCAAGGGGCAGTACAGCGTGATGAATCTCAAAACAGGCCAGGAGAAGAACTACTGGATCGGCGCGCAGTCACTTTACGGCAACCCGGCGCGCGATCTGGTCTATCGCATGCAGCGCGTATCGCCGATGGCTGTGTCGCCCCACGATCCCGACGTGTTGTATTACGGGTCGCAGTACCTGCACCGTACCCGTGACAAGGGTGTCACATGGGAGAAGATTTCCCCGGATCTGACGGCGCATCCGGACTGCTGTCAGGGGGCCAGCGGCGAACCGATTACGCGTGACGTGACCGGCGAGGAGTTTTACAGCACCCTGTATGCGATCTCAGAATCGCCGCTCGAGAGAGGCGTCATCTGGACGGGATCGAACGACGGGCCTTTTTACGTGACCCGCGATAACGGCAAGAGCTGGACAAACGTGACCCCAAAGGACATGGAACCCGGCGGACGCGTTCAGTACATCGAGGCGTCGCCGCATCGCAAAGGGTCGGCGTACTACGCGGCCTATCGCTATCTGCTCGGCGATTACCGGCCGTACATCTACGCAACAGACGACTACGGAAAGAGCTGGAAACGCCTGACCGACGGCTCCAACGGTATTCCCGCGGATACACCGACGCGCGTCGTCCGCGAGGATCCGGATCGCGAAGGGTTGCTGTATGCCGGGACTGAGTTCGGCATGTACATCTCATTCGACAATGGTGCACACTGGCAATCGTTTCAGCTCAACCTGCCCAACGTGCCGATCACGGACATCAAGGTGCATCGCAAGGATCTGGTCGTATCGACGCAGGGTCGGGCGTTCTGGATTCTCGACAACGTCAGCGCTCTACATCAGCTCGCCGTACAAACAAAATCAATAGCCGTGCACCTCTTCAAACCGCGCGATGGCTATCGGACTCGCACCGCGCCAACGGTGCTCGGGCCGAATGTTGACTACTACTTGCCGTCCGTCCCGGCCGGGCCGGTGACGATCGACATCCTCGATTCATCGGGAGCCATCGTGAACTCGTATAGCAGCGATGCCCCTGCCGGAGGCGGACGCGGTGGGCGAGGCCGCGGCGCCGGTGCAGCAGCCGTCGAATCAGACGATCCCGACGCGGCTCCCGCGTTCGGCCGCGGGCGAGGCGGTCCGGCACCGCGCGTGATGAAAGCGGAAGGCATGAATCGCTTCGTATGGGACGTCCGGCATCAATCTGGACTCTCTGCGCCTCCCGGCTCTTATCAAGTCCGGTTGAAGACGGGCGCAGCGGTGCAGAGCCAGCCGCTTACGGTGCTGATCGATCCAAATGTTGCCGCTGATGGTGTGACGGTCGCGGACTTGAAGGAACAATTCGAGCACAACCTGCGCGTGCGGCAGCTGGTCGCGGACGCTACGCAGTTGGCGACACGCGTTCGGGATCTGCAGAGGAAGCTGCGTGACGGTGCAGGCGCTGCCGAAAAAGGAAACCAGGACGAGGCGGTTGACGCGATCGCTGGCCGGCTCTTTACTGAACCCGTGCGGTACGGAAAGCCAGGCCTGCAGGCCCAGATCGGCTACCTGGCGGGAATGACGGCCGGTGCGGATCAGAAAATCGGTCGTGATGCGCTCGAGCGCTACGCGGTTCTGCGGAAGGAACTGGACGACCTGCGCGCCCAGCTGGACCGAATCGCGGGGACGAATCCGCGTTAGGTTCATAATGGGTGTCGCGGTTCGCAATTCGCAATTCGCAATTCGGGGTCGCCTTTTCGCGCTTCGCGCTTCGTAGTTCGCTGTTCAACCGGAGGAGTCTCGTGAAGAACCTGTCCGCGGCGCTCGTTATCGTAGCCATCATCTCGGCGCCGCTTCGTGCAGAGCTCAAATACACGACGCACATGGAAGTCAAGAAGACGGCGGCGCCGGCGCAGCCGATGAACCCCATGATCGCGATCATGGGCGACGCGGTGATGAAGCAGATGGTCCCCGACGGGTCGGCCGACCTCGTCTACTTCGTCGGTGATAAGGGCGCCCGCGTCGAGTATCTCCAAGCCGCCATGGGACTGCCCGCCGGCACGATCAACCTGATCACGCTCGACGGCACGATCACTATTCTGAATCCCAAAGAAAAAACCTACTGGAAAACGACGACCGCGGAGACGCTGGAAAAAATGAAGGCCGCGGGGATTCCTGCGCCCGACATCGCGGTCAAGCGCACCGGTCAGTTCGACGCTGTGGCTGGCGCAAAGTGTGAGGTTCTGACGTTCGACTGGAAGATGGCGCTTCCGATCCCTGAAGGGGCGAAGGCGTCGCTGCCGCCTGATTTCCCCTCAACCATCGCGATGACGGGGGACAGCTGTGTGACGACCGACGCGTATAAGCACTATGCGGACGTCATCAACAAGGGTGCGAACACGATGATGGCGGCGATGGGGTTTGACAAGATCGCCGAGGGTGGCATCGTGCTGCGGCAGACGATGTCGATGGTTGGCTTCGAGATGCGGACGACCGTTACGCAGATCGCCGAAGAGGCCGCTCCCGAACATGCGTTCGAGATCCCTGCCGACTACAAGGAGGTTCCGATGCCTTCCGCCGGTAAGTAGGCTGCTCCTCCATGCAACGCTATGCGATCGCGATCGCGCTGCTACTGCCGCTGGCCGCGGCCAGGCAGAGCCAATCTCCCCGCGACCAGGCGGCGACGATACTGAAGCCCGCACGTGTCTTCGATGGCGAGGCCGTCCATGAGGGCTGGGCGGTGCGCGTCGAAGGGGATCGCATCCGCGCCGCCGGACCGGCGGCGAGCGTGTCCGCAGCAGGAGCGACCGTTGTCGATCTGCCCGGGACCACAGTGCTGCCCGGGCTCGTCGAAGGACATTCACACATCCTGCTTCATCCGTACAACGAGACGAAGTGGGACGATCAAGTGCTTCACGAGTCGCTTGGCGTCCGCACCGCGCGCGCGGTGAACCATCTCCGAGCGACTCTGCTGGCGGGTTTCACGACGATCCGGGATCTCGGCACGGAAGGCGCCGGTTATGCCGACGCCGAGCTGAAGCAGGCGGTCGAAGAAGGGATCATTCCTGGCCCGCGGATGCTCGTCAGCACGCGCGCAATTGTGGCGACCGGGAGTTATGGCCCGAAGGGATTCTCCCTCGAGTGGCGCGTGCCGCAGGGTGCAGAAGAAGCCGACGACACCAGGTTGGTTCGCGTCGTTCGAGACCAGATCGGACATGGTGCGGACTGGATCAAGGTGTATGCGGACTATCGATGGGGCGCGCGCGGAGAAGCCGCCCCGACGTTCTCGGTCCAGGAGTTGACCTCAATCGTGGAGACGGCGCGAAGCAGCGGCCGCCCGGTCGTCGCGCACGCGTCCACCGCGGAAGGCATGCGCCGCGCCGTGGTGGCTGGCGTCGAAACCATCGAGCACGGCGACAGCGGCACAGCCGAAGTCTTCAGGTTGATGAAGGAAAAGAACGTCGCGCTCTGTCCGACGCTCGCGGCCGGCGACGCGACGGCGCAATATGCCGGATGGAAAAAGAGCGCCGGCCCGGAGCCGGCAGGCATCACGCGAAAGCGAGCCAGCTTCAAGGCGGCGCTCGACGGCGGGGTCACGATTCTAAGCGGCAGCGATGTCGGCGTCTTTGCGCACGGCGACAACGCACGCGAGATCGAGCTGATGGTCGGCTACGGGATGCCCGCGGAGGCGGCGCTGAAGAGCGCCACCTCCATCGCCGCTCGCGTGCTGCACATGGAGACGCGCATCGGACAGGTGAAGGAAGGATTCCTCGCTGATCTCATCGCCGTTGAGGGCGACCCGACGAAGGACATCTCGTCGCTCCGCAAGGTCCGCTACGTGATGAAAGGTGGGATTACGTACCGCCAGGAATAGGTTCTTCAAGGTTCTGCCGGGTTCTACAGGGTTCTGCCGGGTTCGTTCTAGAAGGTTCGGCCGGGCTCTACCGGAGTCGGCCAGTTGCGCGGTGTGTCCGTCACCGGCTGCAGAATGACATAGCTCACGACGATCAGCACCAGCAGCACGAGCACACCGATACCCTGTCCGACATTCGCTTCGAGGCCAAGCCAGCGGATCGTCAGCCGCGTCACAATCGCCCAAATCAACGGACCGGTGATCGCCGAGAATCGTCCCACCATGCCGTACAACCCGTAGAACTCTCCGATTCGCCACGGTGGCGTCAGTCGCAGCATGTACGGGCGATCGGCGGCCCAGACGCCGCCGAGGGCGACGCCGGCTGAGCAGGCGACGACGTAGAGCGTGGCAAGCGGCAGGCCGAAGATGCCGATCGCCGCCGCCAGCGTGAAGACACCGACCCACAGGTAGAGCACGTAGTTCAGCGTCCGCTTGGGACCGATCTTGTCCACCACCCAGCCCCAGACGAATCCGCCGACCACCGCGAAGCTGATCGCGGTCAGCATCACCACTTTGCCGGTGCTCTCTCCCTGCTCCTCCGTCAATCCGGTGTGCTCGGCCACGTTGATCGTGTAAAGCATCATGATGGAAATGACGGTGTTGATGGGATCCGTGTAGAAGACCCGTCCGACGAGAAATCGCACCAGACCGGGATACTCCTTCCCGGATCGGATCGTCCGAAGGGTCTCGCCTGTCGATTCCCGCAGCATGGCGAGGCTGAAGACTTCCCGCGGATTCGGATTGCCGCGCTCCTTGACGAAAAGAAAACACGGCAACGCAAAGATCAGGAAGAACAGCGCGATCATCGTGAACAGAAATGGCTTGTCCTGAGAGCCGAACACGGCGTCCATGCCGAGGCCGACGGCGATGTAGGAACCGAGATAGCCCACGCCCACGCCAATGCCGCTGATCTTGCCGCGATTGCCTTCGTGGCTGACCTCGGGCAGCATCGCGTCGTAGAACTGAAGCCCCGCCTGATACGCGACGTTGGCGATGACGAAACACGCGGCTGTGAAGTAGAAGCCGCCACGTGCCAGGAGTGCTGTGAAGGCAACGCAGATGAGCGTGCTGACGACCAGAAATGGCATCCGGCGCCGCGCCCGGTCGGTCATCGCTCCGAGAATCGGCGACGCCACGAAGATGAGGCCCATCGAGATCGCCGTGATGACGCCGTAAACGTAGTCGGCGCGGTTCTTCCCGACCTGGTCTCGAACCCAGGTGGAGAAGTAGACGGACACCACGCCCATCGAAAAAATTGTGTTGGCGAGGTCGTACAGCACCCAACTCACGACCGCACGAGCGGGGATGACCCTGGGTTCCCGGACCGACGTCACCGCCTAGGGCTCCCGAATCCGTTTGATTTTTTCGTCTCGTTCGCGCTCGAAGCGATCGAGATCGCGGCGAAGTTCACTGTCGCGTTCCGCGAGTTCGGCCGGATCGAAGACGCTGGCCACGGTGGACCGATGCATGATTTTTCGCTCCGCGACCTGCGCTTCGTAGACCTTTCTGGCTTCCGCGATCGCCGTACGCTGCGCGTCAGTGAGCGTCTTCGGCTCGGTGCCCGCCTCGGCATCTTTCTTCCGCAGCCGCTCCATGACGAGGTCGAACGAGCTCTTGGGGGCGTCACTCATGGGCGTCAACCTTTTTATGTCTAAAACCAACAAGGGAAACGGGAACTACTTCACGTCCCGCGGAAACCGTCCATCCATCATGGCGGCGTTGTAGGCGAACCAGGCCAACACTACCGCATTCTGTCTCAGATCTTGCTCGCGCACGCGTTCGTAGGTGTCAACGTTCGTGTGGTGTGTGCGCACGTCGTAGGTCACGTAGTCCTGGATCGGCGTAAAGCCGGGAATGCCGACCGCCTTGAAGCTGAGATGATCGGTGTTCGTGATGCCGGCGATGACATTCTTCCTGCCGTCGAGATCCTTCAATGGCTCGAGCCAGGCATCGAACAGAGCCTTTGCCGCGGGGCTCTGCTCCGAGTACCAGCCGAAAATCGGCCCCATCCCCGGATCGATGTTGAGATACAGCGACAGACGTTCGCGGGCTTCGGCGTTGCCGTCGCCTGCGAGATGCTGCGCGACATAGGCCTTCGAGCCGAGGAGGTTTTCCTCCTCGCCGGACCAGAGCGCACCCCGAATCGTGCGGCGCGGTCGGGCACCGACCGCTTTCAGAATCCGAAGCGCTTCCATCACGGCCGCGGCTCCGTCCGCGTTGTCGCTCGCCCCGGTTCCTGCATGCCAGGAGTCGAGATGACCGCCGAGAAGGACGACCTCGTTCTTCAGCGCGGGATCGGTTCCAGGCAGGTCGGCGACGACGTTGTAGCTTTGTGTGTCGTCGGTCAGGTAGTGCGACTGGATGCCGACGCGCAGCTTGACCGGCACACCCTTCTCGACCATGCGCGCGATCATGTTGTAGTGCTCGGCGGCGAGCACCAGGCTCGGTTGTGCGTTGGCGCCGCGATCCGTGCCGAGCACGAATACGGTGCCATGTTCTCCGGCGCTCGGTCGCAGCAGGACACCCGCGCCCGCGTCCTTCAGCGCCGGCAACAGCGCTGCGGCTCCGGTGCGCGGCATCGGCGGAGCGCCGATACGAACCGGCGACTCGCTCGCAGACGGCTGCGGACGATCCGCGCGGACGAACGCGGTCTGAGCCGGTTGGGTCAGGACGATTGCGCCCGCAAGCGTCGTCGCCATCGTCGGAATATCCGCCGCTGTCTTGCCTGCCACCGATATCGGAGAGCCGACCAAATCGCCCTTCGTTGGTGATGACCACGCCTCGGCGTATCCGATGAGGGGCATGTATCGAGGCTCGATCATTTCAATGACTTGCCGATCGAGTACCCATCCTCTCCCGAATTCCCACGACTCCAGGTGGGCGTCGCTGAGCCCCCACGCGGTCAGCGTGGTCTTGGCCCAGTCCGCGGCGGCCTTGTGCGCTGGCGATCCGGTGAGTCGCGGCCCAATCACGGTGACGAACTGATCGAACGCCGTCATCACCTGCGATCGTTCGAGCCCTTCGCGGCGAATGTCGCCAAGGGTATGCGCCAGTTCAGACGCCCGATCCTGCGCCGTGAGGACGGTTCCGAGTGCAATCAAGGCGGCCGAACAGGCCGACAGGCTCCCTTTCATACGGCGGATTATATCCATGCTTAGCCGAGGGGTTTCACTCTCGGACTCCTCCAGCGGCATCCGCAACGCTCCGTCGGTGCCGTATACTTCGTGAATCCTGATGCGTCGGTTTTTTCGTCCGGTCGTTCTCGCCGCCGTTGTCTACTTCCTGCTCACCGTCGCGCTGACCTGGCCGCTTCTGATTCACCCCGGCAGTCTCGTGCCGAACGATCTCGGCGATCCGCTGCTGAACACGTGGATCCTCGCATGGAATGCGCGGGTTGCGCCGTTGACGGCGGCCTGGTGGAACGGACCGCAGTTCTATCCGATCGCAGGAACGATGGCGTTCTCGGAGCATCTGCTCGGTCTGTCGATTTTTGCCACGCCCGTCATTTTCCTGACGGGCGATCCGCTGGTTGCCTACAACGTCGTCTTTTTTCTGTCATTCGTGCTGTCCGCGCTTGCGGCGTATCTGCTCGCATTCACAATCTCGCGGCGGCATGACCTTGCATTTTGTGCCGGGCTGGCCTTCGGCTTTGCGCCGTACCGAATGGCGCAGTTCGCTCACGTCCAGGTGCTGTCGGCCTACTGGATGCCGGTTGCGCTGGCAGCGCTGCACAAGTACGTCGAAGACCGACGCCTCCGGTGGGCTGCACTCTTTGCCGTCGCGTGGCTGATGCAGGCGCTGGCCTGCGGCTATTACCTTTTTTATCTGTCCGTGCTCGTCGGATTGTGGCTGCCATGGTTCCTGAAAGGACCGAGGCAGTGGCGCGCCCTCGGCACACTCGCCATCGTGTGGGGCCTCGCGGCGATTCCGTTGATTCCCATCCTCTCTGGCTATTGGCATTTTCAGCACGCGTATGGCTTGCGGCGCGGTATCGACGAAATCGTCTCGTTCAGCGCCGACGTCGGCAGCCTGCTCGCGGCGCCAGGCAATCTTCTTGTGTGGGGATGGCTGCATGCCGTTGACCATCCGGAAGCGAGTATTTTTCCCGGCCTGACGATCACGGTTCTCGTCATCACAGGGTTGGCGATCGGTTGGCGCACTGCGGCGAAGGAGAAGGTCGGACGTCTGAAGCTTGCCCGCGTGGTCGTCCTGTTGGCCGTCACATTCCTTGCGATAGCCGCGTCTCCTGTCTTCTTTGGCCCCTGGAAGGTAGACATCCTTGGACTGCGTCTTCTTTCAGTCGGTGCGCCGCACAAGCCACTCTCGGTCGGGCTGCTCGGGCTCGTGATCGCGGGAGCGATGCACCCGTCAGTCAGAACCGCGTGGCGGCGCCGATCGGCGATGACGTTTTACGCGCTAGCCGCGGCAGTGATGTGGTTGCTGAGTCTCGGACCCGCGCCGACGTTTTTCGACAGGCCGATCATCTATAAAGCGCCGTACGCCTGGCTGATGCTGCTCCCCGGGGTCGAAGGTATTCGGGTCCCCGCACGTTTCTGGATGCTGGCTGCGATGTGCCTGGCGATCGCGGCCGCGCTTGCCATCCGCCAGGTCGCGGCGCGCTGGCCGAGATACGCGCGCGCGATTCCCGTCGTGGCGTGCCTCGGAATGCTGATCGACGCATGGCCGGTTCCGATCGTCATGGAGATGCGCCCGGCCGATCGGCCAAGCCACACTCGCGCCGTCGCCCGGCTCGACCTGCCGCCAGTGCCGTCGCACGACAGCATCTCGCTGTATCGCGCGACCGCGCATTTGCGCCCGCTGATCAATGGGTACAGCGGGTATTTCGCGCCGCAATACTCGGCGATGCAATACATGATCAACCATCACGATCCCGCGGTGCTGACCCGCTTTTCGTCATTTGGACCGATCGAGGTCGTCATCGATCGCGACTGGGATCCTGGCGATGCTCTCCGGAACTTCCTCGTGAGCGCGCCACAGACCACGCTCGTGTACCGGGACGATCGGTACACGGCCTTTCGAGTGGAACGCGGCCCCTATACGGGGGCGTTACCGAAACTGGAGGGACAGTCGCTGCCGATAGCGTCGATCTCCGCACAATGCAATCCCACGATCGTGGGAGCGATGATCGATCACGACATCATGACGCGGTGGCATTGCGGACGCGAGCAACGGCCCGGCGACAGCTTCACGGTGGACTTCGGGGCAGTACGGAAGGTCGGCGGTGCCGAACTGATGATAGCCGGATTCGTCGCTGATTTTCCGCGTCAGCTGCGCATTGAAACGTCCACTGACGGGGCGACCTGGGCGACGGCCTGGGATGGCAATGCTCCGGCCGTCGCGCTCTCGGCAGCGCTGGAGGATCCCCTCAACATTGCCATGCCTTTCCAGTTCGAGCGGAGGCCCGCGCGGTACTTGCGCTTCACGCAGCTCGGCACTGAAGAAACCTATTACTGGTCAGTCGTGGAAATGCGAATCGTCGGCGAGTAGCGAAGGCAAGCACCGAGCGTCGCGGATCGAAACCGGCGACCATGAAGAAAGCAATTGTCATCGTCCTCTGCGCGGCTGGAGTGCCCGGCTGTGTTGCCACACTGGGCTCGTCAATCCGGCCAGACGGTTCCGGAACGCTTGGTTGGCAGGAAGTCGCGGAAAATGATTTGTTGATCGACTGCTAGCTCTTCCTACCGACCACGAAGTTGTGCTCATACCAAATCGTCGGGCGCATCCACTGGAGCCACGTGTATCGGCGAGCGAGCGCCTGTAGATTTCTCACCTCCACAGCCACGATTTCGAAGCCGTGTCGGCGAAGCAGATCCTGGATCTCAACGGCCGTGAACTCTCGGTTGTGTCTTCCATATGGACCATTGGGTGAGTACCATTCCCAGATACTTGTGCCAGCCGCAAGAAAGAACAAGTTGGGCAATCGCGTCGCATTCGGCGTGCTCACAATAACGTGGCCGCCGGCCTTCGTAACCCGAGCTATCTGAGCAACTACGCGGTCAGGATCCAAGAGCAGATGCTCCAGAATCTCGCAAAATAGGACGGCGTCGAAGCAGTTGTCTTGAAACGGGAAGTCGTCACGCTCGATATTGAAATGCCAATAAGGCATCTCCATGCGCGCGCCATCGAGCATCACAGAGTCAACAGCAGTGATTTCAGCCCGGTCGGTTCCGAAATAGTTCGCGAGTGACAGCTGCGGGTCCAAATACCGGCGAATCATCAAAGTCATCAAGTACGGATTGGCTCCAAGTTCCAGGACGTGAGAGTCGCGCCCAATACCTATCTGTCGCATCAAGCGTAGAACGATCTGAATCCGCTCCAATGCGTCGCCAATGTAGCGATCTCGTGCAACCTCACTCGAGAAAACGCCCTCAATGTGCGCCATCCATTCCCGATCGTGTCGCGGATCCCCAATCAGTTTCACGTCGACAAAGCCTCCAACGAGGGAGATTTGAGCCTAGCACGACAATTGCGAAGTCGCACCGGTGCGGTCGTGTTATAAACCGGCCGGCCCCGCTTTGAGTTCGGTTATCCACGCTCCGATTAACGGCGCTTCGGTCGTCGCAGAGCTCACGGTGACAGCGATGGTTGACACTCCCGCTTGTTCGGAGGCGCTGGGCGTACTGTCACGAATGATCGCGGCGGGTAACAGACAACCGAATGAGATCCGCATATCGAGCGGAGACGGGCCGGGACGGATCGGCATGGTTGCCGCGGGCTGCACGCTTTTTCAGTGGCACGACGGTGCTCCGACCTGGACTGCTGTCGCGAACGTTGGTGCGTTCGGACTCCAACGTCACGCGTCTGGCGGTGTCGCCGAACGGAGATCGCATCGCGCTCGTGGCGTCGCCGAAGTGAGCGCAAGCGGAATGTCGCTTGCACAACATTCGTCAATCGCCGAGGACAATCCAGAATCCACGAAAGATCCGGGACCGTGGAGAACTGCGTTCATCGAGCAGGCGCAGAACTTACACGGTGACGTCCTGCGATACGCTCAACAGAATCGCGAAATAACGCGGGCATGATCCTTCAGAGCATTCTCAAACCAGCTCAGCAGTTAGTGTCTCCCTTGAGCGGGTCGATTGGTTTGCGAACCTGGCCTTCACCGACCCGGCCGCCATATACTTGGTCCCCGGAGACTCAGGTGCAAGCAGGGGAATCGACTCCAATCGTGCTCCTTGTTGAAGATGACCGCGACGGTCGTCGCATGTATGCAGAGTGGCTGACACACGCAGGTTTCCGTGTCGAACAGGCGCACAACGGCCTGCAGGCGCTCGAGCGGGCACTCGACGCCCGCCCGCACGTGGTCGTGACCGACCTTAACATTCCGGGCATCGATGGGTTCGAATTGACGCGTCGGCTGCGGCAGGATTCCCGTACTCGGGATGTGCCGGTCATCGCCGTCACCGGCTACGCTGCGTTCGCGTCCGATCCGGGACGCGCACGGCGGGCCGGATGCGACGCGGTCCTGCCAAAGCCCTGCTCGCCCGAGGATCTCGAGACTGCAATCCGAGAGCTCATCCGCGAGCGCTCCAGCCACCGGTGATCCTCCGAGCATGACCGATCCGACACACAAGCCCCTGATTCTCGTGGTGGAGGATTTCGACGACGCGCGCGAGATGTACCGGGACTATCTGGAGTTCAGCGGCTTTCGTGCCGAAACGGCGCGTGACGGGCGCGAGGCGATCGACAAGGCTCGCGCGCTTCAGCCCGATCTCATTCTGATGGACCTGTCTCTACCCGGCATCGACGGTTGGGAAGCCACGCGGCTGCTCAAGGCATCGCCCGAGACCAGGCATCTTCTCATCGTGGCCCTCAGCGCGCACGCGCTCGCCACCGAGGGGGAGCGCGCGCGTGCCGCCGGCTGCGACGGTTTCATCGCGAAACCATGCCTGCCCTCCGATCTCGTGGAGGAGATCGGGAACTACCTGAAGAGTCAACCAACGGCCCGCGAGCGGCGCCCCCGCGCCAGACGCCGCTGATGGTGAGCGCTGGCGGTCGCGGCACGGCTCGCGTGCTTCTGGTCGAAGATCACCTGGATACCCGGCAGATGTACGCCGAGTTTCTTGGCATCGACTACGACGTCGTGACTGCCGCCGACGGCGAAGACGCACTGACGCTGATGCGGCTGACGCCGCCTGACGTGATCGTCACCGACCTGTCGCTGCCCGGTATCGACGGCTTCGAATTGATCGCCCGTGTGCGGTCCGACAGCACCCTTCGCGCGATCCCGGTCATTTGTCTGAGTGGATACGGAGGACACGAGTACGAAGAGCGTGCGCTGGCGGCCGGCTGCGACCGGATACTGCAGAAGCCGTGTATGCCCGATACTCTGGCGGAGGTCGTGGCAGAAACGATCCAAAACGCTGCAAACCGGAGGAGCAACGCGTGAGCGGCACAGTGCTGATTGTCGAAGACGATCTGGACACCAGGGAAATGCTCGGGCGATTTCTGGAACTCGAGGGCTACAGGGTCGAGACCGCCGAGAACGGCAAGCGGGCGCTCGAGCGGCTGGGCTCGGGCATGGGGGCGTGCGTCATTCTTCTCGATCTGATGATGCCGGTCATGGACGGGTGGCAGTTCCGCCAGGAACAAATCCGCGATGCGTCGCTCGCGGACATTCCCGTGATCGTTGTCTCCGCCGCCGGTCGCGAGCGGCTCGAAAAGATCCAGGCGAATGCCTACCTGTCGAAGCCCGTCGATCTCGATGAACTTCTCGGTTGCGTGACGCAGTTCTGCCGGCCCTAGGATTTTCGACCCTCCGACTCCGCATCAGGATCAGTCCGAGCCGGATTGAGGGCTGATGCGAGCAGTAGTTCCGAACGATGACGACAGCGGGGGACGAGCAACGCGAGTGAGCCACGGGGCTCGGGGATCGCGGGGTCCCGGCAACCGAGCGTGCCGGAGAGTCCTAGGGGCGAAGCCCGTCGGAGTGATTTAGCGCTCGGCGCTCGTGGCCGCGTCTGCGCCGGCCGACGACGGCGCCAGCGATGCGCGCGCAGCCGCTGCGCTGGCCTTCATCGCCTCTAGTCGGGCCGCTAGTGTGGCCGCTTGACGGCCGTCGATTCCGTAGACGTCCTTCCGGAATTGCACGACATGATCCGGCGTCACCCGCGCCGTCCAATACCCCAGATAAATCGGGATGGCGGTCTTCAGCTTCACGACACGTTCTTCCTCCGCGTGCATCGCCTCGGTGATTCGATCCGGCGTCCACTCTGGTTGATCCCGCAGCACGTACTGCACAAGCTTGTCGGGCTCTTCCACACGTACGCAGCCGTGACTGAACGATCGGCTCGCGCGGGCGAACAGCGAATCAGCCGGCGTGTCGTGCAGGTAGACGTTGAACTGATTCGGAAACATGAACTTCACCAACCCGAGCGCGTTCGAGGTGCCGGGCCGCTGACGGAAACGATACCGGTCGGGGGCCGACAGATCGATGTCGCCGGCGCTGACCGCCCGGCCTGAATTGTCGACGACTTCCATGTTCGTGCGTGCGAGAAAACCCGGATCGTTCAGAATCGCCGGCAGCGTTTCTTTCTGCGCGATATCGGCGGGGACGTTCCAGAACGGCGCCAGCACGATGTAGGTCATCCGGCCGTTGAAGATCGGTGTGGGTGTGTCTGTTTTTCCCACGACCACGCGCATGGAGACTGGAGTGGAGCCGTGGTCCCACACGTCCAGCCGCATTTCAGGGATGTTGACGAGGATGTGGGGATCGCCGAGGTCGCGCGGCAGCCAACGCCAGCGCTCCATGTTGAGTTCGATCTGGCGGATTCGCGTCTCGATCGGCACGTTCAACTCGGCCACCACCGCTGGCCCGACAACGCCATCGTCGGTCAGGCCGTGCCGACGCTGGAAGCGCTTGACCGCCTCCTGCAGTTCGGATCCGTATCGAGATGGTTCGCCTGAAGAAGGCTCCGTCCTGGGAAGGTCGCCAGACGCAGCGAGGCGTGCCGCAAGCGCCGGCACGACGGGACTGGACTCGTCCGGCTTGAGCCTCGCTTTCGCCGGCACGCGGGGCCAGCCGCCGCGGGCCGCCTGCTCACGATACTCTTTGAGGACGGCTCGCAGCGCAAGATAGTCCGGCGTGGCCGGCGTCAACTGGAGCAGCGATTCAGCGATGCGGTTGTCCGCGAGCGCCCGCTGAAGTTCCGACAGCGGATCGAATCGCGTGCGTTCGATCTTCCAGGCTGGATCAGCACGCGCCAAATCGACGATGCCGTCAGCCAGATCGGATCCGAACGACATATAGAGGCGCGTCAGCCAGACATCCATGGCCGCAGCGTCTTCGAGATCGAATCCCTTGTGCGTGAGAAATCCGCTCGCAGCCTCGGTCTTGCGTTGGTGAAGCATGCCGGCGCCGTACAGCTCGGGATCGAGCCCGTCGCTATCGGCGGATTGAATGGCGCGAAGCAGGGCGTCGATGCGCGACGTTGGCACGCCATCCTCGATCCACGCGGGGACAAACTCGCGCCGCTCGTAGAAAGTGCGGGTAAGCTTCCAGAGACGAGTGCCGTCTGGATCGCGGGTCACATATGCGGGTCGGGCCGTGTCGTGCACGATTTGGCGAATTCTCGACTGGACTGCCGATCGACGGTCGTCAGCGGAGTTGTGCGAGCCGCGGCCGACATGCAGTTGCGTGCAGGCCGCCAACGCCATCGGCGCGATCGCGATCGCGATGAACTTCAGCCGCCGGCAGAAATGCTGCATCATCGCCACCCATGAGCCTTCGTAGCAAGCAGGGTGCCGTCAGTTCCATGGGTAAGAACACCGTGATTCGGGGGATTGGCCGGCTGAGGCCGGCACTCCGGCAGGGAGTGTGACGTTGGCTACCCATCAGCGGCCGCGCCGCACGTCAACAAAACCGGCGCGCAGTGCGTCGCGTCATGAGTGGGCCGAAGCCATCGTCCAGCGTGACCTCAACATGGCGGCCGCAGCGCTCCTCTACGACATGGCGGCGTTGCAGCCGACAGAACGAAGCAGCTTCGGGTACAAGCGCGCGGCGAAGGCGATCATCGGACTCCCGGTGTCGGTTGCGGATCTCGTGGCCGTCGGCACACTCGAAGACATCGAGTTCGTCGGTCCAGCGAGCACGCGCATTGTGACCGAACTGGTGAAACAGGGAGGGTCGCCGACCGTCGAAGCGGCACTCGCCAAATCCGCCAAGCCGTCGCAGGTGACGTCGCGTCGCGCGTATCGCCGCGCCTACCTGAGTCAGTTCGGTCTGCAACAGGCGCTGAGCGCGCCGCTTCCGAGCGACGTGGTCGCCCGCGCGCACTATCGTGGCGATTTTCAGACCCATTCCACATGGAGCGATGGCGGAGAAGCGATCGCCGGCATGGCCCAAGCCTGTATGGAACTCGGTCACACCTGCCTCGGCATCACTGACCACTCCTACGGGTTGCCGATCGCGCGCGGCATCAGCATGACGGACGCGATCGCGCAGCATCGCGAGATCGACACCCTCAACGGCAAGCTTGCGGGACGCTTTCGCGTCTTCAAGGGAATCGAGGCGAACATCCTCGCTGATGGCAGCCTCGATCTGAAACCCGCCGAGCGGTCGTCGTTTGAGTTCGTTGTCGCGGCGCCGCACTCGCAGCTGCGCCTCACCGACGATCAAACGTCACGGATGCTGGGAGCAGTCAAGGGCGCGGGTGTGGCTATCCTGGGTCACCCCCGAGGACGCGTCTACAATACGCGTCCCGGTGTGACGGCGGATTGGGCGCGTGTGTTCGAGGCCGCGGCAGAACGACGTGTGGCGATTGAACTCGACGGCAGCTGGCATCGGCAGGACATCGACTTCGAACTGGCCCGGGTTGCGCTCGACGCCGGTTGCCTGTTTGCGCTGGATAGCGACGCTCACTCGATCGGCGAACTGCGGTTCAGCGAGTACGCGCTCGCGCACGCGCGCCTCGCCGGAATTCCAGCAGCGCGTGTCATCAATTGTTGGAGCAACGAGCAACTCACCGAGTGGATGACAGAACGCAAAGAGGCCGGCTGATTATTCCCCGGTCCTGACCCTCTAGGCTGTTGGCTTCTGGCGGTTGGCTTCTGGCAGTGAAAGGGGAAGCTGGAAGCGGGAAGCTATTGTGTCTGTGTCGCAGTCGCCACCGCTGCGCGGTAATAGCGCGACGGAAGTGGATGCCCCACTCGCGTTTCGATGAAGGCTGACGCCTGCACGAGCGCGTTGAGGTCGACGCCGGTTTCGATGCCGAGTCCATTCAGGACGTAGATCAGGTCTTCGGTTGCCAGGTTCCCGGTGGCGCCTGGCGCGTATGGACATCCACCCAGGCCGCCGGCAGATGCATCGAAGGTCGAGATTCCGAGTTCGAGCGCGGTCAGGACGTTGGCCAGCGCCGTGCCGCGGGTGTCGTGAAAATGCAGGGCGACGGCATGAAGGGGAACCGTGTCAGCGACGACCGCAACCACACCGCGGACCCGGCCCGGATGAGCAACGCCGATCGTGTCGCTGATTGCCACCTCGAAGGCGCCCATGTTCATGAGCGCTTCGGCCACGGACGCGACCCTGGCCGGAGGCACTTCACCCTCGAACGGGCATCCGAAGGCGGTCGACACGTATCCGCGCACCCGAATGTGCAGCTCGGACGCCCGTGCGCACACGGCTCGGTACGTGTCGAGCGACGTATCCACATCCTGATTGATGTTGCGAAGGCTGAACGTGTCCGACGCCGCGGCGATGATGCCGACCTCCTCGACCCCTGACGCGTGCGCGCGCTCGAGACCTTCGAGGTTGGGCACGATCGCCGTGTACCGCGTGCCATTCCGGCGCGTGATACTGCGAAAAACCTCCGAGGTATCTGTCATTTGCGGAACCCATCTCGGGCTGACAAAGGCGCCAGCCTCGATGACGGGCAATCCCGCTGCAGACAGTCGATCGACAAAGCCGACCTTGTCGGCGGCGGCAATCGTGGCGGACTCGTTCTGAAGCCCATCTCGCGGGCCGACTTCGACGATGGTCACTTTCGACGGGTACCGCATTATTCGATCTCGATGAGCGGCATTCCTGGCTGAACGAGATCGCCGGGCTTGCAGCTGACCGAGGCAACCGTTCCGTCGGAAGCCGCGCGAATCGGCAGTTCCATCTTCATTGCTTCCAGAATGACAAGCGTATCACCGCGGTGCACCTGCTCGCCCGGAGATACTTCCACTCGAATGACCGTGGCCGGCATCGGCGCGGAGAGCGAACTGTGTCCGCTCGAGCTCCGGCGGCGGCGCCCAGCCCGTTCGACATCGAGCTCGTAGACGCGTCCGCCCAGATAGACCCACCGGATGTCGCCGGACGCCGCCACCCACGCCCGCACCGTTCCATTCTCACCGATCCTGACTTCACCATCAGGCCCACCGATGACGGGAACTGACGTTCCGTCGACGATCACGATGCCGTTGTCGTCGACGGTGATGCGATGCTGCGTCTCGCCGTCGTTGATGACGATGCGGCGCTCCATCCTCAGCGTCCCCACCCGCGAATGCGCGCCCACGGATCGCTGGTGGTCGACCGCTCGAACGCCCGCGTCCGCGGAGTGTCGGCAGGCGCCACAGCTGCCGCCGCAAGCGCTTCGAGCGGCGCAGGCGAGCTCGCCAAGGGATCGGTCGCGTGCTCGTCGATGAAGCCGGTGTGCAGCCGCCCGGCACGAAAATCGGAATCATCGAGCACCCGGATCAAGAACGGCACGTTCGTGCGAATACCGAGGATGGGAAACATCTCGAGTGCCGCACGCGCGCGTGCGATTGCCGCCGCCCGCGATTCAGCCGACGCCGTCAGCTTGGCCAGCAGCGGATCGTAGTGCACCGGCACGGTTCCCCCCTCGACAATACCCGAGTCGATGCGGATGCCTGGACCGGCCGGTTGGCGATACATGAGCAGCGTTCCCGCCTGCGGGAGGAATCCCGCGGCCGGGTCTTCGGCGTAGACTCGGCACTCGATCGCGTGCCCTCGCTGCGTCAATGACGCCTGTGTCCACGGCAATCGTCCGCCCGCAGCAACGACAAACTGCGCCTGGACGAGATCGACGCCGGTGACCGCCTCCGTAACTGGATGCTCGACCTGGAGACGCGTGTTCATCTCGAGGAAGTAAAAGCGCGAGTCCCCGCCGCTCCCTTCGAGCAGGAACTCGATGGTTCCGGCGTTGACGTAACCGGCGGCGCGTGCGGCAGCCACGGCCGCCTCGGTCATCGCGGAGCGGACGTCGGCGGTCAGCGCCGGCGATGGGCTCTCTTCGATGATCTTTTGATGGCGACGCTGGATCGAGCACTCGCGCTCGAAAAGATGGACAACATTGCCGTTGGCGTCGGCGAATATCTGCACTTCGATGTGGCGCGGCCGTTCAATCAGGCGTTCTACGTAGAGCGTGCCGTCGTTGAACGCGGAAACCGCCTCGCGACGGGCCGCGGCGATTGCTTCCACGGCGGTGCCGCGGTCGCGGATGGCGCGCATCCCCTTGCCGCCGCCGCCCGCCGATGCCTTGACGAGCACAGGGAAGCCGACTCGCTCCGCTGATTGAAGCACGCCCGAATCGGATTGGTCATTTGGCGTGTCGCCGGGAACGACGGGAACACCGGCATCGCCCATCAACTGTCGCGCGCCCACCTTCGAGCCCATCCGGCTGATCACCGCCGCCGGCGGTCCAACGAACGTGAGCCCGGCTTTGTCGCAGGCGCTGGCGAATGCGGCGTTTTCTGACAGGAACCCGTACCCGGGATGGACGGCTTCGCACGACGTGGCGCGGGCTGCCTCGATAACTGCCGGCACGGACAAGTAGCTCTGTGATGAGGGAGCGGGGCCGATGCGGATCGCGCGGTCGGCAGCGTGGACATGTGGCGCGTCTCGATCGGCGTCGGAATAGATCGCCACGCTCTCAATCCCGGCCTCGCGGCACGCCCTCGCGATGCGGACCGCAATCTCGCCGCGATTGGCGATCAGCACGCGACGGAACGTCATGCCTTCCAGCTCGGCTTGCGCTTCTCGAGAAACGCGCGAAGCCCTTCCTGCCCTTCCGCGGACACGCGCTGCGACGCGATCGCATTGGTGGTGATGCCGATGACGTCCTCAGGGTGGAGGCCTGCGATCTCCCTGATCAACGCCTTCGCTGCGGCGATGCCCTGAGGCGCGGCAGTCAACACCTCGTCAACTCGTCGGCTCACTGCCACATCGAGATCCGATGCCGGCACGACTTCATGGACCAGACCGATCTCCCTGGCGCGCGCGGCGTCGAATCGCGCGCCGGTCAGGAAGAGCTCCCGCGCCGCCGATATGCCAATTTTCCTGAGAACGTACGGCGCGACGACGGCTGGCAGGATGCCGAGCTTCACTTCACTCAACGCAAACACGGCATCGTCGGCGGCGATCGCGATGTCGCAGATCGCCGCGAGCCCGACGCCCCCGCCCAGAGCTGAACCCTGGATACGGCCGATGACAGGAACCGGTAAGGTGTCGAGCCGCTCGAGGAGGCGGGCGAGATCCTCGGCATCACTGAGGTTTTCTTGCCGGCTGTAGGCAATCGCCTTGGCCATCCACCCGATGTCGGCACCGGCGCAGAATGCCTTGCCATTACCGGCCAGCACGATCGCCCGGATGCTGCGATCCTCACTGGCGTGCAACGCGGCTGCGCCCAACGCCTGAATCAGCTCCTCGTCGAACGCGTTACGAACCTCCGGCCGATTCAGCGTCAGCCGCAGAACGGGACCATCGTGCTCGATGAGGACTGAGGGCATGGGCGAGGCCTACATCCGGAAGATACCGAACTTTGCCTCCGGGATGGGTGCGTTGAACGCGGCCGCCAGGCCGAGCGCGAGCGCCGTCCGCGTTTCCGCCGGATCGACAATCCCATCGTCCCACAGACGAGCGGTAGAGTAGTAGGGCGATCCCTC
The DNA here is from genome assembly GCA_046732715.1 of Acidobacteriota bacterium. Classification (GTDB taxonomy): domain Bacteria; phylum Acidobacteriota; class Vicinamibacteria; order Vicinamibacterales; family 2-12-FULL-66-21; genus JALZOC01. The sequence continues at coordinate 4,445 of JBKPNQ010000195.1, read as the reverse complement.
GCGTTCGTATTTTTCAAGCAGAGGAGCGCGGATAGCGTCTTCGTCGGCCGACGACAGCGTGCCGCCTTCCCGCGCGAGTTGATCGCGTTTGACCGTCGTCAAGACGCCGGCTGCCTGCTCGCCCCCCATCACCGAGATGCGAGCGTTCGGCCACATCCACAACAGCCGCGGCTCGAACGCGCGGCCACACATCCCGTAATTGCCGGCGCCAAACGACCCGCCGATGATCACGGTAAACTTCGGGACGACGGAGTTGGCAACGGCGTGGACCATTTTGGCGCCGTCCTTGGCGATTCCGCCACGCTCGTAGTCGCGTCCGACCATGAAGCCTGTAATGTTCTGCAGGAAGATCAACGGAATCTGCCGCAGGTTGCAGAGCTCGATGAAATGCGTCGCCTTCAGTGCGGACTCCGAGAAGAGTACGCCGTTGTTGGCGACGATGCCGACGAGAAAGCCCTGCAGCCGAGCGAAGCCGGTGACGAGCGTGCTGCCGTACCGTTCCTTGAACTCATCGAAGCGCGACCCGTCCACCAGGCGGGCGACGATTTCCCGCACTTCATAGGGCTTGCGAGTATCGGTATTCACGATGCCGTAAATCTCGCCTGCGGGATAGATCGGGTCCTCGGCCGTCGTCACATCCGCCGGTAACGACTTCGACGTGTTGAGCGTGCCCACGATCGTGCGCACAAGCTGCAGCGCGTGCTCGTCATCTTCGGCGAAGTAATCCGCAACCCCGGACAGTCGCGTGTGAACGTCGGCTCCGCCAAGCTCTTCGGCCGTGACTTCCTCGCCGGTCGCGGCCTTCACCAGCGGCGGTCCACCCAGGAAGATTGTCCCGGTGCCCTTCACGATGACCGTCTCGTCCGACATCGCTGGCACGTAGGCGCCGCCGGCCGTGCACGAGCCCATGACCGCTGCAATCTGGGGAATCCGCTCCGCTGACATCCGAGCCTGATTGAAGAAAATTCGACCGAAGTCGTTGCGGTCGGGAAACACCTCCGCCTGGAGCGGCAGAAACGCGCCGCCCGAGTCAACGAGGTAGACGCAGGGCAGCCGGTTCTGCAGCGCGACTTCCTGCGCACGCACATGCTTCTTCACGGTAAGCGGGTAGTAGGTGCCGCCCTTGACCGTCGCATCGTTGGCTACGATGAGCACTTCGCGTCCGGACACGCGGCCGATACCGGTGACAAGCCCGGCCGCCGGCGCTTCGTTGTCGTAAACCTCCCACGCCGCCAGCGGCGACAGCTCCAGGAAAGAAGAGCCATCATCGAGCAGCCTGTCGATTCGCTCGCGAACCGGCAGCTTCCCCTGAGCGCGGTGGCGTTCCACGTACTTTGCGCCGCCGCCCTGCTTGACGAGGGCCAGCCGCTCGCGCCACTCGGACACCAGCTTCGTCATCCGATCCGTGTTCTCCCGGAACACGGGGGACGTCGGGTCGATGCGCGTTTCGAGAATGTCCATCAACAGGAATTGCTGAATGCTGATTGTCGAATGCCGATCGATGTCACCAACCGCAGCAGTCGGTCTTGTAGCGGCAAGTCGGGCACCGCCACACGGCGTGCATCCGGAACATTTCGGCACCGCATCGTTCGCAGATCACGGCATCGTTCGAGGCGCTTCGCTGCGTCGAACACGACGACGGTGGCGCGGCAGGGGTTGGAGGCTGAGGCGTCCGTGTGGGGTCTGGCATGCGAGGGATTATAGTCCGCGCCCGTGCACTACAATGCGCCTATGGACGATCGCGAACTGCGCGTCCAGATGGTCGAGCGCCAGATTGCTCAGCGTGGCGTGCGTGACCCGCGGGTCCTGCAGGCGCTTCGAGACGTTCCGCGACATCTTTTCGTGCCCGACGATCAGCGGGCCCATGCCTACGAAGATCGCGCGCTCCCGATTGCGAACGGGCAAACGATCTCCCAGCCGTACATCGTGGCGGTCATGACCGAATTGCTGAAACCTCGAGCCGACGATCGCGTCCTCGAGATTGGGACGGGCTCCGGGTATCAGACCGCGATTCTTTCCAGGCTGGCCTCGGAAGTCATCTCCATCGAGCGCCATTCGGGGCTGGCTGACTCGGCGCGTCGCCTGTTCGTAGAGCTTGCGATCAGGAACGTCGACATCCGAGTCGGCGATGGGACCGAGGGGACTCCGGAGGCGGCGCCATTCGACCGGATCCTTGTGACGGCTGGTGCACCGGCCGTCCCCGACGCTCTGAAGGACCAACTCGCCATCGGTGGAAGGCTCGTCGTCCCCGTCGGGCCGCCCGGCTACCAGCTTCTTACCGTCGTTGACCGCACCAGCATCGGGTTCACGCAACAGGAACGCGACGCCTGCGTTTTTGTCCCTCTCATCGGCCGACACGGCTGGAAAGCCTAGAAAATAGGTAAGTTCGGGTGTATCTATTCCGGACACCTGTCAGTGCATGGACGGCTCATCCCAGATGTGTATACTTATTAGCTGGACGATGATACTGCCGTGTATTGCTGCACGGCTCTTTCGACCGTCGAGTTTCTAGCCCGGCGGTCGCGTGAGAAAAGGTGGCGGAACAATTGCGCGACAACGATGCCGGCACCTTTAAACGTGGGGCAGCTATGACCATCAAGAAACGAAATCGGGTGCTCGCGATCGATGACGAGCCCTCGATGATCGAATGGCTGAAGATCCTGCTGGAGCATGAGGGATACGAAGTCCGAACCGCGATGATCGGGACACGCGGGGAGGAGATTTTCAAAACGTGGAAGCCCGACGTTGTCGTCACGGACATGTTGTTGCCGGACGCCGATGGGCTGGAACTGCTGCGGAAGTTCAAACAAATCCACGCCGATACGGAGGTCATCGTCGTCACTGGCCACGGCAGCGTCGTCAAGGCGGTCGAGGCGATGAAGGCGGGAGCCCATAGTTTCGTCGAGAAGCCGATTGAGCCGGATACGTTGCTGCAGATGCTCGAGCGCGCGATCGAGCGCCGTGATCTCGTGGGGGAGAATCTGTTGCTGAAGCAGAAGCTCGAGGGACAGTTCCGCTTCGGCAACATCATCGGCAAGAGCAAGAAGATGCATGAGGTGCTGGAGCTCGTGGAGAGTGTCGCCGGGAGCGACGCCAACATTCTGATCCAGGGTGAAAACGGTACCGGCAAGGAACTGATCGCGAACGCCATCCACTACAACAGCAAGCGGGCCAAGGGGCCGTTCATCAAGATCAATTGCGCGGCGATTCCGAAGGACCTGATTGAATCCGAGCTGTTCGGCTACAAGAAGGGGGCATTTACAGGAGCCGCGACCGACAAGGAAGGCCTCTTTGAAATGTCCGAGGGCGGTTCGCTGCTCCTCGACGAGATTGGGGAAATGCCCCCGTACCTGCAAACGAAGCTCTTGCGAGTCCTGCAGGAACGCGAGTATCGGCCTATCGGCAGCGACCGGATCGTGCGTGTAGACTTCCGACTGGTCTGTGCGACGAACATCGATCTCGACGCGGCGCTCCGGGACGGCAAGCTACGGGAGGATCTCTACTTCCGAATCAACACGATCACGCTGCGGGTGCCGCCGCTGCGCGAGCGGACGGAAGACATTCCGCTGCTGTGCGAACACTTCCTGGAGAAATATCGACAGCGACATCAGCGCGGCGTCAAGACCATTGCGCCGGCCGCGTACCACGTCCTGATCCGTCACCGATGGCCGGGAAACGTCCGGGAGCTCGAGAACGTGATCGAGCGGGGCGTGCTCGTGGCAAAAGGGAGCGAGATTACGGTCAACGATCTGCCGGAGTCGCTGCGCACCGAGAACGCGACCACCACGGAGTTCGTGATCCCTCCGCATCGTACGCTGGCCGAAATCGAGCGGATGGCGATCCTGCAGACACTGCAGCGAACGAACTGGAACAAGCAAGAGGCCGCGCAGATCCTCGGCTTGTACCGTCCGACGCTTTACAGCAAGATGAAGAAGCACGAAATCCAGGATGGGAGCAAGGCCGCCGCCCGCCGCGTAGCGCCGATGCAATAGCTCAATTTATTACTCCGAGGGGCTTTGCCCCTCGGACTCCCCGACACGCTCGCTCGCGGGGCCCCTAAGGCCCCACTCCGCTCGCGTGAGCTCACTCGCGCGCTCGTTCGCCGGCCTGTCAGCGTTACTCTGCGGGGCTTTGCCCTCGGACTCCCCGACACTTATTACTCTGCGGGGCTTTGCCCCTCGGACTCCCGACACGCTCGCTCGCGGGGCCCCTAAGGCCCCACTCCGCTCGCGTGGGCTCACTCGCGGCGCTCGTTCGCCGGCCTTTCACCTTTTCTAGCTGAGCCAGGCGCTTGCCGTTATGCGGTATCACGTCGCCCGAACGGCGCAGGCCTTGCAGCTGCTCAGCCTGATGGAAGGCCGCGTCGGCACGGCCGTCACCTCGTTCCTCGCGAGCGTTGGTGACGCCGCGCTCTTTGCTCTCAGGGCTGCACGGGAGATCTTCGT
>JBKPNQ010000194.1:0-11366 GCA_046732715.1 Acidobacteriota bacterium | reverse complement strand
CCGACGCAGAGCCGTCGCTGGTGTTCCATCGCTACGCCGATCAGTACTTCCTGCGGGAGATCCGTTGGGAAGATACGGCGCGTCTTGATTTGCCCGAGACCAAGGCGGAGCGTAAGGCCGCCGAGGGACGTGGCGACCGAGCATCGGCGCAAATGGAGCAGGTGACCGTCGTTGCCGCCAAGCGATAACGGCCGCAGCCGGTCAACAGTCGGCGTCCTGATGCCGTTCCGGGTTCGCCGCACGTGAACGGGCAGCAATCGGCTGTTCGTTCACGTGCGTCATGCGGTGCCACAGCGCAACCAGCGGGCACCGTACTTCTGAACTGACTTATTGTTTCGCCAACCGCTCGATCTCTGCGGCGGACGCGCCGGGCCCAAGGATGCGACGAATCGCCGCTTCGAGCACCTCGTCGCGGCCGTTGCGGATGCCTTGCACCGTGGGTCGTGCCTCGATGTCGGCGAGGATGCCGACACGTTGCGTCGGTTTCTTGTCTGGATAGAACACGCCGATTCCGCTGATCGCCGATCGCAATCCTCCCGGGAGCGGGATCGGCGAGACATTGCCATCAGCCCCCGCCGTCGTGCTGCCGACGACCACCGCATTCGGCGCCGCCCGGAACGCCATCGTCGTGTACTCAGCCTGGCTGAGCGACGACTCATCCACGAGGATCGCAATCTTCCCGGCGTAGTGCGGCGCAGCCGGCGTCAGCGAGAGCGGCCCGGCGCTCCAGTGAAACGCTCCTGGATTCGCCGGATCGCCGACGGTAAAGCGCGCGAACTCGGTTGCCCGATCGACGAGATGCGATCCCAGCGCAAACACCATGAACTCGGATGGGTAGTTCCGAATGTCGATCACCATTCCCTTGGTACCGGCGGCTGCCTCGATATACGAAGCTGCCTCCGACGCCTTGACGGATGACAGTTTGAGATACGCGACCTCCGGGGACAGCTTCTGAAACGTCTCGCCGGGACGATCGTGCCAGACCGGTCGAGTCGTGGCTGGCGCTGGTTGCGAAATGCGCGCGGCTTTCAGCTCCATCGAGCCGGTCTCGCGCGACACGCGGACCGACACGGCGCCGCACGACCCCCGCGTCATCGCCGCGGCGATGTCATGCAGCCGCCGCATTTGATTCGATGCGGCGTAGAACGGTGACCATCGCTCGACCAGCTGCGTCACCGGAACGCCGTCGAGGGCAGTGACGATGTCGCCGCGTTGCAGTCCGGAGCCTGGTCCGGACTGGGTATTCGTGTAACCGGTGACGACTGCCTGATTCTCGATGAACCGCAGCGTGACCGGAAGCGCGCACGCACCGACCGGCGGCCGCACGTCGAGCGAGCTCCAGAGGTTCGCGTGCGTATCGTGGATGCTGGCAATGAAGGCCAGCAATTCCTCCTTATACGCAACGGCATCGCTCGCCAGCGCGATCCGCGGGATGAAAGTGGTCAGCTCCTCGTCCCAACTCCGGTCGAGCAGATCGCGGTAGGGAAACCAGTACTCGACGATGTTCCAGAGGCGATACAGCGACAGCAACTGGTAGCCCGCATCCGGCAGCTTGAGGTTCGTGTAACTCAACTCGTGGTCGAACGAAGGGTTGCCGATATTCGGGACCAGTGAGACATAGAACTGCCGCTGGTCGGCAGGACGATTGCGAGGAATCGCACGCAGTGTTCGGGCCAGTTCGGCTCCGAGCGCGTCGTCCGTCAACCACCCCACCGGCGGTCGCAGGTGAAGATCACTTTCCTGAAGGCTCGCGCAGTTCGTGCAACCAGGCACGTCGCCGAGCGAAGCAATCCATTGTTGCACGACAGATCGCGCCGCCGGAGTGTCGGACGCGGCCAGCACTCGGGGCAGGATGCGAAAGAGCTCGTAGTCCCAGTGACGCGTGCCGGACGTGACGAGCGGGTGGTGATACTTCAGAAACCCCCAGATCTTTCCGAGCATCACGAGGTTGTCGACCTGGCCCTTGCTCAAGCTTTTCAGCGCGATGCCCGATCCCGCATCGAATTCCTTGTCGAGATCCAGCGCGGTCTTCGGTTGTTCGATGCGAGGCTCCTGCTCGAGCGGCCTGCCGTCAACGAGGAGGCGGAGGTCGTCGGCCCAGACCTTTCCCACCCCGGCAGTGAGCACTCCAAAGACCAGGTTCTTCGCTGACTTCTCGAGTGGCAGCGCGATCGAGTATTCCGTCCACTCCGTCGTGCCTTTAATCTGACGGCGCTCCATGTTGTCGAACGCCACCGATCCGCCGTCGCCATCTTCGCGCATCCACAAGCCGGCAAACCCCGACACGCCTTCCGTTCGCAGAAAGCCTCGCAGCTCGAGCGTCGTGCCGGCGAAGTCGATTGGAATTGCTTTGTTGACCGCAGAGAAAGCCCCGGCGCTCTTGTCGTTTCGCTCGATCCGCAAGGCCCACTTACCGCCATGGACTGTCACGCCATCGACGGCCAGCGTATCGGGCGGGCCCCCGTTCCAACCCTTCGGCACACCTCCCGTGTGCTCGGCCTCGAAATCCAATCCAGCCAGCTCTGGACGGCTGACGGAGGTCTGGAGCATCCAAGCTCCGAATCCTACTGAAAGCAAGGATGCCGGGGCGATCAGGAACGCGATCGTGTTGCGCATCGTCGCTGCTCCATCAGGACATGGCCGGTTGATGTGTGCCGCGAAGGCAGGCGCGATTGTACAGCGCACGAAGCCGCCAACGCGTACGAAACACTACGGCGCGAGCTTCCTGCAGGGAGAATCGGACGTGGCTGGCGAGAAAGCGTATCCGTCACCTGCCGCTGTCCAGGCGCCGTGGGTCGTAACTGGAACAGGCTGCTCGATTGCCACCGGCGACAGAGTGGACTATCGTTTGCGCAACGCGAATCGATCGTTGCCGCAACCCTCTCACAAAGGCTCACCGATGTACTACCGACTGCTTCGCCCGGTCGTGACAGCTGCTGTCGTCGTGGCGACGGCCTTGGTCATCAACGCGTCCGGGCCCGCAAACTTCAAGCCCGATGGCATGGTCACGGGATCTACGCTCGCGGGCTGGCACGTGCTCGGAGGCGCCGACTGGAAAGCGCAGAATGGTGAGCTTGTCGGAACCGCTAAACCGGGCGGCAGCGGCGGATGGCTCGTCATGGACAAGGGCTTCCAGGACGTTCAGCTGTACGCGAGCTACCGGTGCACGGGCGCGTGCACGTCTGGCGTGCTTCTTCGCGCGCAGAAGACGCCTGATGGGGGCATGAGCGGCGTGTTTGTTTCCCTGACCGACGGGGACACCGCTTCGTACGCGGTCACGATTGATGCGAGCGGGAAAGAGGTCGCACGCGAACGGCTCGCTGCGCCCGCGGGTCGCGGCGGCGGGGGCGGCGCAGCTGGTGGTGGCGGCGCACGCGGCGCGCAGCCCGGTGCGGCCGGAGCACCACCCGCCGGATCACCACCCGCTGCTGCACCGGGCGCTGCCCCTGCAGCAGCGGCTGCGGCTCCCCCTACTCCACAAGCAGGCCCGGCGAACGCACCTGGAACCGGTCGCGCAACGCCGCCGGGGACTCAAGTTGGTTCGTCGGGTCGCCGACCACCCGTGCTGAAGCCCGGGGAGTGGAACGATCTTTACATCCTCGCGGCGGCGGCGACGCTTCGTCAGACGTTCGGCGGCGTCGGCACGATCGACGAGAAGAACGCGGCCGGCTACGGTCCCGTCGCGCTTTTCGTCGGCGGCAGCGGCGAAGTGCGCTACAAGGATTTCGCCTGGAAAGATCTGAACTCGATCGTCGAGCCCAAGGAAACGATTTCGCCGCGCTTTAACGTCCAGCGCGTCAGCAGTCTCTATTACGGCTGGGGCGCGACCACGGCAGACGTCAATCACGATGGCACCCTCGACATTGTGTCGGGACCGTTCTATTACCTGGGTCCGGACTTCACTGACCGGAAGATTTATCGAGAAGGACGCGTCTACAACGCCTCGACCGAGTTTGCGCCGGACATGGTGAATCTCGCCTACGACTTCACTGGAGATGGCTGGCCCGACATCCTGTCATCGCTCGGCAACCGGCACATGGATCTGTACGTGAACCCGCAGGGGCAGTCACGCCGCTGGGACAAGTTCAGCGTGCTGACGACGATCACCACGGAGATCGTGTTGCTCAAGGATCTCGACAAGGACGGCAAGCCGGAAGTGATTTTCGGTGGCGGTGGCGTGTACGCGTGGGCGAAGCCTGATCCCGCGAACCCGACCGCCGTCTGGACGCCGCATCCGATTTCGAGCCAGGGTGAAGCGGTCAACGGTCATGGCATTGGCGTTGGCGACATCAACGGCGACGGTCGAATGGATGTCGCCGTGCCGACCGGATGGTACGAACAACCCGCTGAAGGGATCGATAAGAGCCCGTGGCTGTTCCACGCGATCGAGTTCGGCAACAACTCGGTGTTCGGCAACGGCGGCGGCGAGATGGGCATCTACGATGTCAACGGCGACGGGCTCGCTGACGTCGTCAATGGGTCGGCGCATAACTGGGGCATCAAGTGGTTCGAGCAGAAGAAGGCCGCGGACGGTACTCGGACGTTCGAACAGCACCTGATCGCGCAGGACTTTTCGACGACCAACGCCGGCGGCGTGGTGTTCTCCGAGTCCCACGCGGCGCGCTTTGTCGATATGGACGGCGACAAGATTCCGGATTTCGTGACCGGCAAACGACTGTGGTCCGAGCTGGAGAACTACAACGGCAACGATCCGTATGGTGCGGCCGTGCTCTACATCTATCGTACGGTGCGAAATCCAAAGGCGCCGGGGGGAGCGGAGTTCGTGCCTGAACTCGTCCACAACAAGTCGGGAGTTGGTTCGTCGTTCGACGTCGCCGACTTGAACAAAGACGGCCGCCCCGACATTGTGACCGCGACGGCGTACGGCACGTTCGTGTTCTTCGCGAGGCCGGCGGGTCGGGCAACGGGCGGCGCGCCCGCGGCGAGGTGAGGCGGGTGCGAGTCTCTCGCCGAAGCGGCTAGTGGACAGGCCACTAGCTTCCTGGCGCCTTACGGAACACCGCGCGAATCGCCGATTGATTCTGCTGCTCATCGGCGGCAAAGTCGCCGTGTTTTGAAAGGTTGACGTCCTTGAGCAGTTGTTCGAGGCTCTTGCCGGCCTTTTTGCCGGCTGCCACCTGGGTCCACAGATCGTCGAGAAATGCGCTCTGCGCCCGCAGTGTGTCAACGGTTCCGAGCTCGCCGTGGCCGGGCACGACGGTCTTCACGTTCCAGCGAGCGAGATCGTTGAGCACCTGCACCCAGTGCTGATGATCGGCGTCGCGATCGCCGACGTTGTTGCCCGACCGCCAGTTCACGCACAGATCGCCGGTGAACAGAATGCCCTCTTTCGGCAGGAACCCAACCGCATCACCAATTGTGTGTGCCGGTCCCACCCGCCGCAGCTCCAGGCGCCGCTCGCCGTCGTCGATAGCCATGAAGTCGCCGAAGACGACTGACGGCTGCTGCAGTCGATAGGGGGCCAGGCTGTATTCGGCGTTTTTGCTCATCTGATCCCACTCGGTCTTGCCCTTCACCGCCAGCTCGCTGGCGCAGTCCTGCGAGCAAACGACGGCGACCCCCTCATCCGCCATCATGCTGTTGCCCTGCGTGTGATCCCAGTGGTAGTGGGTGTCGAACACGTATCGGATCGGTTTACTGGTCGTCTTCCGGATTTCAGGCAGGATGTCGCGGAGTCCCCACGGGGTGTTCGCCTCGATGACGACGACGAAATTGCGGAACTCGATCCAGCTGGTGTTGGCCGGCTGCCGCGCGTCGCGGTCGCCAATCCGCGTGAAAACACCCGGCGCAATCTGGTGCACGGAGCGGATCTGGGCGTGCGATGTGTGCACGTAGGCCGCCACCAACAACAGGATCGCAAAGAGAGGAAGAAATCGTCTCATCGTGTTGTTGAAGCCTTCGAAGCCTTCGACGTCAACGTCGTCGCTCTACTTCCTGAGCGCCTCGGCGACGAACCCGAACACTTCCTTCGTCACCGGATCGCCTGGAACGCCGATCTCGTCGTTGAGGCCCTCGTGCGTGTTATCGCGACCGACGACCTTGACGGAAATCCCTGCCGCCTGGAGAACGGCGGCCAGGCGTCGCGCTTGAGCGCTGGTATCGGGGTTGCCTGAGATGTGGAGGATGAGAAAAGGCGGAATGCCCTTGTTTGCTGCGACGTGACTCACGGCTGAGAAGTCGAGATGCTTCGCCGGGTCGTTGCCGAACTTTTGCCGGTGACCGTTGGTGGGCAACGGCTGGTGGTGAACGCGGGCGCGCGTCTCGGCCACCTCGATGATTGCCGGGATGTCGAAGGTGTCGGCATCCACGGGGACACACCCCTTGATCGTCGACAGCGAGAAGCCTTCCGCTTTCACATATTTCTCGTCCGTGCACATCAGCGCCGCGAGCTGACCGCCCGCCGAATGTCCCATTACCAGCAGCCTTGCCGGATCGCCTCCGTAGGTCGCGATGTTCTTATGTACCCAACCGAGCGCGGTGGCGACGTCGTTGGTCAAGGCGACCATGTCGACCGTGGGCAGCAGACGGTAGTTGATCGAGACGAAGACGAAGCCGGCCTCCGTGAATGCCTTGGGCTTGACGCCAACCATGCCCTTGTTGCCCGCCTGCCAGCCGCCACCGTGAATCCAGAACACCACGGGCAGATTCTTCGCGCCGTCGGGCGCATACACATCGAGCACCTGCCGTTCGTGCGCCGTCGCATATGGGATATCGCGGGTTACGCGCTGGGCGTACACCTCGGAGACGCAGGCGATGGCAACGAGCAGGACGCACGTGAGGTACTTCATGGGGTGCATCCTACTTCAACCGGCCGTTCGCGACGATTCGGAGCGCCCGGCCTTACCGGCTGCGGCCCGGACGTTGGATACGAAAAGGAGGACGTTTCCCTGTCACTCGAGAAAGCGTTGCACCAGAGCCGAGACCGCATCTGCCGACGTCCGCTCGCTGTGTGGGCTGTGGAATGCTCCGGGCAGCACGGCCATCTGCGCATGCGGAAGCGCAGCCCGAAACGCGTCGAGTTCTCCAGGTTCAGTCCTCGGGTCCTCCTCACCGTGAATGAACAGGACTGGGGAGCGAACGTCGCCCAACTGGCCGTCGTAGAGATCCTCGTTGCCAGCTGCCTCCGCGAGCTGCAGCCAGGCGACACCGTTCATGGAGAGCAGTGACCGCCAGCGGCTTCCATGATCGGCCTCGAGCGCCTTCGAAACGCGGCCGCCGAATTGTTCCGGGCGATCGCGCATCGCTTCAAAGAACTCGCGCGATCGCGGCTTGCGCCGGAAGAAGTGCGATGCCTCCGCGACGATCCGATCGACGCGTGCCGGTGCCATCAGCGCGATCTTCAGCGCAATCACGGCGCCGTCGCTGTGTCCCCACAGCGAGACTCGGCCGAGCTCCAGCGCGTCCAGCACGGCGAGCGTCTCGCCTGCCGCACGTTGGTGGAAATCGACTGGCTGTCTTTCAATCGGGCCGGACCGGCCGTAACCGGTCCGATCGGGCATGACGACGCGATGGCGATCGAGCGCCGCGATCTGCCGATCGAACGGGTAGACTCCGGTGCCCCATCCGCCGTGGAGCACGACCAGGACGTTCTCTCGATCGGGTTCACGATGGTCAGCGGAATCGCGATAGCCGATGCGGACGGGCGATCGATCCGGGGCAAGCGGCGACCGATTAATCAGGAGGTTGGGCATTGCGTCAGGGCAACTCGTATAGCGCTTTCAATCTCGTGATGTCGCCGGACGAGAGACCCGACACCTTGACGATGTCCGCGCGCGAGCCCAGTTGCACCCGATAACGATCGAAATATTTTGGGATGTCCCCACCGTAACCGAAGAAATACATGATGTCCCGGTAGTCGCCCGTGTGCCGCATCCCGAGCGCGTGCCCGATTTCGTGCACGCAGGTGAGGTAGACGATGCTGTCGCGGAGGAGCGGGTCGTGGGCCGCGGCCTCGGCGATGTCGGGCCCAAGCGACGCCATGTCGGGGCGGATGTAGACAGCCGCGCCCAGCCGCTGATCGACGATGATCGGTTTCATCTCGCCGTACTGCCCCTCGGACGGTTCAGCCCAATAGAGCCGCACGAGCGACGATGATTCTGGCGCTGGCTCGAATCGAATCGCGTGACCTGAGGACCGTTGCCAGTCCTCCAGCGCCCAGCGCGCGAGCTCCCTGTCGCTGGCCCGGAAGCCGGTTTTGCCTTTCCCGTCGCCAATGAAATACGGGATCGGACGGGAAATGTCGAAGTGGGCCAGGATTGCCTGGGATGGGGTCGCGCGGAGGCCGGCGCCAATCGCGAGGCTGGCAATCACCAGCCACCACAGGTTGCGCATCGGCTTCACGCCCTCATCTTGTCACGGAGACGTGATTGGTGACATGACATCGTCGCGCCGCATCAGGTTCGAGAGGTGACAGCACCGGTGATCCGACGTTACGATCGCCACGCAGAGGCGAGCGAGCGCAGCGACGCGAGCCACGCGAACGGAGCGAGCCGGCGAAGCGGCTCGCGAGGGAGCGTGTCGGGGAGTCCGAGGGCGAAGCCCCTCGGGGTGAGTGATTAACGCGGAGGACGAATGGGCACATCGCTGGTGGTGACCGTGATCGGGAACGACAGGCCTGGCATTGTCGAGCGGCTGTCAGAGGTCGTGTTGTCCGCCGGGGCCAATTGGGAGGAGAGCCGGATGGCGCGGCTGGCCGGCAAGTTTGCCGGGATCCTGCGCATCAGCGTCGCGGCGGCCAACGCCGACGCGCTGGCATCAGCGCTGCGCGCGCTCACGAGCGACGGTCTCACCGTCGTCGTCGAGAGCAGTGCCGACGCCGCCCGGGCAACGTTCCGTACCGTACGGCTCGAGCTGGTTGGCAACGACCATCCGGGAATCATCCGCGACATTTCGAAGGTGTTGGCGCAGCACCACGTGAACATCGAGGAGCTGGAAACCGGCGTCTCCGGCGCACCGATGACCGGCGAGCAACTGTTCCGGGCGAGTGTCCAACTGGGATTGCCGGCAGCGGTGACCACCGACTGGCTGCGCGGCCGGCTCGAAGCGCTCGCCGGTGAGATGATGGTGGACGTAACGCTCGACGAGGACGCCGAGTAAGGATCGCGGCGGGCGCGTCGGCGCAAACTTAGGACATGACGGGACATCACGAAACCGCAGGCAAGGGGATCGACGCGGCGACGACCACGCATCGTCTCGGTGGCTACCGGGAATACGCACCGCCGGCGGAGCTGGCGCACTGCGCGGAAGCGTTGTTCGTCCACGAAACGCCGTGTGACCCGGCGGTCGGGGCGGTCGCGCATCTCGTGCTTCCCGATCCGGGCGTCAGCGTTGCGTTCATGGGATTCCGTCGCGACAATGGCGAGCCGATCGACTGGACGCCGATCATCATCGGACCAAAGCTGCGCGCGCAGCACTTCGTACTGGTTCCCGGCCGCGAGCTCGCGGCGATCAAGATCAAACCGGAGTGGGCCGGACCGCTGCTCGGCGTCGATCCGATTGCCATCGAAGATCGGGTCGGTGATCTCGCGGTGGTCGCGCCTCGGCTGGCCGAGCGCCTCGGGGACGCGTTGTCGCACACCCGCTCGGCCGCTGATGTCGTGCAGGTCATGACCGCGATGTTGGAGCGCCTCCGCGCGGACTGTCGCACGCCCCCTTCTGCGATTACGTCGAACGCGCTCGACCTCCTCCGCGACACAAGGGGCCGGACGTCGTGCGAACGCGTGGCGTCGACGCTGGGCCTATCGGACCGTCGCGTGCGTCGGCATGTGCACGACGCGACCGGCATCGCACCGAAAACCTACTCCCGCGCGATCCGCTTCGTCGCCGCGATGGTCGGCGCCGATCGGCTCGTCAAGCCATCATGGGCCGATCTCGCGCTCAGTGCCGGCTACTGCGACCAGTCCCATCTGATTCGCGATTGCCTCGCGCTTGCCGGGGTCTCCCCACAGAGGCTACACGCCGAGCGCCGCCAGGAGGCTGGCAGCAGCGCCATGTCCGATTTATCCAATCCCGCCTGACCCGGGTGATGCCACTGTGGTGGCATGCTCACCCACTTGTTCCTGTTGCTGGCCATGGCGGCGGGCCAGGCCGTTCCGTTCACCGACGCCCGCTGGATGCTGCTCGACCGCGAGGCACGTCCGATGCCCTATCTTGGGCAGCCGTCACTCTTCATCGACAATGGCTTCGCCCTGCTGCGCGACTCTGCCTTCGGCGATGGCACAATCGAGTTCGACATCGCCATGCACGGTCACACGAGCTTCGCCGGTGTGGTCTTTCGCGCGGCATCCAGCGATGACTGCGAGCTTGTCTATCTCCGGCCGTTTCTGTCGCGTCAGGCTGATGCGGTCCAGTACACACCGGTCTTCAACGGATTCTTCGGGTGGCAGTTGTACAACGGCAAGGGCTACACCGCCGCCGCGGAGCTGCCGCTCAACCGCTGGGTTCACGTCAAGCTGGTGCTTGCCGGCTACTCCGCGCAGCTGTTTATCGACCGCGCGCAGGAGCCACAATTGACGGTGACCTCGCTGAAGCGCCCCTGGGCACGGGGCATGGTCGGCCTGTGGGGGAATTTCGGCGGCGCCAACTTCGCCAATGTTGTCGTGTCTCCTGCCGACACAGGCGCTCCGGCTTCACGTCCCGCGGACAGTCTTCCGACGCCGCAGCCCATTAGCGCGTGGGAGCTGAGTCCAGCGTTCGAGACGGCGACGACGAAGCCTGACGTGCTGCCCGCGCGTACGGCACGAGAATGGACTGCGGTTACCGCCGAGAGCTCGGGGCTGGTGAACATCGCGCAGTACCGGCACGGCGCGCGCACGCCGTCGAGCACTCCGGGCAGCCGCGATCTCGTGTTCGCGCGGACGGTCGTCACCTCGCCGCGGTCCCAGCGGATGAAGCTGGTGTTTGCCTACAGCGACGAGGTCCACTTGTTCGTGAACGGCCGGCTGCTCTTCGAGGGCGACAGCGCGTTCGCGCGGCGCGACCCTTCGTCGCTGGGCATCGCCTCGCTCGGGCCGGACGCGGTTTATGTGGATCTCCATCCCGGCGCAAACGAGATCGTGCTGGCGGTATCGGAGAAATTCGGCGGCTGGGGATTCGCGGCGAGACTGGAGCCGATCGAGTCTGAATAAGCGCTGCCGTCAGCGCGTCACGATGAAATAGACGCCGGCGACCGTCAGGAGAGCTCCCAGTCCGAGGCGCCACGTGAATGGTTCCCCCAGGACCACGATTCCGAGCACTGCGGCAAGCAGCATGCCGGTCAGCCGCGCGACGGGCACCACCACGGAGAGATTTGCGCCCGCCGCAAACAGACCTGACAAGAACGCGACGACCATCATGAAGGAAACGCC
>JBKPNQ010000193.1:0-15046 GCA_046732715.1 Acidobacteriota bacterium | reverse complement strand
GTACCTGCACCGTGTCGATCGAACCGGCTACAAGGCCGGTGCCCTCGATGCCGGCCTGGCGGAAGCGACCGGCGAGTTCATTGCGATCTTCGACGCGGATTTCATCCCGCCGCACGATTTTCTGAAGCGCACGCTGCCGTACTTCAGCACCGACAGCCGGATTGGCATGGTACAGGCGCGATGGGGGCACATCAACCAGGACTACTCGCTGCTCACGAAGATTCAGTCGATTCTGCTCGATGCGCACTTCGTGCTCGAGCATGGCGGCCGCAATCGGGCCGGGTGCTTCTTCAATTTCAACGGCACCGCCGGGGTATGGCGCCGCGAGGCGATCGGATCCTCGGGTGGCTGGCAACACGACACGCTCACTGAAGATCTCGATCTCAGCTACCGGGCGCAACTCGCCGGTTGGCGCTTCATCTTCCTCCCCGACGTCGTCTCACCCGCCGAAGTGCCGGTGGAGATGAACTCGTTCAAGTCGCAGCAGCACCGCTGGGCCAAGGGCTCGATCCAGACCTGCATGAAGTTGCTGCCGCGGATCCTCCGCTCGAAGCAGCCGTTCGGCGTGAAGGCCGAGGCGTTCTTCCACCTGTCGGCGAACTTCAACTATCTGCTGATGTCGCTGCTGTCCATCCTCATGTTCCCGGCGATGTGGGTGCGCTACACCATGGGATGGACCGAGATGCTCATTATCGACGTCCCGCTGTTTTTTGCCGCGACCGCGTCGATTGCCGTGTTCTACGTGAAGGCGCAGCGTGAGTTGTATCCCGACTGGCGTCAACGCATGAAGTATCTGCCGTTCCTGATGTCGATCGGCATCGGCTTGTGCGTGAACAACACGCGTGCGGTTCTCGAAGCGTTGTTTCACAAGCAGAGCGAGTTTGCGCGAACGCCAAAGTACGGGATTGAGCGCGATAGCGACGAATGGGTGGGCAAGAAGTATCACCAGACCGTCGGTGTGCAACCGCTCATCGAGCTGGCGTTGGGTTTGTATTTCTCGGCGACCGTGTTTTACGCGCTCGTGAACCAGATCTACGCGACCCTGCCGTTCCTGATGCTCTTCCAGATCGGGTTCCTCTACACCGGCCTCCTCTCCATCCTGCAGCAATTTACCGGCGAGAGCGTCATGCTCAAGACGCCGGAAGTCGCAAAGTAAGATTGGTGATTGTCGATTTTTGATTGCTGATTGGGCCGAGCGGGACGCGCTCGGCCTTCGTCTATTGAAATCAACAATCAGCAATCAACAATCAGCAATTGTATGATTGAGCCATGACCACCGAAGCGAAGCCGAAGCCCGGGCTGGAGGACGTGGTCGCGGCCTCGTCGGCGATCTGCTATCTGGATGGCGAGCGCGGCGTCCTCGCATACTTCGGCCACGATATCCACGATCTCGCGCGCGCGGTTTCGTTCGAGGAGGTCTGCTACCTGCTGTGGCACGGGCGCCTGCCGAATCGCGCGGCGCTCGGCGATTTACAGTCACAGCTCGCGGCCGGCCGGCCGCTCGCGGAGCCGATCCTGCGGCTGATGAAGCAGCTCCCGGCGTCGGACGGGATGGACATGCTTCGCACGCTCACCTCGGCGCTGGGGCAGTACGATCCAGAGGCTGGCGACAACTCACCAGCTGCAAACTACCGCAAAGCCGTACGGTTGACGGCGCAGCTTGGCAGCCTCGTGGCGACGTATGGACGGATGCAGGCTGGCGGCGGGCCGATTCAACCCGATCCCGCACTCGGCCATGCGGCGAATTTCCTCTACATGCTCAGCGGCAACCGGCCCAGTGCGTTGTCGGTTCACGCCTTCGACGTCGCGCTCGTGCTGCACGCCGACCACGAATTGAATGCTTCGACGTTTGCCGCTCGCGTCGCGGCTGCGACGTTGACTGACTTGTATTCGGCGACCGTCGCTGCCATCGGCACCCTCAAAGGCCCGCTGCACGGTGGCGCGAACGCGGATGTGATGCGGCTGTTGATTGACATCGGCCAGGATGCTCCACCGGAACGCATCGAGGACGCAATCCGGGGGAAGCTCGCGAAGAAGGTCAAGATTCCGGGTTTTGGCCACCGCGTCTACCGCACCGAGGACCCACGCGCCACGCACCTCCGTCGCATGTCCAAGGAGTTGGGAGAGCGGGCCGGCAACACACGCTGGTTCGAGATGTCGCAACGGATCGAGAACGTGGTGAAAGGGGAGAAGAAGCTGAACCCGAACGTGGATTTCTATTCAGCCTCGACCTACTACACGCTCGGCATCCCGATCGATCTCTTCACGCCGATCTTTGCTGTGAGCCGGATCTCGGGCTGGACCGCACACTGCCTGGAGCAGTACGCGAATAACCGCTTGATTCGGCCGCGTACGGACTACATCGGCCCGCCGTACCCGCAGCCGGTGCTCCCGATCGAACAGCGATAACTGCCTTGGCTGCTGGCTGCCGTCAGGCGCTCAGGACTCCCGGCCGTCGCTTCCCATACCCCGTCGCCTGCTCGAACGCGTGTGCCATTTGCAGCACGCTCCACTCGTCGCGGTGACGGCCGACGATCTGAATGCCGACCGGTAACCCTGCCTCTGTAAATCCCGCGGGGACGGAGATCGCGGGATTTGCCATGAACGTCACGTACCAGCACGACCGCATCCAGTCGATGTAGCTGTTCATGGGCGTGCCGTCAATGTCGGTCGGAAAGGGCATGTTCACGTCGAACGGTGCGACTTGCGTGACCGGAAGCACGAAGAACTCGTAGCGACTGAAGAACTCGCGACTTTGATCGTACATGCGCGCCTGCCGGGCGAGCGCGCGTCCAATGACCGCGCCCGAGCATCGCTCGGCTTCCGACACCTCGTATTTGATCGTGTCCTTGACCCATCCCGCGTTCTGACGAACCAGTTCCGAGTACCGCGGGTGATTCGCAACGTATCGGAGCGCGGGGAAGGCCTCGTCGACGCCGGCAAAGTCCGGCTCTGCGTCTTCAATGGTGCAGCCGAGGGTTTCGAAGACGTGCCGGTTCGCGTTGATGACGCGACGGATCTCCGGTTCGAACGGGATGCCACCCAGCCCCTTCCACCACGCCACACGCACGCCCTTGAAGTCGCGATCGAGCGGCGCACGAAACCGCTCGCCGTCAACGGTCAGCGAGAGTGGATTGTGCGGGTTTGGACCGGCAATCGCGCTCAGGAACAGCGCCACGTCGGCAACCGATCGCGCCATTGGCCCCGACACAGACAGCGGGGACCACGACGTTGATTCGCTGGCGACGCACCCGGGGGTGGTGCGGAAGCCCACCACGTTGCAGAAAGCCGCAGGGTTGCGAAGCGATCCGCCAGTGTCGCTGCCGTCTGCGAGGGGGAGCATCCGGCACGCGAGCGAGACGGCCGCGCCGCCGCTGCTGCCGCCGCACGTCTTCGTCACGTCATACGGATTGCGCGTGGCTCCGAACACCGGGTTGAAGGTCTGCGAGCCCGCCCCGAGCTCTGGGGTATTGGTTTTTCCGCAGGTGATGGCGCCGGCGGCGCGAATGCGCTGGACGATCAGCGCGTCCTGCGTCGGCACGAGATCCTTGTAGAAGAGCGAGCCGCGAGTCGTTCTGATGCCCGCGGTGTCGACAAGATCCTTGTGAGCGACAGGGAGTCCGTGCAGAATGCCAAGTGGTTCGCCTCGCACCGTCAGCTCGTCGGCACGCGCGGCGTCGGCCAGCGCGCGCTCGGCAACCAGCGTGACGATGGCATTGACCTTGGGATTGATGCGGTCGATCCGCGCGAGATGCGCTGACATCACCTCGCGGGCTGAAAGCTGCTTGGCCCGGATTCGGGAGGCGAGTTCGATGGCGCTGAGCTCGCAGAGCTCGTCGCGGGTTCCACCGGCCTGAACGCTGCCCGCCGATGACGGACCGTCGCCGGCTGCGAAGGCCTGCAGCGTGCCGGCGACGGCTCCCAACCCGAGTGTTTGTCCAAACGTGCGACGGCTGATCGGCGTGTCTCCCATCGTCACGATTGTATGTCTAACTCTTTTTCTTCTTAGGCGGCGCGAACGCTTCCTTCACCTGCTTACGGATGTCCTTGTAATTCTTGTCCAGCAGCTTCTCTTCATCCTTCGTCAGAATCCGGAAGGGCACGCGCACGAGGCTCTTCGGGAACTGCACGTCGAGCCAGTGCTGGCCGTATTTTATTCCGCCGGGCACCTTGAAATAGAGACGGCCGAGACAAGCGCGGCTCTGGCTGACCTCGACCTGATCCCATGGGAGGGCACGCTGACTCAGTTCGCTGAAGAAGCCGATACGGCACGCCTGACTCGCCATGGGCGGGAAGTAATTGATCGAGTCGCGCGCGACGTTCGCCCGGTTGTTGAGCGCGGCGAGGTTTGCGTTCCGATAATCATCGACCGAGGGCAGCGGCAGCTTGGCGCCATCGGGCGTTTCCAGCGACAGATCGTTTCGCTTCAGCGAAAAGCTCGGGACACCTTCGCGAACTGTGGTGCCCATCTCGAGGAGCATCCATTCCTCGCCGACGGACATGTTGGCAGTCTTGTAGCCGATGATCACATAGCCTTCGTTGTTGTACGCGGCCCGCACGTACATTCCCTCGAGCGTCATGACCTGCGGCACCCCCGGTTCCGGGATCTTGACGGTGGGTTTCTGTTCCTGCGCTGCGATCGGCATCGAGACCGTGCTCAACGCGATCAGGCCCGCCAGGGCCAGGAACAGCGGGGTCTGGCTTCTCATGTCGAATACCTCCTGGACTTCATCACTCCGACGGGCTGTGCCCATCGGACTCCCCAACGCGCTCTCTCGCGAGCCGCTTCGTGGTTCGACTGCGCTCACCACGCCCTGAGCGACGTCGAAGGGCGCCGGCTCGCTTCCGCCTTCGCGCGAGGCGCTACGGCGAGACGGGTCGCGCGGGCTCGTTCGTCGTGCCCCTCTCGGCTGAGCGGTTTTCAGATATTACTTCCGGAGTGACGCGGTGAGCGCTGTCAGTTCTGACAGTTGCGCCACTGAAGAAATGCCGTTCGCGTCGTCCTGGTCCAGAGCGCTGATTCGCCGCTCATGGAGCCTTCGCCCCTCGGACTCCTCTACACGCACCCTCGCTCGCCGCTTCGTGGTTCGACGGCGCTCACCTCACCCTGAGCGACGTCGAAGGGTGACGGCTCGCGCCGGTCGCGTGGCTCGGTTCGCTGCCCTCGCTCGCGGCTCTGTGATCGGCGCCTGCAGATTCAGGAGATGGGTTGTCCCGTAGTCCGTCCGCCTGCGCAGTGCCAGTGGAATCTGCGTGGGGCGCGTCAGTAGAAGAATCCGCGAGCCATGGCTGTGGCGGCAAACACCATGAGGACGACGAGCACCGCCTGGACTTGACTGATGCGGGCGAAAATCGCTGCCGACTTCAGGTCTATCTGTTTTCCGCGCCTGATCGCGACCCGCCAAGAGATCAAGGTGGTCATGGGCGCGATCTCGAGAAGCAGGATGAGGAACAGAAGGCCCATCTTTACGTAGAAAACCCGATCGTTCAGGTAGTAGGCCGTTCCTTTTTCGATTCCTCCGAACGCGCGCCACAGGCCCGTGACGATCCACAATCCGGCCGCAAGGCCCCACAGGTTGTCGGCGACGAAGACTCGAGCGAGGTCGGCGTTGGCCCGGGCAACGCCCAGCGCGCGACCGCGCGCCCAGACTGAACTCAGGCCGAGGGGCAGCGCGAGAAGGTGGAATGTCGCAACGAGCCAGCGCAGGGTCACGCAGAACTCCGCGGTATCACGCGCCAGTCAGCCTACAGCAACATACCCCCAGCGAACTAGGACGCGCTGGACGTGCCCGATCCGACTCAGCCATTACGGGTATAATGCACCCCCTCCCATGCGCAAACTTTTGAAGGTCGTCGTCTTGATTCTCGCCGTCGTAATCGTGCTCGCTCTCAGTGCCGTCGGCGTCGCGCGCGTCATCGCCGGACGAAAATACAACACGCAATGGACGACGCATACCGCGTCGTTCCCGATTCCCTTTCCCCTGAGTGCCTCTGAGCTTGAAACGCTCCAGTCCGAGCGGGCGGCCGCCGGAGCGCCCGCAGCCGATCCGCTCGGAGGAGTCGACCTTCAAGCGGTGACGCTGGCGAAGGCGATTGCGCGCGGTGAGCACCTGGTCAAGACGCGCGTCAACTGCGAGGGCTGCCATGGCAACGATCTCGGTGGCACGGTGCTTATCGATCAAGCCATCGTCGGCTACTGGGCGCCGCCGAATCTCACGACCGGACCCGGAAGCGTCACGCGCGCCTTTTCCGTTGCTGACTGGGACCGCGCCGTCCGCCATGGCGTCCGGCACACGGGACAGTCGTCCTCGATGCCGACGACCGAATTCGTCAATCTGTCCGATCACGAACTGTCGGACATCGTGGCCTACATCCGGAGCCGTCCGCCGGTGGATCGGACGATGAAGCCCGTCGGCATTGGTCCGGTGTTTTCGTTTGTCGTCGGATTTGGGTCGAGCGCACTGCCTGCCTTCTCGCTGGACCACCAGAAGCCTCACCCCGTCGAGCCGCCGGTCGAGGCCGCCAGCGTCGAGCTGGGGGCGCACATCGCGCAGGTCTGCCGCGGATGTCATGGTGAACACCTGTCTGGTGGAAAGATCTCCGGCGATCCGAACATGCCGATCGTCGCGAACATTACACCGCACGAGACGGGGCTCAAGGGATGGAGCGAAACCGACTTCTTCCGCGCGTTGCGCGAAGGCAAGCGGAAGGACGGCAGCGATATTCTTCCGCAGATGCCGTGGAAGGCCTACGGGCAGATGAAAGACGTTGAGCTCAAAGCGCTCTGGACCTATCTGCAGACGGTACCGCCAATGGTGAAGGGCAGTCGCTAGTCACCTCCGAGGGGCTTCGCCGCGGCGGAAATTGCGCGTCCATTTTCCGGTAGCGCACAATGGAGGGGTCCTCGTATTCTCGTGCACATGATGTTGCAACCTACTCCCGCCGAGATGTATCGCGCGCTGGTCGAGCGCGACCATTCGTTCGAAGGATTATTTTTCGCGTGCGTTCGCACGACCGGGATTTTCTGCCGCCCGACGTGCAGCGCACGAAAGCCGAAGCCGGAGAACGTCGAGTATGCCTCGACGATTCAGGAGGCCTTGCATCGTGGCTATCGGCCGTGTCGGATCTGCGATCCGATGTCGTCTGCCGCATCGGCGCCGAACTGGCTGGCTCCGCTCGTTGACGAGATGCTGCGCAATCCGGATATCAGAATGCGCGACGAGGATCTCCGTCAGCGCGGCCTCGATCCGGTGCAGGTACGACGGACGTTCAAGCGAAGCTTCGGGATGACGTTCCAGGCCTACCACCGCGCGTGCCGCCTCGGCACCGCGATGCGCGCGCTGCACGATGGCGCTTCAACGCTGGACGCCGGGCTGGACGCCGGATTCGAATCCGACAGCGGCTTCCGCGACGCCTTCGCGCGGGTGTTTGGCGAGACACCGGCAGACGCCCGCGACACGCCGCTGCTGACCGCCGCGTGGGTCGAAACCCCGCTCGGACCCATGCTGGCCATAGCTGGCAATCGAGGACTGGAGTTGCTGGAGTTTGTCGACCGTCGGGCGCTCGAGACGGAGCTTCGGGATCTTCGACGATCGTTGGGTATTGCGATCGTTCCCGGTGACCATCCCGTGCTGCGCCAGACGCGCACCGAACTGTCCGAGTACTTCGCCGGGAAACGCCGGGAGTTTACGATTCCCCTTCGTCTGCAGGGGTCGGACTTTCAGTTGAAAGCGTGGGGTGCGCTCTGCCGCATTCCCTACGGCGAAACCCGCAGCTATTCCGACATGGCCCAGACAGTCGGTTCACCTGCGGCCGTCCGAGCGATCGGCCGCGTCAACGGCCAGAACCGGATCGCGATCGTCGTCCCCTGCCATCGCGTGATTCGGTCCGACGGGACGCTATGCGGCTACGGCGGCGGCCGATGGCGCAAACAGTGGCTCCTGGACCACGAAAGAAATGCTGAATGCTGATTGCTGATTGATTTACCGATTGTTGACTACCGGGCGGGGCTTCAGTCAGCAATCGGAAATCGGCAATCAGCAATTCCCCGATCCTGCCTGAATGCTATAATTTACTCGCGATCTTCATTCAGCATTCAGCACTCAGGATTCAGCATTTCGCCTGTCTCTTTGATGGATCAGCGTTTCATTCGGAACTTCTCCGTCATCGCCCATATCGACCACGGCAAGTCGACCCTCGCGGACCGCTTCCTCGAGATCACCGGCGCGCTGCAGCCGCGCGAAATGGAAGCCCAGGTTCTCGATTCGATGGATCTGGAGCGCGAGCGCGGCATTACGATCAAGGCTCACGCCGTCAGGTTGACGTATCACGCCGACGACGGGAATGAGTACGTGCTCAATCTGATCGATACGCCCGGACACGTGGATTTCTCGTACGAGGTGACGCGGTCCTTGTCCGCCTGCGAGGGCGCGCTCCTCCTGGTTGACGCGTCGCAGGGAGTCGAGGCGCAGACGCTGGCCAACGCGTACCTTGCCGTCGACAACGCGCTCGAGATCATCCCCGTCATCAACAAGATCGATTTGCCCGGAGCGCAGCCGGAAGAGGCCAAGCGCCAGATCGAAGAGATTGTCGGTCTCGATGCGAGCGGCGCAATCCTGGCGAGCGCCAAGGAAGGAACCGGCGTTCACGAAATCCTCGAGGCGATTGTTCATCGGCTTCCGCCGCCGACGGGCGATCCATCCGCGCCGCTGAAGGCGTTGATCTTCGATTCGTGGTACGACGCCTACCGCGGCGTGATCATCCTGACGCGGGTGATCGACGGCTCAATCCGCGCCGGGATGAAGATCCGTCTGATGGCGCAGGGCCAGGAGTACATCGTCGATCAGGTCGGTGTCTTTTCTCCCAAGCCTGTGGCGGCCGATGAACTCGGGGTCGGAGAGGCGGGCTTCATCTTCGCGGGGATCAAGACGGTCAGCGATGCGAAGATCGGCGACACGATCACCGATGCGGCACGGCCCACGAGCGAGCCGTTTCCTGGCTTCAAGGAAAGCAAGCCGATGGTCTTCGCCGGGCTGTATCCGGTCGAGGGCAGCGAGTATCCCGAACTGCGGGACGCGCTCGAGAAGCTGCGGTTGAACGATGCCTCGTTCTTCTTCGAGCCGGAGACGTCGGCCGCGCTCGGGTTCGGCTTCCGTTGCGGGTTTCTCGGCCTGCTCCACATGGAGATCGTGCAGGAGCGGCTCGAGCGCGAGTTCGACATGGACCTGGTGACGACGGCGCCGGGCGTCTTGTATCGAGTGACGACAACCGACGGCGCGGTGCAGGAAATTGACAGCCCGTCGAAGCTTCCCGAGACCGGCCGGATCGAGAAGATCGAAGAACCGGTCATCACCGCGATGATGCTGACGCCGTCGGAGCACGTCGGCGCGCTGCTGCAGCTGTGCCAGGAGAAACGCGGCGTGCAGAAGTCGATCGAATACCTGGCCGCCGATCGCGTGCTCATCACCTACGAATTGCCGTTCAACGAGGTCGTCCTGGACTTCTACGATCGGCTGAAGACGCTGTCGCGCGGTTACGCTTCGCTCGACTACCACGTGACCGGCTTCCAGGAAGCGCCGCTCGTCAAGCTGGACATCCTCGTCAACGAGGAGCCGGTTGATGCGCTGTCAACGATCGTCCATCGTGACATGGCCTACCAGCGAGGGCGCGCGCTCGCGTCGAAGATGCGCGAGCTGATTCCGCGTCAGATGTTCGAGGTCGCCATCCAGGCGGCGATCGGAAGCCGGATCATCGCGAGGGAGTCGGTCAAGGCACTGCGGAAGAACGTGCTGGCGAAGTGCTACGGCGGCGATATCACGCGAAAACGGAAGCTGCTCGAGAAACAGAAGGAAGGCAAGAAGCGCATGAAGCGCGTCGGCCGGGTCGAGATTCCGCAGGAAGCGTTCCTGGCGGTACTGAAAGTGGGCACGGAAACATAATGGCTACGACCTTCCGCAAATCCACGCTCCGGGAATATGCCGAATCGATCGTCATTGCCGTCATCCTCGCGCTGTTCGTGCGGACCTGGGTGGTGCAGGCGTTCAAGATTCCAACCGGCTCGATGGAGAACAACCTGCTGATTGGCGACCATCTGCTGGTCAACAAGTTCGTCTTCAGCCCGACGCCGACCCGGCTCGAACGGGCGCTGCTGCCGGTGCGGAATATCCGGCGCGGGGACGTCATCGTCTTCAAGTATCCGGACGAGCCCGATCGCGATTTCATCAAGCGGGTCATCGCGCTGCCTGGCGAAACTTTCGAGCTTCGAGCCAAGAAGGTGTATATAGATGGCCAACCCCTCGAGGAGCCATACGTGCACTTTCTGGAACCTTCGTCCGAGGCCCAGGAAGTGACGCAATTCGACGTCCGGGAGCGGTACGCGCCGGTGCGTGTGCCCGAGGGTTATTACTTCGTCATGGGTGATAATCGGGACAATTCACAGGACAGCCGGTATTGGGGGTTTCTGCCGCGCGACTACGTCAAGGGGCGCGCGCTGATGATCTACTGGTCGTACGAGTCCGGACGAGAGGACTACCTGGACGAGGGCGCCGGGGCGACGATCAAACGGCTGGCGTCAGTGGTCACGCATTTCTTTACCAAGACCCGCTGGGAGCGGCTGTTCCATCAGATTCATTAGCTGAGTCGAGGGAGGGGATGTGATCCGGAAGCTGATCCAGCTCGCGATTTTCCTCCTCATGGCCAACGCCGTCTACCGGATCGCTCCCGTCAGCGTCCACTATTACAAGTTCAAGGATGGGTTGCAGGAGCTGGCGCTCTTCTCTCAGAAGGCCACCGACGCAGAACTGACCGATCACGTCATGACCCTCGCCGACGAGAACAGCATTCCGCTCGATCGCGAGTGGGTGCAGATTCGCCGACCCAACGGCCAGCTGATTATCGATGTCTCGTACGTGGAAACGATGAAAGTACTGCCGGGCTACGATTACGCGAGGCAGTTTGATATCGAGGCCAAGGCGTTCGACGCGCGCTAATCTCTTTCACCCAGGGCGGCGATGGCGGCCGCGTGCGCGCGGCTGGCCTCCCTCTCCAGGACCTGCATCTCCTTCTTCATCGCGGCGACGGAGGCCTGATCCTTCAAGCTGGTCAGGTTGATGGCGACGTTCATGCCTGCGCCGCGCAGCCCGGCGCCGAGGAACTCCAACCCGACTTGCACGTCACTGGCGGCATTCGTGTTGCCGAAAGCGGCGACGGTCTCGGCCAGCTGTATCGCTTCCAGGCAGGCGCGCATGACGTCGAGCGGCGCTTCCGTCGCCGCCCGCAACGCCTCCTGGATCCGCAGGCTCCGCGCGGCTTTCTCATCTTCCGAGTTCTTCGGCAACCGGAACGCCGCCACGACCCCGTCATACGCGGCGCTATCGCGATCCATGAGCGCCGCCAGCCGATCGCTGATAGTGGTGCACCGTGTGCGTGCGGCGGCCAGCTGCTGGTCCTCCTCAGGCGTTCGAATCCGCGGCTTGGGCAGACCGGCCACCATGGCGAGCAGCGACGCGCCAATGGCGCCGCCGAGGGCGGAGGCGGATCCCCCTCCGGGCGTGGGGTCCGATGACCTGAACGCGGCGAGCAGATCGACAAGCGGTTGGTCCGACAGGGCCATGGCTGAATCCTACTCAACAAATCGGCAAGCTGCCAGAGACGCAGGCGCCCCGCTTGATGACGCCGACAATCGACGACGCGCCAACCCTGATCAGATTGATGGCATCGCCCTGTATCAGCACCGCGTCCATCTGTTTTCCCGGCTCGAGGCTGCCGATGCGGCTGGATCGATCGAGTGACCATGCGGCGTTGATGGTCGACGCGATCAGCGCCTCTTCGAACGTCATGTTCATGCCGAAGCAGGCCAACGTCATCGCGAATGGCATCGAGGGCGAATACCCGCCACCAGGGTTGACGTCGGTCGCGAGCGCGACCGGCACATCGGCGGCGATGAGGTCACGAGCGGGCGCAAAGCGGCCAAGCTTCAAGTAAAACGCCGCGATCGGCAGAAGCGTCGCGGTCACGCCCGCAGACGACAGGGCAGTGATTCCTTCCGGTCGCGCGAAGATCAGGTGATCGGCCGAGCGCGCCCCGACGCGGACGGCGACCTCTGACCCGCCACTGGCGGCGAGTTCGTCCGCGTGAATCCTCGCCTCCATACCGGCCGCCTTGCCGGCTTCGAGAATCCGAATGGACTGGTCCGGGGTGAAGACTCCCTGCTCGCAGAAGACATCGCACCACTCCGCCAGGCCGACGCTGGCGACCGCCGGAATCATCTCACCGACGACGAGGTCGACATATTGATCCGGTCGATCTCTGAATTCCAGCGGGATCTCGTGGGCGCCAAGAAACGTCGGGACGATCTCGACGGCGTGCTCGCGGCCCAACCGCGCAATGGCCCGGAGAATCTTCAGCTCCGATTCGACCGTCAGCCCGTAGCCGCTCTTGATTTCGCAAGTCGTGGTCCCGCACGCGAGCATCTCGTCGAGACGGACGCCGGTCTGATCGATCAGCTCGATCTCGGTGGCGCTGCGTGTGGCCGCCACGGTGGACACGATGCCGCCGCCCGCGGCCGCGATCTCGGCGTAGCTGGCGCCTGCCAGGCGCTTTCGCAATTCATCGCGACGGTCGCCGGCAAACGCGGCGTGCGTGTGGGGATCGACGAAGCCGGGAACGATCGAGAAACCGCGCGCGTCCACACGTCGTCCGCCAGCGACCGATTCGACCGCCTGATCCAGATGGCCTGAAGGGCCGACGTAGACGATCTCGCCGTTGTGCGATGCGATCGCGCCGTCGGTCAGCGCCGGCGCGACGCCCTGATGTGAACCGCGTCGTGGTGTCGGGCCGGCGCAGGCAATGAGTTGCCGCGCGTGGGTGATGATCAGATCAGCGGCGATCACGCGCTGAGTATATCGTTCAGCCGCGCGGTGAGTTCCGAATCCGTGAGGCCTGCAAAGGCGATTCGCTTGTCGCGAGATGCGCGTCCCGAGAGGATCGTCACTGACCTCCGTGGCAGTCCGAAGAGGTCTGCGAGAAACGTCACCAGCGCATCATTCGCGGCGCCATCCACCGGCGCCGCGGCGAGACGGACTGCCAATGCGTCGCCGCGAATTCCTGCGATCCCCGTTCGTCCGGCGCGCGGAATGACGCGGATCGGCAACGTGACGCCGCCGGGGCTCTTGCCCAGTCGAATCGGCAGCGAATCAGCCTCGTTCGTCGGCGACTCGAGGCGCCTGCTCGGCCGGCCACGGCGCGGTTGCAGCGGGTTCTGCCGTGCGCGGACGATGGAGCAGGACCTTGTCTTCCGGCTTGTCCTGTTCGCGGATGAATTCGAGGGCGCGGTAGAGCGCCTGGATGGACGACTCGAGCGATCCTTCGACATCGCGGCGGCGCAGCCGCAGCTCGTTGATGTCGTGTTCGATCTCTTCCAGCCGCGCGCTGGCTTTCTGCAGCAGCAGGTCGGCGCGTCCCTGTGCCTCCCGGACGATCATCTTGCCTTCATTGTCGGCCGCGGTCTTGACCTCGTCGGCGAGACGCTGCGCTGTCAACAGCGTGTTTCGCAGATTGGCTTCGCGCTCGCGGTGCTCGGAGAGCAACGCTTCCATGCGCAGCAGATCCTGGCGAAGACGATCGATTTCGCGAAGCGCATGCTCGTAGTCGTCGGCCGCTTCGGTCAGAAAGGCGACCACCTCGGTACGATCGAATCCGCGCAGCGCCGTGCGGAACCGCTGCTGGCGGAGATCGAGCGGGGCGATTCGCATCACCCGCTCGGGCGGGAGCGATCCGGTCTGCGCCGCGGACGTGGACGAAGGTGTCTGTGTCTGACCCGCTTGCCGATCGAACATGGTGGTCTCCTCGAAACGGCTGCCTCGCCTCAGGCAGTGGTGTGATACGTGCGCTTGCCGAATATTGCCGTGCCGACGCGAACCATAGTAGCGCCTTCTTCGACGGCGGCCTCGAAATCGTGGCTCATTCCCATCGAGAGCTGGGCGAGCGCCGGCGGCGGCAGCCCGTCGGCGAGCCACGAGTCCCGAAGCTCTCTGAGTCGCACGAACCAGGGACGCGTCTGTTCCTGGTCCTCATTCCAGGGCGGAATCAGCATCAGCCCGGCCACCCGGGCCGCGCGGAGCGTCAGGCCGGCGTCGACAATTCGCCGGGCCTCGTCGGCGGCCGCTCCGAATTTGGTCTCTTCACGGGCCAGGTCGACCTGCACCAGGAGCTCGGGAGCCGCCCCGGCGTCGGCTGCTGCGGTATCGAGCTTTCGCAGCAACTCGACTGAATCCACCGAATGAATACAGGCGAAAGCGCCCGCAGCCTTCCTGGCCTTGTTTGATTGCAGGTGGCCGATGAGATGCCACCTTATCTTGATGTCGGCTGTGTCGCCGATCTTCTGCAGTCCCTCCTGCACCTTGTTCTCACCAAAGTCTATCTGGCCAGCGGCGCAGGCGGCCCTGACATGGTCGGCGCCGAAGGTCTTGGAAACGGCGATGAGCCGGATGGTCGAGGGGTCCCGGCCGGCGCGGCGTGCGGCCGCGTCGAGCCGGGCCCTGACGGACTGGAGGTTGGTGGCGATGGTGGCGTCCACGTCGGGCGCCGGCTTTACTTGATGTACGCCTTCAACATCTCGAAGTTCGACTTCGCCTTCTCGGCATTCGGACCGTTGGGCGCAAGCTTCGTGTACGTCTCGAACTCTTTGGCGGCTTCAGGCAATTTGCCGAGGTTCAAATTGCACTGCCCGAGCATGAAGTGAGCCTCGGCGTGATTCGGGTTCGCGGCAACCGCCGCCGCAAACTGCTCCTGCGCCTTGGCGAAGTCGTTTGCGTTCCACGAGATCACGCCGGCGTTGTAGAGCTGATCGGCGTTTCCGCCTCCCGCGCCGCCGGCCGTCATGCGCTTCATCGCCTCGGCGCTCATTTCCTTCGCCTCGGCGAACTTCTTCTGATCGTTGTAAATCGTTGCGAGGCCGTTGTAGGCGTCAGCTGAATTCGGGTCGAGCTCGAGCGCCTTCTTGTACGCCGCTTCGGACGCCGTGTAATCCTTCTTCCCCGCGTTCGAC
>JBKPNQ010000192.1:0-8639 GCA_046732715.1 Acidobacteriota bacterium | reverse complement strand
GCCGTCTCCTCGTCCATCGATGAGGAGGTCGAGAAGCTGCGCTGGGCCACGCTGTGGGGCGCCGACACGGTGATGGATCTCTCGACGGGGAAGGAGATCCACAAGACGCGCGAGTGGATCATGCGCAATTCGCCGGTGCCGATCGGCACCGTGCCGATCTATCAGGCGCTCGAGAAGGTCGGCGGCCGGCCCGAGGACCTGACCTGGGAGATCTACCGCGACACGCTGATCGAGCAGGCGGAGCAGGGCGTGGACTACTTCACCGTCCATGCCGGCGTGCTGCTGCGCTACATCCCCATGACCGCGCGCCGCGTCACCGGCATCGTCTCGCGCGGCGGCTCGATCATGGCCAAGTGGTGCCTGGCGCACCACCAGGAGAACTTCACCTACACGCACTTCCGCGAGATCTGCGAGATCATGCGCGCGTATGACGTCTCGTTCTCGCTCGGCGACGGGCTGCGCCCCGGATCGATTGCCGACGCCAACGACGAACCGCAGTTCGCCGAGCTGAAGACGCAGCGAGAGCTGACCAAGATCGCGTGGGAGTTCGACGTCCAGGTGATGAACGAGGGTCCAGGGCACGTCCCCATGCATCTCATCCGCGAGAACATGGAGAAGCAGCTCGAATGGTGCGATGAAGCGCCGTTCTACACGCTCGGGCCGCTGACCACCGACATCGCGCCTGGCTACGACCACATCACCTCCGCCATCGGCGCGGCGATGATCGGCTGGTACGGCACGGCGATGCTCTGCTACGTGACGCCGAAGGAGCATCTCGGGCTGCCGGATCGAGACGACGTGAAGGCGGGCGTGATTGCCTACAAGATCGCGGCGCACGCCGCGGATCTGGCCAAGGGGCACCCGCGGGCGCAGGCGTGGGACGATGCGTTGTCAAAGGCGCGCTTCGAGTTCCGCTGGCAGGACCAGTTCAACCTGGCGCTCGATCCGGTGACGGCGCGCAAGTTCCACGACGAGACGTTGCCGGCGGAAGGCGCGAAGGTGGCGCACTTCTGTTCGATGTGCGGCCCCAAGTTCTGCAGCATGGAGCTGACGCAGCAGATTCGAGCGGGCGCCGCTGAAAGCGATGTGGCGCGGAACGGGATGGACGAGAAGTCCGCCGAGTTCCGCGCCAAAGGCGGCGCGATCTACCTGAAACAGGAGTAGGCGCCGGCCCGCGTCAGAGTTTCGTCCCGGTCACGGTCACCTCCGCACGCTGGTTCTCGCAGCCGAGTTCCTTGAGACGGATATTCGCGGTGAGCGTGTTGGTGGTGGTGTCGAGCAGAATGGTGCCCTTGGATCGAACGAGACACTCGCCGCCCTCGTCGCCGACATTGGCGATGCGATAGGTGATGATCCGTCCGTCTCCCTGGGAAAGACGCTCCAGCGTCACCACGCTGTCGTCCTCATCCACGAACCGAAGATCGCCGTTGGCGAGCTGGGTCACGAACGTATCGAAGGTTTCCTCATCACCGTTCAAGACGCTGACGAAACGCCACATGCCGGTGGCGCTGTAGCCGGCGCTCGGACTCGACGCGGTGGCTGCGGCGCCGGCTGACGCCGCGCTGGGCGAGGTGAGCGATCCCGTTCCGCTTTGAGCGCAGCTCACCGCAAGAGCAGCGACGAGAGGAAGGCCGAACACAGACAGGCAACGCGTCGACAGCTGCATAAAGTGACCGCCTTTCAAAAAGAAGTCTGCCGCGAGGCCCAGCAATATACACGCGATTCCGGTTCGGGTAAAAGTCGGGGCGCAGGCTGGTGCGTCGCCAAGGCCGTCACTCTGCAAACCTCAATCGCGATAACGGATGAAAGCAGTACGGTCGAACGCGGGACTCGTCACTGACGCGGCGGATGCGCGTTGAGCGGCCCCAGCTGTTCGACCCGTTCGATGACGAACAGCGTGCAGCACCCGAAATGGCCGTACCCGCGCCAGTTCAAACCCCGTCCGGCCCGCCGGCCCGCAAAGAACGTCCCCACCAGGGTTGCGCGCCCGGAGAACTCTGCGTTGCCGCGGAGAAGACGCACGAACTGCGAGAGCATCGCGTCCTCCACCAGCGGGATGGTCAACCCATCGACCCTAATCGCTGGCGAGCGGTGGCCGTCGCCCTCACCAGGGCAGCAGTAGACGACGCGTGACGATCGACGGCCGCCCAGTGTGAGCCAGATCCCCACGGCGTCCGCCGCCGCCGGGCAGTCCGGATCGGTAATGGTGAAGTTCTCGAATTCCTTGATTACGACGCCCGAGAGTCGAATGCGTTGGTGATTCCACGCATCCGGATTCGCGGACGCGTGGCAGACGGCGGCGTCGATCACCGGCGAGGGCACGGGCTGACCAGGTGGCGCGCCGGTGTGGAGAAATCCGCCAAGCGCGCCCAGAACGAAGAGACGGACGATCGTTGGTGGCATCACGATGGAGACAATGTTGGGAAACATCGCCGCACCAGCGCCAGCACGATGGACCGAGAATTGAGGGACATCGGCCGTCAGTTCACGATCGAGTAACAGAAGCAATCACGCGGTGTGTCACTGATATTAGGACACATGAGCCAGCGCCGGAGGACGCCCTCGCGCGTCATTCCAACACGTTCGAGAACCCGTGCGGACGCGATGTTCTCGACATCGCACGTGGCCCACACGCGATAAATCGCCGGCTGCGCCAGCGCCCATTGCACGATCGGCGTCAGCGCTTCGGTCATGAAACCCTGCCGCCACCAGCGCCTCGCCAGCGCGTAGCCAAGATTCACCGCGCTGTCCGTGATGCGAATCTCGAGCAGCCCGACGAACGCGCCGTACTCCTTGTGCCACAGACTCCACGGATAGGCCGACCCGTCACTCCAGACGCGTTCGCAGCGGCGCAGAAACTCCGCCGTGTCGGCGGCGCTGTCATGGGTCCGCCACCTCAAGTACCGTGCGACGTAAGGGTCGCTCGCATATTCGTCGAACATGACTTGTGCGTCGGCGACCGCTGGCGGCCTGGCGAGTAGCCTGGACGTCTCCCACGTGCGCTCGGGACGAACAGATGCTGCGGACTCCACGTGCGCGCGATTTTACGCCGAACGAATCGTGGCCACGAGCGGTCGCATAACAGCCGGGTGAACCCAGCCGTTCGGATTGCCCGACTGGACGCGTCGAACGGTTCGGGGGATTCTGCAGCGTCAAGATCACCCGCCCGCCGGCGTCAGGCTCGGTTCATGGCCGAGGCTCCGGAGGGGCCGGCGGGACGCCTCGTACGAGCAGCCACAGTCCCCCGGGAACCTCGAATGCCAGCATCGGCATCCACATCACCGTTGTCCACGGCGCGCCCAGCAGTCCGGCCAGCTGCAACGGCAGCGCCACAACCAGGATCACCGACGCGATGACGCCGGTCCACGCCAGCGCCGGTGGCAGCATGCGGCCGCGCAGCAGCAACCAGCAGAAGAAGGCGCTCCCGATCGCGAACAACGTCGCATCCACCAGCGCCGCACGCGGCACGGAGATCGCCGCGAGGGCGAACGCCGCGCGGCGCGTGCCCTCGGCGAGGCGAAAGATCATGCCCAGCCCCGCGATGAGCGGCTGCTCGATGCGGGTGACGATGAACAGCGTCACGGCGAGAATCACCGCTGCCGCGTTCTGTGCATACGCCGCAGGCTGCGCCCACGGCCCGCGCAGGAGGCCTCCCATCGAGCTGATACCGACCGCAATGTAGAAGAGAAACGTGAAGCCGGCGACACGCGCGGCGGTTGTGCGATTCATCCGTTGTCCAAGCTGTGCTGTCATAGACGTAGAAGCTCTGTCATCTTGTTCCCGGACGCACTCCAGTTTGTCCCGAGCCGCTTTAGCTCCATCTCGATTCGCGCTCCAGGGCGCCCACCGTACACAGGCCGATGGCAAAGGCGATCCAACGGAGAGCGAGATCGGCTGCAGGCAACACACGGCCGCGCATATGATCGAAGGCCAACACCACCGGCAGTTCAGCTCATGTTCAAGCGAGGGATCCGGCCGCACCAGCGCAGCCCCAACAGATGACACAGCCAACTCGCTCAATTCGTTATGTCGTCGTTGGATTCGTCTTCGTCGTCTATCTCGGGCTCCTCCTGATTCCAGACTGGCGGCCGGGCATCATGGCCACGGCACCGTATTTCCTGTACCTGCTGACGCTTCCGATCGCAGTTCTTGCCTTGCTGATTGTTGCCTGCTGGGGAACCGTCGGATTATTGGCGGCCCGGAGACGTCATTCGGCTGCGCAGCCGAAGCACCGGGCCATGCTCAGCGCATCGGCTGCTGGCCTGCTTCTCCTCGCTGTTGTTCATGCACTATCCGGCGCGATCCGAGGGCCGCTGCCCGCGGGCTCGCACCTCCTGAAATTCGATTCCGTCCGATGGCGGCAGTCGGCATCATCGGAGTCGCCGCACGGAGACATCAGTGTCCGGCAGAAGATGCTCGGGGATGTCGTCAGCCATGTCTTGCCAGGTCAGGCCCGGCAAGAGCTCGAGCAGTTGCTCGGTCCGTCTCTGGACACGCCGTACTTCGCGGACAGCGGCCGTGACTTGATCTACTTGCTCGGACGCGAGCGCGGCTCGCTTTTCGCCATCGATTCGGAGTGGCTCCTGATATGGCTGGATGAGAGCGGCCGTGTCAAGGGATATCAGATCCGCACGGACTGACGGCGCCCTTCCGCGGAAGGGCTGCGTCAGGCCCGACACCCTCCCCGTTAAACCTATCGTTAGGTTATAATTGTCGCCGTGAGCTGGAAGGCAGTGATCCGCAAGCTCAAGGCGGCGGGCTTCGTCGAAAAGCGCCCCGGCAAAGACGCGCACAGGCTCTTCGTGAATGCCAGGACTGGCAAGGAAGTATGGGTCACAATGCACGGACATGACGCGGGCAGGCTCGGGTACCGGATTCTGCGCGATGCGGGGGTCGAATGATCGCGACGCACTTTCCACTGGTACTGGAACGGGAAGAGTCGGGGACGTTCAGCGCCTACGTCGCCGGACTGCCGGTCTATGCGCAGGCATCCACCGCTAAGGGTGTCGAACGCGCGATTCAGGAGGTTCTGGGGTCCTACCTCGAGGCGCATCCCGGTGCGGCGTCTCCGGCGGTCGTGAAGGTCGCAACCGTGAAATCATTCACCAGCGGCAAACCGAAAATGGCCGTCGTCAGTCCTGCGGCGCTGGTCGGCAGCCGGACCAGCCGCCGCAAGGCAGCCAGCTCGCGCGCGAACGGGCGCCTCGGCGGCCGTCCCCCCCAGACGAAGTAGCGCCGACCTTGTATCCGTCGCGCAGGACGCGCGCCAGGGTGCGGCACGTCTCGATGTCGTTCAGGGCCGTAAGCCGCGATCCGATGCAGGTCAGCGCGGGCCTCCGGCGATCGGTTCGTCGCGGTCGTGTGCCGTCCCGCCGAAGCCGAACCTCTCACGAATCCGCTGGCGCACTCGCTCCCGCTCTTCAGGGGTGCGATGTGACCGATAGCCGCCGCCGTGGCGTCCCAGGCCGCCAAACAGGATGCGGCACAACGCCAGCAGTCCCAGTGCCTGCCAGAAGGTCACCACCGGCCAGCCGAATAGCGGCGGCAGCAACGCGTTCCAGAGCAGCATCACGATGGTGCCACCGAGGAATACGAACAACACCATTCCGGCGATCGCCAGCGGCGCGAAGAAGATCCATTTCCTTCTGATACTCATGATCGGCCTCGTCTCTTGGTGAGCTCGTCGTAGGTGTCCTGCAACCGTTCGCGCAGGTGCAGAATCGCGTAGCGTTTGCGCGACAGCAGCGTGTTCACGTTCACCCCGGTTTCCGCCGCCAGCTCCTTGAAGCTGCGCCCTTCCAGTTCGTGCGCCACGAACACGTCGCGCTGTTCTTCCGGCAATTCGTCGATCGCCGACGCGAGTTCGTCGATCAGGACGGCGCGTTCGTAGAGCGCCTCTGGGCCGTCATCCGGCGCCGGCAACAGCTCCTCCAGGCGCCACTGGTCGTCCGCACCCTCGCGGCGCCCGACGTCGGCAGCGCGCAGCGGGTCCGGCTGTTTCCTGCGAAACAGATCCGTGATGCGATTGCGCGCCACCCGGAACAGCCAGCCGGTGACGTGCTCGATGGGCATCAGCAGGCGGTTGGCTTCGATCAGCTCGTAGAAGACGTCCTGCAGCACGTCCTCGGCGTCGCGCGGATCGGGGACGCGGCGGCGGATGAAGTTGCGCAGCCGCGACTGCTCCCGCGTGACGACGTCGGCGAGGCGCTGGTCGGAGTCAGATGCCACGATCGCCGTTCCGTTCGGCGTCCGGACTCCGCCCGCTCCCCGGACCTGTCATTTACAGATGTAGACGGATGAAGGGGCGTGAATATTGTAGGCAAGGCTGAATATTCCGGTCGCGGAGAGGCAACGAGAAGGTGCAGGACTGTTCGACGGCAGGCAGCCTACGACTGGAGGCCGCTCAATCAATCCACCAATCGAATAATCCGCCAGGATCGAATCGGAGCCAGACCACGAACAGCAGGAACGAGGCCGGCGTCAA
Source organism: Acidobacteriota bacterium (assembly GCA_046732715.1). Lineage (GTDB taxonomy): Bacteria > Acidobacteriota > Vicinamibacteria > Vicinamibacterales > 2-12-FULL-66-21 > JALZOC01. Next base: position 2,155 of record JBKPNQ010000192.1, on the reverse strand, counting down.
CACGAGCGCCACTCCCAGCGGCGCCTGTAACACGCATGGATACAGGACGCTGAGAAGCCGAACAAGGCGAGCGGGGCCAGGAGCAACAACGGGAGGACTGCAAAATCGAGCCCGAGCAACGGCCACGGCAGATCGCCTGGATCCGGGTGCCCATACAGGGGCCAATATCCGAGCTTCACGCGCACGAGCACCCAGAAATGCAAAGAGCCAGACGATCGGCCACAAGCGGACGCTCCCGTGGACCGTAAAAATGCGAGTGCCCCTGACGCAGACTATGTAAGCGGAGTACGATCGAGTCCGCCCGCTCGTGATTGCAGCCGATACCACAACAAGGATCGCCCATGCGGCATGCAGCGATCGTCCTATTCCTGAGCGTTCCGCTCGCCGGGTGCAAGTCCGCCTCGACCGTGCTTCCTCGCTACGTCGTCAGCACCCGACCACTCGCCCTTCTCGGCGACCGGCACCCGGGATTCTGCGTCGCGGTCGACCCGGGCGATGAGAAGGGCGTCTGGTGGTGGGAGCCGGGCCGGTCGGGGTGCTCCAGCCGGTCGACCGGTCCAACCGTTTTTCCCGCGAGTCTTGCGACCGTGACTCCCTCGTCGCCTGGCGTCATCGTCGTTTCGTTCGAGATCCCGCTGATGACGGATCGTCCCCTGCAAGTCAGGCTCAGGCTTCAGGATGATGCGATGCTCGACGAGCGGACGGGCCTGCGGGTTCCGACCGAGCGCAAAGCCAGCGCTGAAGTGCCCGAAAGACCTTGACGCGCCTGTTCTACGGGGGCTGACCGTCCAGCGCCATCCGAACGGACGAACGTGTGCGATGATCCGCCGACCGGCCCGGCCGGGGCGGATCGGCGCGAAACGGCGGCCGACGTCATGGAGGTCAGCATGATCGGACGATCGCTCTCGTTCGGTGTCCTCTGCGCTCTTGCAATAGCCCACGGTTCTCTCGCCGCGCAGAGCGCGCCGGCAGCGATTCCACTCACCTCGCCTGACCAGGCCTGGCCTCCTGCCGGGGTGGTGCAGATGTGCCACTGCGATCGAGATCCCGTTCTCGTCAGAGACAAGAAGCCCTCGTACACGCAGAGTGCGATGGACGCGAAAATTCAGGGCACGGTGGAAGTTGAAGCCGTGGTCGAGACGAACGGCAAGGTGAGCGCCGTGCGCGTCGTCCGCTCGCTGGACAAGGTACACGGCCTGGACGACGAAGCGGTCAAGGCGATGAAACAGTGGAAATTCAAGCTGCCGAAAGGAAATGACGCCGCGCCAGTGCTCGTGAAGGCGGAGCTCAGTTTCTGGTTGCGCCACTAACGCGAAGAGGCCGCGATTCGGTGAGCCGTACTCCATGCCACGAGCAAACAACTGGTGTCCAAGGGTACGCCGCCGTGCGAACCGCCCTGCTCGCCATTGGAATTGTGGGCGCCGGTCTCCTTACCGCCTGGGCCCTGGTCGATCACCGGCTGGAACTACCAGTTGTCGGGCCGGGGATCGAGCGGATGTGTGCCGAGACGATGCTACAGCGAGCAGCCGACCTGTCCTGGGTGGCGCCGAATCGTGAGAGGGTTGGCGGCCGCGAGATCAAGACCATCACCATTGGTGAATTGCCGTCCCACACTGGAACTATCGTGCGTGTGGCCGGAGTGCTGCACGTCGAATTCGAATGGGTTGCGCTTTATCCGTCGCGCGCGGCGATGGAAGAGCAGTCGCGGGGCGCACCATGGGTGACACTCAGTTCGCTCTGGCCGGACGAGCCCTATTGGAAAACGAAAGGCCCATCGATCTCCGACCGATGCGTCGTCATCGAGGGCACGTACACGGGAGGTGCGGGCGGGCACTTCGGCATGTTCAACGGAACGATCGATGTGGCTCGTCTCGACGTCTGGTCGACGCCTCACCGTCCGCTGGTGACCGCGCCGCCTCCACCGCCATCACCACCGGAGCCACCGTGCTCGGAGAAGCCGACAAGGCCTGGGCCGATGTCAGACGATGACGCGCTGCCGCAGGCAGCCGCCGAGTTCAACAAGCTGTATGAGACGGGTGAATTCCAGCTGGGGTACTGCCTGGCCGATGTGCAGGTGAACGAAGAAGGAACTGTTGATACCGTTCGTGTCGTGAGGCCACAGAACGTGGACAAACGCGTCGAGTCGGCTATCGTC
>JBKPNQ010000191.1:0-13198 GCA_046732715.1 Acidobacteriota bacterium | reverse complement strand
CACGGCCTCGACAACGTAACGGCCTGCGGGAAGCTCCCGGAGCTCGGATGGAACATCTTTGCCGTTCCAGGTCAGAATTCGTGTACGGCTCCGCATGACACGATTGTACAGCCGTCCTGCCCTTTCTAAGCGCCGGTCGAGGGGCGCTAGACTGGATGTACTACACAGAAGAAGATGCGCGTCCCAGTCTCTCGGAACATTTCGGTCGAAGTGAACCAGCGGAACGGAGGCACAAGGCCCATCGTGCGGAAAGGCGTGGCTACGCAAGGAGCCGTTGCATCGCATCTTCGACTTCCAGTGCCAGCGCTGTCGGCTGTTGTCCAACGTCGCGTTTGATGTGCGGTCAGGGCTGTAGTCGCGAGGAATTTCGATCGCGTGGCGCGTCGCTGGCGGCCTGAGTTCTGCGCCCAGAACTCTTGACGAAAACTTGACGATCTGCGCACGAAAGGGCCGTTTCCGACCCGAGACGACCCGACGATCCGTAGGGCTTTCCTAACAAAACCGAGAACACCCAACATCACCGACGTCGCTTCCGGCCCCTCTGGACCACGTTATCGGGGTTCGAATCCCTGCCTCCCAGCCAGCTCATCCGCAATCGCGATTGCGCCACTCGCGCTTCTCGAAATACTCGAATGCGTCAGCCGATCTTCACGTTCGGGTGGCGGGTATGCCAGTCCGTCGCCTGCTCATACGCATGGGCGATGCGGCACAGCATTGACTCGCTGACCCGTCGGCCAGTGAACTGAATGCTGTACGGCAGACCGTCTGCAGAAAAGCCGCACGGCAAGCAGATCGCGGGCACGCCGGCGAGATCCATGGGCATCGTGAACTCGGCGCTGCGCGGCGCGGCCGCGGAACACGCCTGATGATAGGCCGCCAGCGAGCCCACCTGAATGGCGTGCGTGATGGGCCATGCCGGATCGCCGCCAGATGGACCGGCGATCGCGTCGACTGATTCGAGTACGCGACTGAACGCGACGGTGAAGACCTCGCGACGCTGACGTGCCGCCGTCAACTGTTGCGGTGTCACGCGTGCACCTGTGGCCAGGAACTCGCGCAGGTAGGGACCGTACTCGCTGGCGCGCGATGGGTACGTCGCCGCGTGGGCGGCCGCCATTTCCGATCCGCAGATCGCCAACCACATCTCAGTCACTCCGCTGAGATCCGGCATGCGAACGTCCACGATCGTTGCGCCCAGCCCGCTGAGCACCTGCAACGCCTTGTCGATCGCCGCGGCCTGACCGCTATCGATGCCCTTCAAGGCGTAGTCGCGGTCGACACCGATGCGTACGCCTCGGATGTCCTCCGTCTGATCCTGGAACGCCCGCGCCGGCCCCTCGAGCGAGGTCGGATCCTTCGGATCGCGTCCGGCGATCGCGTCGAACATGATCGCCACGTCCGCGACGCTCCGCGCCATCGGCCCGACGTGATCGAGCGAGTCAGCCATCGCCAGGACGCCGAAGCGACTGACGCGGCCGTAGGTTGGTTTGAGTCCGACCACGCCGTTGGCGGACGCCGGGTTGCGAATCGATCCTCCCGTGTCCGTCCCGATAGCCGCGTAACACAAACCCGCAGCCGTGGCGACGCCCGATCCGCTCGACGACATGCCGGGCCATCGATCCGGATTCCACGGATTGAGGGGCACGTCGCGCCCTGGGTTGTAGCCAGCCTCACGTGACTGGCGCGATTGTACTGCTGAGGTTAAGCTCAGGCTTCGACAAATTGATCTTTGGCGTTCTCGCCGCGTGTGCCCGACACGGGGCTGCCGTCGTCCGAAATCTGTCTACAAACTTCGGACGCGAGCAAGAACGACGATGTCGATGTTGACGCGGGCAAACTTTTCGGCCATCGATAGATGTTGTCTGGGGAATGAGGGGAGTGCACGTCACGCGGCGATCAGCAGCCAGTTGCGAATTCCGTCCCTGACACCCAGCCAAATCTAACCCGCAACTGCAAGTCCTTCACCGCAATGAGTTGGCCGTTCTGATTTGAGCGACTAGTTTGTCCTCGTGAGGCGCGTCCCACGAGTCTCATTGCCGAACGCCACCGTTATCAACGCGTTGGCGCAGGTCGGCAAGGTCGAATCCCAGGCAGTTGTTTTCCGGGAGGACGCGGGTCAGGAAGCGCGCCAGCGGCTCATTCGTGTCCCTCGCGGCGAGAGGCCAGATGACCGGACAGCCCAACCGAGGCGAGGGTCAGTAACAACGCCAGCGCCATCCAACCGAGGCGCAGACTCGCCGCGTCGCCCATCGCGGTCAGCATCTCACCTGTTCTGCCCACGACTGGTACTGCGGCTCCGACAGTCCCAGGTTTGACGAGACCTGACGCGACGGCGAGGACGACCATCACGACGCCTATCAGCGCCCCGAGCGCGGCGCGTGCCCAGGGAAACCGTAGCGGCGGTGTCTTCCAGGCCTCGCGTCGTACCGCGGCCATCACCCCGTCGGTAAAACCTGATGAAGCCACGATATCGTCGTGTGACTCGAGCCAATGGTCGAGATCGTCGTCGTCGGTCATCGCTCCTGCTCCTGCCGCTGCGTGGCAGGTTGAGCCAGCAGCTTCGAAAGCTTTCGCAGCAGAATCGCTCGGCCACGCGAGAGCCTGGCCTTGATCGTGCCCTCGGGCAACGACAGACTCTGCGCCGCGGCGCTGACGTCCATGTCGTGGAAGTAGAAAAGCGTCAGCGCCTCGCGATACTTCGCCGGTAATGCCAGCACCGCCCGCCTGACCCGGCGATCCCGATACGCATCGTCGGGCACCGCCGCACGTGGTTGTGAAGGCTCCGGAATGTCATCGAGGGCGACGGGCCGCGGCGGAATGCGCCGGAGTTCGGAGCAGTACACGTGGGTGGCGACGGCAAAGAGCCACGTCGAGAAGGCGGCGTCCTTCCGCCACGTCCCCAACGAGCGATAGGCCCGGAGAAACGCTTCCTGCGCCATCTCCTCGGCCCGGCCGCGGTCTCGGCAGAAGCGGAACGCGAGGTTGACGAGCGGTCTCTGCCACCGGCGCACCAGACCCTCGAAGCCAGACGCATCTCCGCCCAGTACCCTGTCAACATCAGCCTCGTCCTCGGCCGGGCTCACATAGTCCTTTCGACGTTTGACTCGGGCTCGCGTACCTCGGTTGCGTTTTATTCGACGCGGGGAAAATGCAACCCGAATCTCGCCTCGTGAGACATACGAAATGCGGCGGGGATCGACCGCAGAAGGGTTGGGCACAGATGACAGCACGGAGTGGACGCACTGAGGACCGCGGCAAGAAGATTGCCCTCTGCTGCCTGGCCATCATCGTGGCGCTCGTCGGAGGCGTCGGGTTGGCGACCGGCCTCGTCATTCGTCATGTCGTCCAGACCGCGCCCTTGTGGATCGGCCTGGCGCTGGGTCTTCGGGACTCGCGAGCGGTCGGATGGTTCACCGCGCCGATCTTTGCCTTCTGGATGGTGCTCATGACCCTGATCTGGCTGTATCTGGCTGGATGGTCGACGCTCATCAGCGGTCATTTCAGCCTATTCGAGACGACGATGACGTTGGCCGTCGGGGCGGCCTGTGCGATCGGCCTCTGGCTCGACGCACGGTCCTTCGCCAGCGTGCCAGCGACGAGCGCGGCGGGACTGTTCGTCATCGCCGCTGCGGCGCAATCCCTTTGCTTCCAGCTCAGTATGCTTCCGGGAATCGCTCACTGGTAGGTCGATTCCGGCAACTCGTAATCGGAGGATCCCGTGAACAGTCCGACGGTCGGCATTCTTGCACTGGCGTTGGGGCTTACTGGTTTCTTCTCATTCATGTCGGTCTTCGTCTGGGCGCACCAGCGTCGGCGCGAGCGGGAGGCATACTACCGCAGCGAGACACTGCGAAGATTCTCGGAGACTGGAGGGGCTGCGCGCGAGCTGCTGCTCGAGGCACTCCAGGAGGACGAGCGGTACTCCGTGCGCCGTCGACTCGAGGCCTGCAGGCTCGCCGGCGTCATCACGCTGGCCGTCGGCGTCGCGATGATGACGTTCATCAAGGCGGTGGACGCACGGAGCGCCGAACCGTCGTATCTGGTAGGACTGATTCCCATCTCGGTCGGTCTCAGCCTGCTGCTCTATGTCTACCTTCTGGCGCCGCGCGAATCGGCGAGACTGCCAATGGACAAAACCTGAATCGTGCCGGTTGCTCGGGTTTGTGCGCGACAAATGTCTGAGACTCAATGGCATGAACAGACCGAGCTGGACGAGCGGGGGAAGAAGAACATGTCTTCGACTAGAGCAATTCCCGGGCAGTCCCGAGGGCGCAGTTCATCGTGTCCGAAATCTGTATAGACGTTTCGGACAGCCGACTGTGCGCACTTCATCGTTCCGGCCATGCTGTCGCCGACCGGATCGCAAATCTCCCAGCCCAATCATTCCCGACGTTTTTTCCTTCGTAAAGGTCAGAGCCTCCGCCCTTGCGACACGTAAGTGACATTTCCGAACGGCACTCTGACTCGCCGAGTCTCAACGATTCCGCGAGACTCGATGGCCGAATGAGTCGCTGCGGAACGGCATCGCTGGATCAAGCCAGAAGAGCCGTCCATTCCAGAACGCCAGTCCGTCCTTCACTGCCCGGAGAAAGACCGTCATGTGTTCCTGGTCCTTGTAGTACCGTGCTGAAGTAGCCGCCGCCTGCGGACGGAATGGTGCTCCGAGGCGAGCCCTGACGAGGGACGCACCATCGCGCCCGCGCACATCGTCAAGAGAACTGACAGTCGCAGCCCGCCATACCGTTCGAGTGGAAGTGGAAATGGCGACGCACGCCAGTCGATCGCGGAAGGCGGCGCGTCCGCTCGGTTTGTGTTGGCTGACTGCTCGTCGAGTCGGCGTGCCACCGTCGTGACTTGAGCCGCCGCCTGCTCGAACGTCGCGTCGGGTCGAAGCGTCCAACAAGCGACAGCACGCGCGTGCGTCGTCCGCCAGCCAACTGTCTGCAGGATGAACGAGCGGTTCGAGGCTGAACGGGAGCCAGGATGCCGGTACGGCGACGCCAGTACACGCGACGGGCGCTCCGGCTGCCGATCTGGTCCGGCAGATTTACAAATCATTCCAGCGGCTGACCCTCCCGGAAAATGCCAGCGTGCGGACTGGCGACTGTCGGGGAACGTTCCAGAACACCGAGAACGAGGGGTGTGACGCCGCGCTCAGATCTTCGACGTAACCCGAAAACGTCACGCGAACCGAGGCGCTCCCGATGATTCCGCTACGCCAGACGGTCACGGTGACGCCGAGGCCGCTTAGCGGTCCTGGATTCGTCTGGACGGATTCATCAGCGAAGATCAGGGTCCTCTCGTGTCCCGTGGACCATTCGAGTCCGCCGAAAATGCGCTGGCTGATCAAGACGACATTGTGAACGTCTTCAAAGCTGCATCCATCGTCGGCTGGAGTCGTGAAGTCGAGCAGCAGCCGTTGTCCCGCTGGTTGGAAGGTGACCGCCGATACATCCTCAATGACAAAACGCTTCCCGGCCGGAATCGGCAATCGTGCGACGTTGGCATTCAGGCCGGGACCAAGCTCCAGGTTCACACTCATCTGAAATGAGCGTCTTGTGGTCTGGCCATAGGCGACACTCGTCGTCCCCAAAATGATGGTTGAGAAAAGCAAGACCGATGTGCGTGCTGTCCTGTCCATGACTCGTTCCCTTCTGTTTCAGTTGCGGCTCCATTCACGAGGCGCGTGTCACTTCCGTCCCCACACGAGTGACATGCGGGGCGCGACGATCAGCACATCGGGATTCTCTACCGCGTCCTGCATATCGCTCAGCGTGCGCCGCAGCTGATCATCGGTGATGATGCGAGCGTCGATAAACGCCGGGCCGGCCTCTTCGACGCTCCACTTGAGAAAGAGCCGGTGCGACCCGCGCGCGATCGCGGGCTGATGAATGCGGATATCCACATCGGAGAACCCCGCGCGAACGACCGTGTGAAAGAGGTTGCGCTCGAGCGAGTAATCCAGCCCGCGTACTCGACCAAACCGGCCGAAAAGATCGGCAAATGCGTTCATCGCCGAAGGGGGAACGCTCCCCGCCGACGTCAGATCGCCGTCTTCGACGACAATCGTGCCGCCCGGTTTGAGGACCTTCCGCATCTCGCGGAGACATGCCATCGGATCCGGCAAGTGCAGCAGGAGGAAGCGACAATACACCAGGTCGTAGGCGTCGCGCGGCAGCGGCGTTCGCGTCGCGTCGGCGCGAACGAACGCGACGTTCTCAACGCGCGCTTCGTCGCACCACGCGCGAGCTTCGGCGAGTTGCGCCTCGTCGACGTCGACGCCCGTCACCCGCCCGGCAGGTCCTACGATCTCTGCGAGCATGCGGGTCACCACGCCAACCCCGCAGCCAAAGTCCGCCACCGACATTCCCTTTCGGAGACCAGCCTCGAGGAGGACTCGACGGCCAACCGGCGAGTAGATGTCGTGCAGCATGTGCAAACGGCGCACGGCGCCTGCACCGGTCGCGAGCGCATATGGATTCGTCTCGGTACCACCAGTTATTGTCATGGCTCTCGTTCCTTTCGTGTTCGGAGCCATGCACGGAGCGCCGTCACTCTCGTCCGGACAAACTGCCGGACCCAAGCGAGCTTCGCTCACGTGCATGGAGGGTTGTTCCTCATGACGCTGATTCAGGAGAGCGGCGTCAAATAGCCCAGCACCGTCGCTGTGCAGAACGTGCTGTTGTTGGTGCTGGTCCTGAGGACTTCGAGCGTGAGCGTGCCGTCGTCGATGAAAGCCGACACCGGCACGGCGCCCGATGAGATCTCCTGTCCGGGGAAGTTAAGAAGGGGGATCGACGTCATTGGAAGGAACGTCAGAATCACACCGCCGTGCACGAGCTGGGCTCTCTCGTAATTCTCGGTTTCCGATCTGCATGACGCCGAGAAGTGCTCGACGACGAGTCGCTGTCCGGTGGGAACCGTGTAGGTTCCGATGGTGCCTAGACCGATACTGACGGGAATCGTCGCGTTGAAGCTCACGTATACCGGCCGCTTCACTGGTCCCTTGACCGGGAGCGCCTGCGCCTCGGTGTTTCCAACCATCACCGTCGGAACGTTGACGACATTGACGTTGGTCGGGCTTTGCGCGGCGGCGCTCGGTGGACCGCTCTGCGGCCCCTGCGCGTGCAGCGTGAGGACACCTGCCGTGGCGATCGCGATCGCTGTACCGACAACGGATCTCAGGTTGATGGACATCGCTTGTCTCCTATTTCGATTCAGTCGAGCGCTGCGTGTATCGCGCGGTCGCTGAACACGCGATGAAGATACGGAGTTGTCGGGGTTGCCGTCCCCGCTTACGTGGGTAGGAATTTCTGGGAAGGGAAAAGGGAGATGAGGCTAGACGAGCCGATTGATCAAGGCCTTGGCGACCGCTTCAGAACGCGAGTGGACCTGCAGTTTGTCGTAGATGCTGCGCACGTGGAAGTTCACGGTGTTCACGGACACGCCCAGCTCCGTGGCAGCCGTCTTGTAGTTGTGGCCATCGACAAACAGCTTGAGCAGGCGCGTCTCGTGTGGTGTGAGATGATACTCAGCCCGCTCGGGCGGACGAATTTCACGGAACAGCGCAATCACCCGACGCGCGACTTCAGGCGACATCGGAGCTCCGCCCGTGACGACGTCCCTGACGCTCTCGAGCAGACGCGCCGGCGGCGTGTTCTTCAGCAAGTAGCCGCACGCCCCCGCGCACATCGCATTAAAAATTCGTTCGTCATCGTCATACACCGTCAGCATCAGCACGAGCAGATCAGGAAACCGTTGCTTCAGAGTTCGTACTCCGTCGATGCCATTCATACCTGGCAGACCGATATCCGAGAGAACGACGTCGGGAACGGCGCGGGGAATTCTTTCGAGCGCTTCCTCCATCGACCGATAACCACCCGTGCATGTGTAGCCCGGAGTGCCATTGACGAGTAGACATAACGAATCGCGAATGTCCCGTTCGTCTTCGACGATCGCGACGCGGATGGGCAGTCGCGAACCAGACGCAGGGGAAACCTCGGGAGATTGTGGCCGATTAGGCATCGTGTTCTTTACCAATTCACTCTACGTCTGCCGTCGTGGGGCTGTCCCCACATATTCATGCGGGGGTACCGTCGGCGCGGATTCCGCGACGGTCGAGTGCGGGTGATCGATGAATGGAATAGCGAAACTGAGCGTCGTGCCCGTGCCGGGCCGTGACCGCACGTCCAGATGGCCGCCCAGCGCTTCGGTCCGCTCGCGCATGCTCCGAAGGCCGTGGCCTGCTGGGATGCTCGAAGGATCGAATCCGCACCCGTTGTCGGTGACCCTCAGCATCAATGCCCGTTCACCAGCGCGGAAATCCAGGTCGGCTTCGGTGCATTCCGAATGACGCACCATGTTGTTGACCGCCTCCTTGAACAGCAGGAACACCTCGCGCCGAAGGTTCGCACCGACGGTGAGGTCGTGTTCCGAAGAAGGCGTATTGAACCGGAAGGCAATCTGGCGTGCGGTGCAGACGTCACTCACGAACTGCCGCATGCGCCGTGAGAGATCGCTGAGGTGATCCTTGGTCGGGTTGATCGCCCAGACGATGTCGCTCATCGAGCTGACGAGTTCACGCGAGAGCGAAGCAATGCCCGATAGCGGGCCGTCGAGCGACGGGTCGCTGCGGTCAACCTGGCGCCGAACGACCTCGCTCAGCAACGAAATTCTGGTCAGCGTCGAACCGACATCATCATGAAGGTCGGTGGCAATCCGCTTGCGCACTCGCTCGAGCTCCGCCAATCGTTCCTCGCGGCTTCGGCGGAGCGCTTCTTCGGCCCGTTTCCGTTCCGTCACATCGCGTGCGATGCCGGTGAAGAACCGTTGATTGTTGCGGGTGAATTCCGCGAATGAGATTTCTAGCGGAATCTCCTGTCCGTCTTTGCGCAGCCCGGGAACAGCGGCGGCGTCCCAGGAAATGTGACGCTCGCCAGTTTGCCGATACCGTGAGAAGCCCGACACGTGGCGGTCACGCATGTGCGCCGGCATCAGCATCGTCAGCGTGGCGCCCAGCATCTCTTCGCGCGTGTAACCAAACACCGTCTCGGCCGCATGATTGACGAAGACGATACGGCTCTCTTCATTGATCGTGATGATCGCATCGGATGCAGTCTCGGCCAGGGTTCGAAACCGATTCTCACTTTCGCGAAGCGCCTTCAGGCGCTCGTGCCGATAGCGCGCGAATGCGATGGTCAGCGATCCGACAATCGAGGCCACAAGCGCCAAAAACCATGAACGCCGCCAGACTGGCGGCAGGATTTCGAATGCGACGCTGGCCGCTGACGTGCCCGGAACCCCCTCGGCGCTGACCGTCCGCGCCAGAAAACGGTAGACACCCGGCGCGAGATTCGCAAAATCAACGCTGCGGCGAGTTGCCGGCGCGCTCCAATCACCGGCCGCTCCCTCGAGCTTGTACTGATAGCGAACGGTCTCGCCCGCTCTGAATCCGAGCGAAAAAAAATCGACCTGAATGTTGTTGTGATCGGGTTGCAAACGGAGTCCGGATACAGCACGCTCGCCGAGCATCGATACAGGATGCGGAATGCCCGAAATGCGAAGCCCACCGATCAGAATCGGAGAGAGGGAGGTGCGTTCGTTCGCGGCGGGCAGGAAGCGTGCGACTCCAGTTGTTGTGCAAAACCACAGCGCTCCGCCACGATCGCGGAACGCCATTTTGTATTCGCTGCCGGGAAGGCCGTCCGCTGTCGAGTAATGCTTGATGGCCGACGTCGCGGGATCGAGACGATCGATGCCGCGCATATGCGTGACGTAGATGCGGCCGGTCCCATCTCCCGTCACATGAACAACGAAGTTGCTCGCGAGGCCGTCCGTCGTGGAGTAGGTCACCACCCGAGGGTCGTCTGCTTCGGGGCGGTCGATCCGGCAGAGACCCTTCTGACCAACAGTCAGCCACAGGCGTCCTGCCGGATCGAAGTACATGCTGTTGACACTCCCGGTTGGAAGTCCCTTGTCTGGTCCAATCGTCGTAAAATGGCCGTCGCGATACCGGACAACGCCCTGTTCACGAAAGCCGACCCAGATATTTCCTGCTTTGTCTTCTTGAAACACCAGCGCGCTGACAAACGGCCGAAGGCCATCCCTTTGCGAGTACCGATGAAAGCGTCCGGTCGTACGCTCCCAACGAACGAGCGGCTCTGGCGCTTGCACCCATGAACTAATCCAGATATCGCCGCGTGAGTCTTCGAACAGTCGAGTAACGTCGCTGGTCGCCAATCCCTCACTGGTCGTGTAGACGGCGACCGGCGGGACGCGCGCGAGATCCTCGAACCGATCAACCTTGGGAAAGCGAAACAGACCTTGGCGGGCCGCGACCCACCATTCCCCTACATGATCCTGAAGGATGCCGTTGACGTCGCGCCAGCTGGCATCGGACACCGTCTTCGGCAGGCGTAGCCGCACCGTTGAAAATCGAGCGCCATCGAAGCGGCTGAGATGCCAGCCACTGCTGTTCACGTACAGCTCGCCGGTACGATTCTCCACAATCGATGCGACCGATTCGCCCAAGCCATCGGCGTCACTGTAGATGGTCCATCCGTTCCTCATCACCTTCAGCGCACCGATCGCTGTCGTCCCGAGCCACAGGTTGCCTTCACGGTCTTCGGCGAGAGAACCGATCGTGTCGCCAAGACGCTCGCCGACAGCGTAGGTTCGGAACGTGTGGCCGTCGAATTCCGCCAACGCGGAACCAAACGTCCGGATCCATATGTGCCCATCGTGGGACCGGCGCACTGCGAGCACCGTGTTGTTGTCCAACCCGTCGGCGGTCGTGTAGTGACGCGTGTCGCGCGGCAGCGATCGCGATCTGTCCGGGGTGCTTTTGACGGACTCAGATCCCGGATTGAAGTGAAATAGGCCGGCCCGGTGACCTACCCAGACGCTGCCGTCGCCATCGATCACCACGGCCGCGACTTGATCGTCGTCGACGGAGGGCTGAACCGCATACCGGATCATCTCCCCGTTCCTTAGACGCCTGATAAGTCCGAACGTCGTCGCAATCCACAGATTGCCGGCGCCGTCGTCCGCGATCGCCCACACCTGTACTTGGATATCAGGATGCGAAGGAATGCCGAGCGTGACAGGCTGCAACCGCTTCTCGCCGGCGCGTTCATTCAGGCTAAAAAGTCCACCGTCCGTTCCCGCCCAGAGCATGCCGGAGCGGTCTTGGTACAACACGTTCACACGGTTAGTAACCGGTTCGCCGCTGACGGAATACACGGTCAGTCGCGATTCGATCGAGTTTGCCGGGCCCGCAGCGCCGGACCGGAGATCGAATCGGACGATGCCGTCGCTATTCGTCGCAATCCAGTAGACGCCGTCGGCAGTTTCGAGAAAGTCATTGAGCGACAGTGCCGTCAGTCCCTGGTCGATGCCATAGTTCGTGAACTGGTATCCATCGAAGCGGCTCAGGCCGGCTGCGGTGCAGAACCAGAGAAATCCGCGCGAGTCCTGCACGATACGCTTGACGCGATTGTGCGCAAGGCCGCTCTCAATTGTGTAGGCCTTGACGGGCAGGCGTTGCGCCGCAGCATCAGTGGCGACGGCGAGCAGCAACAGCGACGCGGCCAGGCGGAAAAAGTGATAAGCGCCGCGCATAGAGCTCCTGTCGGGTGTGGGCAACCGAGATTGGATCAAACACTGTTCGTGAAGTACGCGCAACTGGCTCATCCGTGCGGTACCTCCGCGTCCCGATGTACGGATTGGTCAGTGCGTATTTCGAGTATTTGCGCGAGTACCGGTCAACGGACGATTCTGAAATGGTAGGCGCGATCGATAGGTGTCGCCGGTCGCGGGCCGTCGGTGGGCAACGGTTGGCCGAGCTCGAACGCACCAAGGTCCGGCGCAGCGCCGGCGAAGGTGTCATTGATGTTTGGGAGAATCGCCCCGCATCGATTGCGCCACATCCGAGGTTGAGTGTCATGACCGCTAGCGGGATCGGCACCGCGCGGGCCCGGGCACGTTGAACGTCGCGAAACTGGACGCTGGGCCCGGAAGAGCGGGACCGTTTAGGCGCCCGATATGTCGATGACGGCTGCGAGGCCGTACTTGTGCAGCCGTCCGCAATGACCTCGAAGACGGGCGGTGTTATTTGACGGGCGCGAGGCGCCGCAGCTCTTCTAGCCAGTTCTGTACGATGACGATGTTTGTAGAAGGTCGAGTAGCAGGTTGCTTGACCACCAGAAATCGCCGGCCGTCCGGAGAGATATCGTAGGTTCGGCCACTTGCCGATGTTAAGGTGACGTACGGACCGTCGACGACTTTCTGCGGCGTGCTTGCGCTCCAGGCACTTCCACGGGCATCGACGCGCACGGCCATCAGCGCGCCGCTTGGACTCACGTAGAACAGCTCGCGCCCATCGGGAGCCCAGAGCGGCCGCGTGCCGCCGGCTGACGAGACCTGCCATTGCCCGCCATTTACCTTCGGAAATGGCCGCACGTAGATCTCGAATTGGCCGGGGCCAGGCTGGAGTAAATCGTCGTACGTGATCGCGAGAGATTAAGGGGGCTGTCACAATCGGCTTCTGGTGAATCGATCAGATCTATAGGTCGCTGATTGTAAAGATTTGGAGAGATATCCGAGTGGTTTAAGGAGCACGCTTGAAGAGCGTTGGGTGCTCGACCGGATGGCGCCGGTTGTTACCGTCTCCAGAATGATGTCTCCACGACCGGGGGAGAATCACGAGGACTCGGGCGCACGGCAGCGAACGAAAACGGCGCGAGTAATCGAATGTGACTGAAGCGCTTAAAACCAGAAGTCGCGCGCCATCACCAGGTTAGAAACAGACCCTGCTCCGAGTTCGAATCCCTGCCTCTCAGTCAAATCCACTCGCAACTCCAAGCTCTTTCACGGCAAGGAGTTGCCAGTTCCATTTCGAACGCGCCCTTCGGACCCGATGAAAGCGTCCCATGAGTCTCATCACCTAAGGGCAGCCCCATCAAGGCGTTGGCGCCGATGGGTGAGGTTCGAATCCCAGACAGATCCTGTTCACGACGGAGGTCCCCGGAGTTGAACCGCGCTCACGACTCGGAGGCCGTGAGGCACGACGTCGTCGAAGCGGCAATTCTCGTCGACGGACGGCCCCCGAGGCCGTATGCTTTGCCCGCATGTCCTCGATGTCGTGTGTTCACAGACTTCTGACCGTCGTGATGCTTCTGATTCTGGGATCTCCGCGACT
>JBKPNQ010000190.1:0-20944 GCA_046732715.1 Acidobacteriota bacterium | reverse complement strand
GCGAAGGCCCGTAAGGTGCAAATCGACGAACCTAAAACGGAGGCCAAGAGCGCCGCGTGAGGAGACGCCCGCCCCGAGCGCATGATCGCCGCCACGTAGGCCGCCGCGCCTGGTCACCCGCCCATACGGTTCGGTGACCGGGCCAGCGGCCGCGCCGACGAACCCATCGGCAACTGCACGACGACGCGCTGAACGGAATCTGAGCTGATGCATAGGTCGCAAGGAGTCACGTCATGGGCACGATGAAGGCTGTTGTTTTCAAGGGTAAGGACCAGATCGCACTTGAGGAAGTTCCAAAACCGATCCCTGGAGTCGGCGAAGCGTTGATCCGGATCACGGCGACGACGATTTGCGGCACGGATGTTCACATCGTGCGCGGCGAATATCCGGTAAAGCCGGGCCTCATTCTTGGGCACGAGCCGGTCGGCGTGATCGACGCACTTGGCCCGGGCCTGGAAGCGGACTACACCATCGGCCAGCGGGTGATCGTTGGGGCGATTACGCCCTGCGGTCAGTGCTTTTACTGCTTGAACGGCGTCCACTCTCAGTGCGGAGGCGCGCTGGGGGGGTGGAGATTCGGGAACACCATCAATGGCGCCTGGGCCGAATACCTTCGCGTTCCCGACGCCCGCGCCAATCTTGCACCGATCCCCGACGCGCTTCGCGATGAAGACGTCCTGTTGTGCCCCGACATCTTCTCGACCGGCCTGTCGGGTGCCGAGAGCGGCAACATCAGAGTCGGCGATTCAGTAGCCGTCTTCGCGCAAGGGCCGATCGGACTCTGCGCGACGCTGGGGGCGCGACTGAAGGGCGCCTCGTTGATTATTGGGGTCGACACGATTCCCAAGCGACTCGAGATGTCCAGGCAGTTCGGCGCCAACGTGACGTTGAACGCGAACACGGTTGATGTCGTCGACACCATCAAGGAACTGACCGACGGCCGCGGGGTGGACGTCGCGATCGAAGCGCTCGGACGGCAGGAGACGTTCGAACGCGCCCTTCGGGTGACACGTCCCGGCGGCACGCTATCGAGCCTTGGTGTCTATTCCGGCAAGCTGGTCGCGCCTTACGACGCGCTGTACGCCGGGCTCGGCGATCAGCGTATCGTGACGACGTTGTGCCCGGGAGGCAAGGAACGCATGCGCCGGCTGATGGCGATGATCGTCTGTCGCCGCGTGAACCTCTCACCGCTCGTCACGCATCACTTCGCGCTCGACGACATCCTGCAGGCCTACGATCTCTTCAGCCATCAGGCCGACGGCGTGCTGAAGGTGGCACTGTATCCGAATCGAGCCGACGTACCCGTGGACGTCACACGCACGCCTGAGGTTGTTGAGGCCCGGTAGATCGATCGCGGAGTGGTGACTGTTGAGTCAGCGCGAGCGTGTCGTAGTCGAGCGCAATCGCCGCGAGTCTTATGGCCGGACGCTCGTGGCAGCACCAGAGGGAGCCGACTCGCCAAGCCATCGCGAAGGCCTGAGCGCGCGCAGTGCGAAACGATCGATCGCGTTACGCTCGAGGTGATTGATGGCATCCTCGACATCGTCGGTGACCAGCAGCAAGTCGAGATCGCGCGCCCCGATCGCTCCATCGATGGCCATGCGTTGGAGCAGATCGGTGAGCGGCCGCCAGTAGTCCGTGCCCATGAGAATCATCGGGAACTGGCGAATCTTTCCGCTCTGAATGAGCGTGAACGCCTCGAACAGCTCATCGATGGTGCCGACGCCGCCCGGAAGCGCGATGAACGCGTAGGAATACTTGAAGAGCAGCACTTTCCGGACGAAGAAGTAGCGGCACGTGACCGAACGATCGAGGTATGCATTCGGCTTCTGCTCGTGTGGCAGGGCGATATTGCAGCCCACCGAACGTCCTCCAGCGTCACGAGCGCCGCGATTGGCCGCTTCCATGAGCCCGGGGCCTCCCCCGGTCATGACGGTGAAGCCCATGTCGGCGAGTCGATGTCCGACGAGACGCCCCAGCGCGTAGTAGGGGTGCTCGCTGTTGAATCGAGCCGAGCCGAAGACCGTGACACAGGGTCCGACGAAATGCAGCGCACGAAAGCCACGAAGGAAGTCGCTGACCGCGCGCAACACCAGGAGCAGCTCACGTGTTCGTGAGTGCGGTCCCTGCAGCATCGTGTGATCGACGGATGTCGATCGCGTCGTGAACTCGGTGGTGGTCGCCTGCATTGCGGATGATGACCGCAATCAGCATGCCGGCGTTAGGCCACGACGTCGAACGTGCTGGCTGGTGAAAGTGCTGTCGTTCCGGATGCCTGCCGGATTTCCGGCAGGCCGTGACGCGAGTGCCCGTTCGGCAGCGCGACCCTGATCCGCGCGTCGATGACACGACAGCCGGCTCCTGGGGCCAGCGCAATGACCGGATTCAGATCGAGTTCGGCGATCTCGGGTACTCGTTCGGCGAGACAGGACATCCTGAGGAGCACGTCGCGTAGCGCCGCGACGTCTGCCGCGGGACGTCCACGGTACCCCGTGAGCAACCGGAATCCACGAATCTCGTGGAGCAGTTCGTCAGCGTCGCGATCGGTCAGCGGCGCCACCCGAAATCGGACATCGCCGATGACTTCGACATTGATTCCGCCCATGCCGAACGCCACCAGCGGGCCGAACAAGGAATCGTGGGTGATGCCGAACAGCGTTTCGGTCCCGCCGCAGATCATCGGCTGGATGAGCACGCCTTCGATCGCCGCCGAGCCGACGGCCTGTCGCCCCCGGGCCATGATGTCGTCGAATGCGGCTCGGACGTCGTGTGATGAGGCGAGGTTCAGCCGGACGGCACCGAGCTCGGTTTTGTGGGTGACCTGGGTCGACGCCAGCTTCGCGGCCACCGGAAATCCAATGATCGACGCGAACGCGACGGCTTCATCCGCCGTACGTGCCAGGCGGTGGACGGCGACTGGGAACCCGAACGCGCTGAGAACGCCCCAGATGTCGTGATCGCTCAGCCACGACTCGCCCCGGGCAAGGGCGGTACGGCAAATCGTGCGCGCTTCTTCGACATGCAGGTCGTCGAACGTCCAGAAGAGTCCGGCGAGCTGGTTCCGCCACCCCGCGTAGGCGGCCATTTTGCCGAGCGCGCGTGCCGCGTTCTCCGGAAAGGCATAGGTCGGTATCGTTTCGCCCGACACGCGCAGCGGCAGATCGACGGTGGCGTTCGACATCACACAGGCGAGGACTGGCTTGTTCCTGAACCCACGGCCGCGAGCCGAGGCGATTCCCGCCCGTATGCCGGAGAGAATCGTCGAGGACGCCGCGTCGTCGATCGGCGTGAATACGATGATCAACGCATCGACGTCGGGTGCGGAAAGCACGACGTCGATCGCCTGGCGATACGCGTCCGGTCCGGCCGACGCAATCATGTCGATTGGATTGCCCACGCTCGCGGTTAACGGCAGAAATTCGTGCAGCCTGGTCCGAACGTCGGACCCGAATTCAACGACTTTGAGACCCGCGGCCTCGCACGCATCGACCGCCAGGATGCCCGGACCACCGGCGTTCGTCACAATCCCAACTCGGGGCCCGGCAGGTAGCGGTTGCGCGTCAAGACATGCCGCCACATCGAACATCTCATCCATCGTCTCGGCCCGAATGACGCCGGTCTGCCGGAACAGGGCGTCGACCACGACATCCTTCGCTGCGAGCGCGGCCGTGTGGCTGCCCGCCGCCCGCGACCCTGCCTGCGATCGCCCGGCCTTGAGCGCAACAATGGGCTTCTGACGACCGATTCGCCGTGCCAGGCGAGCAAAGCGCCGCGGGTTGCCGAACGACTCCAGGTACAGCGTAATCACCCGCGTTCGCGGATCGGATTCCCAGTACTCGAGCAGGTCATTGCTCGAGACATCAGCCTTGTTCCCGACACTGACGAACGCGGACAGACCGATCTGTCGTTCCGCCGCAAGTCGCAGGATGGCGATTCCGAGGGCGCCACTCTGCGACGACAACGCGATCGATCCAGCAGGCGGGCACACCGGTGAAAACGACGCGTTCAGCCGGACCGCGGGATCCATGTTCAGCAGGCCCATGCAGTTGGGTCCGATCATTCGCATCCCGTGGCTGCGGACGCGCTCGGTGAGCGCGTTCTGCAACTCGACGCCGTCCGGTCCCGTTTCCGCGAAGCCTGCACTAATCACGACAAGCGATTTCACGCCCGCCGCGGCACAGTCGTCGACGGTTTCGAGCACGCGAGCAGCGGGCACGGCGATGATCGCGAGGTCGATACCGGCCGCCAGGTTCCGGGCGAGGGGTATTGCCGGCACCCCCTCCAGCTCACCGGCGCTGGGATGCACGGCGACGATCCGTCCCTCGTACCCGCTCACCCGCAGCGCTCGGAGGATGCGGGATCCGATCTTCGACGCATTCCGCGACGCGCCGATCACCGCAATTGATCGCGGTTCGAGCAGCGGGCGGATTGACTCGGCCGTCGCGCGCTGGCGGCGCTGCTCGGCGGAGACGATGCCTTCGGCCGACGGTGACAGACTCAGTCGCAGCTCGATGACTCCCTGCCCCGACGTCGAGCGAATCTCGTATCCGGAATCACGAAACAGGTCGCGCATGGCGGCGTTGTCGGCCAGGACCGATGCATGGAAAGCAAGAAAGCCGGACTCTGCGGCATGAACGGCGAGCCGCTCGAGCAGCAACGTGCTGATGCCTTTGCCGTGGAATCGATCGTCGACCGCGAACGCCACTTCGGCGGCCGTACCAGTCAACGCGATGTACGATGCCACGGCGATGATGCGGGTGCTTCCATCGACAGATCGAAAGGCGAGCAGCGTGAATGCCTCGCGCGGGCTTCCGGAATCAGCAAAGCGACGAAGCAGCTCGGGGCGTGGCTTCGCGACCGCGAAAAACCGGTGCCAGCGCGATTCCAGCGACAGATCGTCGAAGAATTTCACAATCGCGGCTTCGTCGGCCGGGACGGAGCATCTGACGGTTGCCGTCGTGCCATCTCGGAGAATCAGCCGCTCGCTGTCGAGGTCGTCCACGGCCGGAGCTGAGGGAGGAACCTTGTGCATGCAATACGTCCCAGAGCACGCGATGTGCCACGTCTATCGACGGGTCTCTCGCGAGCGTCGCATCGCACGTGGCGGATTTCCAGCGGATTGATCCTCCGACATCCTGGCATCGTCGAGGTGTCAGCGTACCGCGGTGTGCGGAAATGTCCCCCATGTCGGGAACAATTCCGCATGTGAAACCGACGCCGGTTGTCGGCTTGCGCCGGAATTCCAGGGCTTTCACGGGAATCCGTTGCCGACGCCCTGGCACATCGGTTGCCGTGACCACCGCTGTCATCTCTAATCGGAGGCGCAATGGTTACGCGTGAACGCATTGAGTCCATCCTCGCTCGCGTTCGCCCCTGCCTGGTGGCGGATGGCGGTGATATCGAGCTGGTCGACGTCGTGGGCGATTCTGCGGTT
Source organism: Acidobacteriota bacterium (assembly GCA_046732715.1). Classification (GTDB taxonomy): domain Bacteria; phylum Acidobacteriota; class Vicinamibacteria; order Vicinamibacterales; family 2-12-FULL-66-21; genus JALZOC01. Next base: position 15,510 of record JBKPNQ010000190.1, on the reverse strand, counting down.
GTCAGACTGTCCGGGCTATGCGCCCAGTGCCCGAGCGCCCACATGACGCTGCATCTGGGCGTCGAGGTGGCGCTGCGCGAGGCGATGCCCGATTTCGGCAATATCCGACTTGCGTGAGGATACGGCGATGTTGACGAATCCACAGATACGCCGTGAAAACGTGGTCGTCGGCCGAAGCACAAAGATGCGTGCGGTGTTTGACTTCGTCAATATCATCAGCCGCAGCGACAGTACCGTTCTCATCACCGGCGAAAGCGGCACCGGTAAGGAAGTCGTCGCGACGCTGATTCATCAGACGAGCCGCCGCAGCCATCGTCCGTTCGTCGCGGTCAGCTGTGCGCTCTTCTCCGAAACCCTCATCGAGTCAGAGCTTTTCGGTCACGAGCGAGGGGCGTTCACGGGGGCGATCAAGGATCGTCCCGGCCGGTTCGAGATGGCCGATGGCGGCACGATTTTCCTCGACGATATCGATGACGTTCCGCTTGGGATGCAGGTGAAGCTGTTGCGGGTGCTACAGAATCGCACGGTGGAACGATTGGGCGGGACTCGGCTGGTTCCGGTGAATGTCCGGGTGCTGGCCGGCAGCAAGCGCGACCTCAAGCAGCTGGTCGCCGAAGGTAAGTTTCGCGAGGACCTGTACTACCGCCTCAACGTGCTGCCGCTGACGCTGCCGCCCCTCCGAGAACGGCGAGAAGACATCCCGATCCTGCTCGAGGCTTTTCTCGAGCGATTCTACCGCGCGCGTGGGGAGCCGATGCCACCCATCTCTCCGGCGGTGCTCCAGGCATTCGCCACCTACGAATGGCCCGGTAACGTTCGGGAACTGGAGAACGCCTGCGAGCGCATCGCTCAGACGAACACCTGTGGAACGGTGCGCATCGGGTGCGTGGCTGCAGGGATCCTGTTTCGCGCTCGTCCAGAAACAGCCGAACCCGAGATCGCTGCGCCGCCGCTGCCGGCGACGAGCACGATCTCGCTCGACGATCGGCTCAGGCAGGTCGAAACGACTCTGATTCGGTGGGCGCTCGACGCGAGCCATGGCAATAAGTCCAAGGCTGCGGCGATGCTGCAGGTCAAGCGCTCGACCCTCGGCGACCGAATCAAGCATTGCGGACTGGATGAAGATCCATCAGAAACCCGACTGCGCTCATCGCTGGTCGACGGCTAGCCGTCAATCCATCACCGGCGACCGACTGGGATTCCAGGACTGCAGAACCGAGACGTACTCGTCGCGACCGAATCTCGACAGCGCAAGATGCCGTGCGAGGCTCGCGGATCCCTTGATCTGCGACAGGGAATCGTGTCCGCGGCTGGCACACCATTTCTCGAGCTCGGCGCGCAGATATGTGAGGCGCGACGGGCCGTGCCGCAGCAACGTCGACGTGATCTGCACCGCATCGGCACCGGCCAGGACCGCCCGTACGACGTCGATTGGTTCATGTACCCCGCCGCTGACCGCCAGCGACAGTCGCAGGTGATCGGCCAGAATCGCAACCGCATGGAGACGGAGTAGCAGGTCGGAGGAACTCGACAGCTCCACGGTCAGCGTCGCGCCGTGCGTATCCGGGTCGATGTCCGCCTGATAGAAGCGATTGAACAGGACCAGTCCGTCGGCTCCAATCCGTTCGAGCCGCGCCGCCAGGTTGGGCACTGACGAATAGAAGGGTGAAAGTTTGACCGCCACCGGAATCGACACGGATTCCTTGACGACGGCCACGATATCGATCAATCGCTGCTCGATCGTCTGCCCGGTCTCTGACGGGTCGACCGCGACGTGGTAGAAATTCAGCTCGAGCGCATCGGCGCCAGCCCTTTCCAGCGCTCGCGCATAGTGGAGCCACCCTTCAGCCGTCGTGCCGTTCAGCGACGCAATGATCGGAATGCTGACGCGTTGTTTCACACGCAGGAGATGTTCGATGTACTGGCTGGGCGACAGCGCGTACGCGCTCAGCGGCGGACTCTGATCGACTAACGAGCGCGTCGGCGACTCGCGGCGGAGATGAGGACGGCGCATCGCGTCCTTCAGGATCTGCTCCTCGAACAATGAGTGCATTACGATCGCGGCGGCGCCCGCATCTTCGAGCCTCAAAACCATGTCAAGGTCGGCGCTCAATGGCGATGCACCGCAGACGAGAGGGTGCGTCAGCGTGAGTCCGAGATACGTCGTCTTGAGGTCCACGTCGTCCATCCTTGCAATGTGCATGCTCGGTTGCCACCAAGCTCAATCGCCAATTTGACGAGCGCCTGCGTCGCGCCCCGACGCATCACCGGCGAGACGCGGGCAATCCGCTCGGCGCGAGAGTCGCCGACTGCCGATGACGATTCCAGCCATCCCGGGTCGGCGCGCGTTATGCGTCACCCTTGTTCGAGACGTTGCAGGAGGGCCGCCAATGGGTCGAATCGCTCTCGCGGGCGCGCTGGTGGGCCTCGTCGGCGGCGTGATCTCATCCGAACCGTCGATCCCGGCCTCGCGCCAAATCGTCGGCAACGTGATGGAATACACCGTCGCTCCCGGGGAGACGCTTGGAAGTATCGGTGCTCGACTCGGTGTCGACGTCGCCACGATGGCGTCGATGAACGGTCTGCGAGGCACGAAGCTCGCCGCCGGTCAAGCGCTGGCCGTCGACACGCGTCATATCGTGCCGCCCGTGGCCGGCTCATCGATCGTGATCAACGTCCCGCAGCGAATGCTGTTCCTGATCGACGATAGCGCACCGGTTCAGGCTTTCCCCGTGGCGCTCGGTCGTCGCAGCTGGCCGACGCCAATCGGTCGGTTTTCGATTCTGACGAAAGAAGTCGATCCAACTTGGGATGTGCCGGTGTCGATTCAGCGAGAAATGCAACGAGAAGGTAAACCGCCTCTGATCAAAGTGGCTCCGGGTCCTGACAATCCCCTCGGCGATCGATGGTTCGGATTGAGTCTCCCCGGCGTCGGCATGCACGGGACGAACGCGCCGGGCAGCATCTATCACCATCAGACACACGGCTGCATCCGGCTCCATCCGGATGACATCCGGACGATCTTCGATCGGGTTCAAGTCGGGGCGACGGGGGAGATCGTCTATCAGCCGGTCCTGCTCGCCGTCGTCGAGGGCCGTGTGTACGTCGAGAGTCACCGCGATGTCTACCGACAGTATCCGAAGCCGGTCGACCGACTTCGCACGAGCGCGGAGCTGTTGCATTTGGCCGACGCAATCGATTGGAATCTGGCGGCCGGTGTGATCCGTGAGCAGGCGGGAATCGCTCGAGATGTAACCGCAGCCCGTCGGGTACCGGACTGCGGGGGACTCCCGTGTCAGTGAGAGGTCACACGCCCGCCGACGGGAGCCGGATCGTCGAAACGGCTTTCCGTTAACGAGAATCCGTCACTTGGGCCCTCGCCGCGTCCATCACCCGTGTTCGACCCAGGGAATTCCATCGACTGGCGCTGGCATGACGGTGGCAACGAACAAGTGAGACGGAGGTTGTCATGATTGTTCTGAAGAAAGTTCTGGTGGCGACGGACTTCGGACCCGCGGCCGAATCGGCGCTGCGCTACGCGCAAGCGCTGGCGCGTGACTCCGGTGCCGAGCTACACGTGCTCCACGTCGTCGAAGACGTTCTGGCCCGTGCGATGGATGGCTACGGATACGCCGCGATTTCGCCCGAGGTTCAGGTAGACATCGAGCATGCTGGCCGAAAACGAACCGAGGCTCTTTTGAGCGACGAAGATCGGCGGGAGATGCATGCGAAGGCGGCAACCGTGACGAGCAACAGTCCGGCGACCGAGATCGTCGACTATGCCCGCACGAACGGCATTGATCTCATCGTCATGGGCACGCACGGCCGGAGCGCGATCGCGCATCTCTTCATGGGAAGTGTCGCCGAGCGCGTTGTCCGCACGGCCCCGTGTCCCGTACTGACCGTCCGAAACCCGGAGCACGAGTTCGTGTTGCCGGACGCGCTGGTACCGGTGTCAGCGCAGCAGGAGATGGCGGCGAAGCCATAGCCACGCGTCAGAAAAATCGCGGGTGCGACATGAGCAGACGGCTGGTCGTTTGTGCATCGCTCGCCACGTTGCTATCGGCCGGACTCATGAGTTGTGAGAAGACCTCACCGACTGAGCCAACTCCGACCTGTTCGCTCACGATCTCGCCCGGCACCACCACGATCGACAGCGGCGGCGGCAGCGGCACGGTGGCGGTGACCGTTGCGGCCGGCTGCTCGTGGACCGCGACCGCCAGCGCGGGGTGGATCGCGATCACCGGCGGCGCCAGCGGCAGTGGCGCAGGCATGGTGACGTACGCAATTGGAGCGAATGCGTCAACCACGTCGCGAACCGGCAGCGTGACCGTCGCCGGACAGATCCATTCGATCACGCAGCCGGGACGTGCGCCAATCGTGTGCACCTTCGATCTTTCGCCAGTCAGTGCCGAGTACGGCAAGGATGGAGGCTCTGGCGCTTTCGTCGTCTCGACCCTGGCCGAGTGCGCCTGGGTGGCGACCAGCGATTCGGCCTGGTTGACCGTGACGAGCGGCGCTCAAGCCGCCGGGACGAACACCGTTTCGTACAGCGTGGCTCGATCGACGGAGATCGCCGACCGCGCCGGAACCATTGTCATTGCCGATCGCCGGTTTACGGTGAAACAAGCGGGTGACGTGGGAGGCTGCCAGTACTCCGTCGCGCCGGTACTGGTCACGGCGTGCATGGCCGGAGGCACGCTCACGACCGAAATCACGACGCAAACGAGTTGTCCGTGGACGGCAACCGCCAGCGTGCCGTGGCTGAGTGTGCCCAACGGTGCGTCCGGCAGCGGTTCGGCGTCGATCTCGATCAATTACTCCGACAATTACGATGCGCCGCGTGAGGGAATCCTGATGGTGCGGTGGCCCACACCGACCGCGGGTCAGAACGTTCGCGTCGCCCAGGCTGGGTGCCGCTACGCGGTGAGCCAGTCGGCATTCAGCTTTAGCGGCGCCGGTGGTACCGGCAGTTTTAACGTGATCCAGCAAAGCGATCCCACCGAGTGCGGCGGCGCAACACAGGATCGTTGCGTCTGGACCGCCCAGTCGCAGGCGCCGTGGATCACGGTCACCAGCAGTATGCCTCGCTCGGGCGACAATCCGGTGGCATTCTCGGTCGCACCGAATGACAGCGCGTCATCACGCGCTGGCACGATCGTCGTACGGGACAAGGTCGTGACTATTACTCAGGCGGGAAAGTAGGCAACCGCGAGCGGCCGCTGCTTCAGCGAGCACCCCTAGAGTGACTCATCCTGAAAGTGCTGAATGCTGATTGCTGAATGAACGTCAGTCGATGGGCGACGTTCTTGCCGGATTTGCCAGCGTCGTTCATTTTACGCCGCATCAGCTTGGGCCTCGTGCCGCGCCCCGTCGTGACGTTCCAAGTACGGGAGGAAACTGTATGCGCCTTGCGGTCAGCGGCGTCATGATCCTCCGCGCGAACCAAGCGGCAGAGTCAGCCTTGCGACGGCACCGCCGCCGTCACGTGGTCGCAATACGACGGTGCCGCCTTGCAGCGACAGCAGCCGCCGAACAATCGCCAGGCCGAGTCCAGTGCCGCCGGGTTTCGTCGTGTGGAAGGCCTGGAACAGTTGCTCCGGATCCGCGTTCGCAAAGCCGACACCGCGATCGGCGATGTCAATCTGGCACGTATCCATGTGATTGCTGACCGTGACGTCGACCGGTTCGCGAGATCCGGACTGGCAGGCATTCAGCAACACATTCAGCAAAACCGCATGGAGCATCTCACGATCGGCACGAACAATCGTCGGCGTGTCGGGTGTCCGGATGCCGGGACACGTGCCTGCTGCGGCGGCTTCGACGCTCGCGCTCGCATCGAGAATCGCGGCTTTTAACGCGACCGCCTCGAGAATTGGTGACCGTGGCCGCGCGAAACGAAGAATGTCGTCGACCTTGTTATTGAGGGTGTTGAGCCGCGCGATCATGGCATCGATCACCTTGACGTCGCCCGGGGTCATGGCGACGCGCGCGCGCAGCACCTGGAGCGATCCCTTGACTCCGGCCAGCGGATTGCGCACTTCGTGCGCGACCACCGCAGCCAGATGCCCCAATTGGGTCAGCGCAGCCTGATCCGCGAGTTGCTGTTCCATCGCCTTACGCGCCGTGATGTCACTGCGGATCGCGAGGTACTCGCGCGGTTTTCCCGACGGGTCCAGGAGCGGAACGAGGGTGGTATCAACCCAATAGATCGATCCATCCTTGGCTCGATTGCGCAGTTCACCGCGCCAGATGCGTCCCTGTGCGATCGTGTGCCACAGCTCGCGGATGAATTCCTTCGGATGATAGCCCGAGTTGATGATCCGGTGGTCTTGGCCGAGGAGCTCGTCGCGGCTGTACTTGGAGATCTCGCAGAACTTGTCGTTGACGTAGGTGATGATGCCCCGTTGGTCGGTGATTGCGACAATCGCCGCTTGATCGAGCGCGTAGCGAATCGCCTCGAGACGTCGAAAGGAGTCGTCGCCTGGCATTTGGGGCATCGAGTTCCTATTAGCATGCGTCATACCGGCGATGCTACCGCGGAAATCCTTGCCAAATGCGCGAGACAGAGGCGCGCCCTAAACCGCGCCTTGCCAGGCAACTGCCCGGTTCTCGCCAGAACCCGATCGAATCGGGTCACGCGGCCTGATCCAGCTGTGACTGAAGCTTGATGAATTCAGCGATCGACCCGACGGTGAGAAGACCAACCAACCGGTCCTTCTGCATGACCGCGGCTGCCGGTATTTGACGCGCTTCGAGCCCGGCAAGCGCTGCACCGAGCATGTCGTGTCGGCCGCGACGAGGACGTCACGAACCATCGCGTCGCGATGCGCGCCGGTCGGCCGGCGCGGCGACCTCCGCGTTCAGCGCCTGTCGCGTCAGCAGGCCGATCCGACGACTGATGGAACCCGAGACTTCGCCGCCAGATTGAGCAAATCTGAAACCGTGACAATACCGACCAACCGATTCCTGCGGACCAGAGGCACCGCCGTCTGAGGATGGCCAGGAATCATCTGCGCAGCCGCTTCTCGCACGGTCATTTCCGGACTTAATACCGTGATGTTACGGATCATGGCGTCCTCGACCCGAGTGGCGCCCTCGGCCTGACGATCCCTCAACGTGTCAGCCGTCACGAGCCCGACAATGGCCTCGCCAGCAACCACGACAAGGTGATGGATGCCTTTCACCTTGAGGACCCGCTGCGCCGTCCTGATTGACGCGCGCGGGGAAATCATTTCGACCGGGCTCGTCATGATGGCTTTGAGTCGCATACACGCCTCCAGACGCTGGGAATCGCAAGAGTGATACCCGCGGAATCACCAGGTATGGTCACGGCTGCGCGGCTGCGGCGCCGCAGATTCGGCAGCCGTGCCACTGCGTCTCCTGCCGTGGAGCCCGGAATTTTCCCCACCGCTGCTGGAATTTGCCCGGGTCGACGATCGAATACGTGATTGTTGCTGTGCGGCGATGCGCCTGCAGGCGGCACGTGGATTGCCCACGTCATACCAGGGCCTTCACTCCGACAGGATGAATCATGACTGCAGTCGTTGACGTAGGGTGCTCTCAGCATCATCTCGATTTCGTGGGTTTGCTCGCCGTCGTCCGAGGGAATTTCCTCGAGATGCCCGGGCTTCATCTCACGAGGAAGCAGGCCCAACGGCTCTGGGCGCTTGACTCTGGCACCTGCGAGGCGGTTTTGGGCGCGCTCGAGGCTGCCGAATTCCTTCGCCGCACGCAAGATGGGGCGTACCTTCTCGCCCGGGCCTATGTGTAGCGGCGCTCGGACGTCCCGACTCGCCCGCCGGTGGCTGGTGCGCCGGCATCTGGCGGTAGCGATCGCCGTCGCAACGATCGCTTCAGCGGCCTGCGTCGCGAATCCACCGCTGGTGCGTGTGTTCGCAAGCCGTGCCGACTGGGAGATTCTCGCCGGGCGATGGCGGGGCTCGTACACGACCTCGGCGGCCAACCGACGAGGCCTGATCGATTTCACGCTATCGGCCAGCGACGAGCAAGCATCCGGCGACGTGCTGATGATCGCCGAGGGGACGCGCGTGCCGTATCGTCCGTATCCTCCTGGCGACCCTCATAGCGGACCGATCGACGCGGCATACACGCAGCTGCTCACCATCAAGTTCGTTCGGGCAGAGCAGGGACGAATCAACGGCATCATTGCTTCCTACTGGGATCCGGATCGGAACTGCCAGGCGACTGCGACGTTCGTTGGGACGGCGCAATCCGACGCTATGGAGGGGACATTCACTTCGACGTGTGAGGACGGGGTGCGCCTGATCAGTGGCAAATGGCAAGTGACGCGGCGACGTGCTCAGTCGCCTTGACTCGCCTTCAACCTTGGGGTTCGAGCGGCGTCCCTTTCCGTTATGCGACGCCGGGCTGGCCGACCGCGGCAGGCGCGATCCGATCGACGATTCGCGCAACCTTCTCGACTTCGCGATCCGCGTTCGATGCGAGCACCGGAAAGGCTTTCCGCCATTGGTGGTCGTCGGTAAGACTGGCAAATGGCGGATTTGCGACAACGACCGTTTCACCGTCTCCAAGTTCATAGACAGCGAAGATTGCGAGCAACTGTGTGCCGGCATCCGGGCTGTGCCGAAGGGCCTCCATCGCCAGCTTCGGCGACCAGGCATGCACGAGCGTATACCGTCGGAAGTCATGGGACAGGTGGCGCGCAAAGTGCTCGCGCACATCGATCGCGCCGAGTGGCGTCAGGCCTTCCGCACGTATCGCCGCGTTCAGTGCGTCAACGACCGTATCGAGTCTCTGATCCAGGACTATCCGTCTGCCATAGTCGCTCATGATGATGTCCTCTCGCTGAGTGACCACAGCAATCGATGTGCCCGTGACGATCGCCGCCTGAGACGCGGTTCCTGAGCGGACATGACGGACTGCTGCCGACGCCGCTTCGCGGCCGAGAGTTCCGCGCCACGGTCAAGGGTGGTCATCGATTCTTCGGCAGTTCCACCCAGATCCACCCGCGAAGGTCTCCGTCCTTGAAGCCAGTGGCCCGATCCCCTGGGTATCGGTCTTTCAATTCCTGTCGCACACGCGCGTCAAGTTTCTCTTCGACGCCGTGACAGGATGAGCACACGGGCCGGTGAGCGACGGGCCGCATGATTCCCACCTTGTCTCCGAGATCGACCACGAACCCCTCGACGTCCGCCGCTCTTGCGTTCGCGTACTGCGCGACGACGGGTACGGCCCACGGTTTCGGCGCGTTAACCGGCGCGCGGAGCCGTGCCGCCGTACGGCCGGCGGCAATCCCTTCGTCACGACCCAGACGATAGATGAGCGCCGTGGCGGAAAGATGGCAGACCCGAATGGCATCTCCCGGGCCACCCGACGTCAGTTCCCTCGTCAATTCAGCGGACGTCGCACTTTGAATCGCAAGGATCACGAGGTCTCCCCGATGCAGGGCGGGCTGGAGTTCGGCCGGGGTTTGTGCGATCGGGTAAGTGGGCCAGTGTGGGACCGACTGCGCGCCGGTCGCTGCGATGCACAGTGACACCAGCACGGCTGACATGAAGGCGATAAGGCGAGCAGGCATCTTCCCCTCCGGTCGCCGGGCCGAGCCGGCCTCCATGGCCCTCGTCACGCACGAACCCTGCCGGCCGAACTTGCGTGCAGGATCTGAGTTTCGGAGAGTGCTGCTGTCGGATTTTCGTCAGTGCCGCCGGAGCGGCGGAGTCAGCTCGTGGCCGCCGGTGAATTCTTCGTTTCGGCTGTGAAATCGTTCACGTTCTGGCGTCAGACATAGCCGCGGGCGGCTCCTCATGGCAGTCAGATTGCGTAGTTATCTCTAATCGCGAAACGTGGCGGCCGAAACCTAAGGAGGCTCATATGGCGCTTCAATCAACGTGGTGCCCGGTGCTGCAAAGTCAGGTCACGCGTGTGACTGATTCGACCGGGTGGGTCGCCGCCGTGTTCTGCTCCGAACTCGATCGTGCGCATCACACATGCCGGATGAAACTGGAGGCATTCCAGTACGGTGCGTTCGTCACGCTATTCCCGCCCTCGCCGGACCAGTCGGTCGCCGCTCGCGTGACGCGGTGCCCGATGGCATGAGCTCGGATGGTTCGTCATGTTCAGCGGCTACGTCCCGTACGGATGCGCACCCAGAGGGTTCGCTGTCGCGCCGTGAATGTGGCACCTCACCGTGGCGACATTCAGATCCGAATGTACCGGTGATATTGCAGGAGCCGAGACGTGGAGCAGCTGACTGCGGTAGTCCAAGCCGCAATTGTTGACCACACATCACCCGCCGTGACGTTCGAACACGTGACGTTTGCGTTCGACGACCACGTTGTGCTTCGCGATATCAGCTTCACGATTCCGAGAGGCGGCATGAACATCCTGCTCGGCGCGAGCGGTTCGGGGAAGTCGGTGCTGTTGAAACTTGCTCTTGGACTATTTCGGCCAGACTCCGGCACGATTCGCGTCAATGGCAAACAGATCAGCGGCATGAACGAGCTCGACCTGATGCGGATGCGGGCGGACATCGGCATGCTCTTCCAGGAAGGAGCGCTCTTTGATTCCCTCACCGTCGAGGAAAACGTCGGCTACCGCCTCTACGAGGAGACCAACCTGCCGCGCGACCAGGTTCACGCGCGCGTGCTCGACGTGCTGCGGTTCATCGGCCTGGAGGACTACATCGACCGATTGCCGTCAGAGCTGTCGGGTGGCCAGAAGCGGCGCGTCGCGATCGCCCGGGCCATTGCCGCTCGGCCAAACCTGCTCCTGTTCGACGACCCGACGACCGGCCTCGACCCGATCATCGCAGCCACCGTGGACGACGAGATCGTGAAGCTGCGGGACCTGGAACACGTGACCTGCATCGTTGTCACCCATCAGATTCGCGACGCGTTCTACATGGCGTATCACGAGGCACGGCTGGAACAACAGAAATCACTTATTCGCGCTCTCCCCCGGGAAGGGCAGGGAAGAGCGAGATTCATGGTGCTCCACGAGGGTCAGATCTGCTTTGACGGCAGCCCGACTGAACTGCTTGCGTCGCACGACCGCTACTTGCGGGAGTTCCTGTTTATGACCCTTCCGCCCTGGTAATGCGGCGGGGAGCTTGTCGTCGAGGTGCGATATGAACGTTGTGATGAGTACGATGACGATTTCGCTTCTGGCCGTGGTGTCGACAATCGGTTTCCCGATGTCGACGCAGTCGACGCAGGAAGGCGTCCGCAAGGCGCCTGATCTCGTGATTCGCTCAATGGCTGGACGTGATCTGTTCGAGTTTTACTGCGCGTCCTGCCATGGTCGAGACGGCCGGGGCGGCGGACACGTGGCTTCGGCATTGAAGACGCCGCCGCCAGATCTCACGACGCTGACGCAGCGGAATCGGGGGATGTTTCCTGCCGAACGGGTGGAGGACGTCATTCGCGGCGGCAAACGCGCGTCCACCCCGGTGCACGGATCTAGCGACATGCCGGTGTGGGGCCCAATCTTCAAAGGTCTCGACAACAGGAACGAGGTCAACGAAGAGCGGATCAACAACCTGGTCAAGTACATCGAATCAATCCAGGCCAAGGCGAGGGCGGACCGGCGTGACCTGCCTCAGGTGAGTCCGACAGCGCGGGCGGCTCGCTGAATACCGGCGCTGTGACGGGCGCCGGCTGTCGTCACAGCGGCCTGGCGCGTGATTCCGTCCGTTGTTGAATCCGTGACGAGCCAGGCCAGCGATCGCTCATGCTCTGGTAGAGGGACCAGCGTTGATGGATGTCCTGTTGCGCGAGCGCGAGCAGGCGCTTCGCGTCTTCGGGCCTGGTATTGGCGAGCATCTTATAGCGGGTCTCGTTGTAGGCGTAGGTCTCCAACGGGATGCTCGGCGGCTGCGAATCCAGCACGAACTCCGGCTCGGAACGATGCGCCGTTGCAGGTTTGTAGCGATAGAGGGGCCAGTGCCCGCAGTCGACGGCGAGTTTTTGCTGACGCATGCCGAAACGCATGTCGATGCCGTGAGCGATGCAGTGGCCGTACGCGATGATTAAGGAAGGGCCTTCGTACGCTTCTGCTTCGACGAACGCGTCGATGGTCTGCTGGGCTGATGCGCCCATCGCGATTTGCGCAACGAATACATTCCCGTACGCCATCGCCATCAGGCCGAGATCCTTCTTGCGGCTGCGCTTTCCGGCGGCCGCAAACTTGGCGACGCCGGCGCGTGGCGTCGCCTTCGAGGCCTGTCCGCCCGTATTCGAATAGACCTCCGTGTCCAGCACCAGGAGATGGACGTTGCGGCCGGACGCGAGGACGTGATCCAGCCCGCCGTATCCGATGTCGTAGGCCCAGCCGTCGCCCCCGACAATCCAGACGCTCCGGCGCAGGAGCGATGACGCCAGCGTCCGCAGCCGACGGGCGCGCGAATCATCGATGGCGTCCAGGGCATCCGCGAGCGCGGCCACGCGCACACGTTGCGCATCCACGTCGTCGTGGGTGCGCTGCGACGCGTTCAGGATCTCGTCCACGCGACGCGTCCCAAGTTCAGGCGCAAGGGCGCGAAGGAGTTGCTCGGCTTCTTCGCGGTGCTGATCGAGCGAGAGTCGATAGCCGAGACCGAACTCGGCGTTGTCCTCGAAGAGAGAATTGGCCCAGGCGGGTCCGCGACCCTGAGCGTTGATCGACCACGGCGTTGTCGGCAGGTTCCCGCCATAGATCGAGGAACACCCGGTCGCGTTTGCGACCAGCAATCGGTCGCCGAAGAGCTGCGTGAGCAATCGCAGGTACGGCGTCTCTCCGCAGCCGGCGCACGCGCCCGAGTACTCGAACAGCGGCGTGAGATACTGCACGCCTCGAACGAGAGCGGCATCCACGCGTCCGGGTTGGCTGCTCGGCAGGGTGTCGAAAAACGCCAGGTTCTGCCGCTCCCGCGCGAGGAGGGGCACTTTGGGCTGCATCTCGATTGCGCGCGCAGTCCCGGTCTCACCGGTGCGCACCGGACACGCCTCCACACACAACTCGCAACCAGTGCAATCCTCAACCGCAACCTGCAGTGTGAAATGCCGATGCGGAAACCCTCGCCCGATCAATGGCGCGGACGCGAATCCTTCAGGGGCACGCGCCAACACGGAGTCGTCGTACTGACGCGCTCGAATCGCGGCGTGCGGGCACACCATGACGCAGTTGCCGCATTGAATGCAGCTCTGCGGCGTCCAAACAGGGACCGTGTCCGAGATGTTGCGCTTCTCCCAGCGGGAGGTGGCGGACGGATACGTGCCGTCGGGCGGCAGCGCGCTGACGGGCAAATCGTCGCCGCGCCCGGCGGCCATGATGGCAGTCACGTTTCTCACAAAGGCTGGCGCATCCGGCGGGATCAACGGTTCCGGTTCGCGCCAGCCGACCACATTCATCTGCACGTTGACCTCGTGCAGATTCTCGAGCGCGCGATCGATCGCCGTAAAGTTCTGCTCGACCAGGGCGCTGCCCTTGCGGCCGTAGGTCGCGACGACCGCGTCTTTGATCTTGGCGATGGCGCTCTCGCGTGGCAGGACGCCTGAAATGGCAAAGAAGCAGGTCTGCATGACCGTGTTCACCCGGCCGGCCATGCCCGCCTCCCCCGCGACTTTGTCGGCGTCGATGACGTACAGGTGTAGGTGTTTGTCGATGATCTGTTGCTGCACGTGGCGCGGGAGCTGTTGCCAAATCTCGTCCGGACCGAACGGGCTGTTGATGAGAAACACGGCACCGTCAATCGCTTCGCGCAGCATGTCGATGCGATCGAGGAACTGGAACTGATGGCACGCGATGAACCGGGCGCGCTGAACCAGGTAGGTGGATCGAATCGGCCGCGGACCAAAGCGGAGATGTGAAGTCGTGCGCGAGCCGGATTTCTTCGAGTCGTAGACGAAGAACCCCTGAGCGTGATCGGCCGTGCCCTCACCAATGATTTTGATCGAGTTCTTGTTCGCGCCGACCGTGCCATCTGCGCCGAGTCCGTAGAAGATACATCCGACGACATCTTCAGGTTCGATCACGAAGTCTCGATCGTAGTCGAGACTCGTGTGCGACACATCGTCATTGATGCCGATTGTGAAGTGGTTGACCGGTACGCCCGACTCGAGGTTGTCGAACACCGCCTTGACCATCGCCGGCGTGAACTCTTTCGACGCGAGGCCGTAGCGTCCACCAACGATGCGCGGCATCACCGATCGTCGATGCAATGCGACCGCCTCCCCGAAGGCGGTCACGACGTCCTGGTAAAGCGGTTCGCCGGCGCTACCGGGCTCTTTCGTCCGATCGAGCACGGCAATCGCCTGGGTCGTCAACGGCACGGCCTCAATGAAATCGTTGACGGCAAACGGGCGGAACAGATGTACCTGGAGGATGCCGACTTTCTCGCCGTGATCATTCAGATGCTCGATGGTTTCGCGCGCGGTCTCGACGCCAGATCCCATCAGCACAATCACACGCTCGGCATCGGGCGGCCCAAAGTAATCGAAGAGCCGGTACTGTCGGCCGGTCAGCGCCGCGAACCGGTCCATCGTCCGTTGCACTAACCCCGGTGCGACCGCATAGAACGTGTTGACCGTTTCGCGAGCCTGGAAGTAGACGTCCGGATTTTGCGCCACGCCTCGAACGAACGGATGTTCCGGGTCCAGCGATCGGCGGCGATGAGCAAACACCAGTTCGTCATCGATCATCGCGCGGACATCGTCGTCGCCCAAGGTTTCGATGGTGTTGATCTCGTGCGAGGTCCTGAAGCCGTCGAAAAAATGGATGAAGGGAATGCGCGAGGCCAGCGTTGCGCTGTGAGCGATGAGCGCGAAATCGTGCGCCGCCTGCACCGAACTCGAGCACAGCATGGCCCAGCCGGTCGTGCGCGCGGCCATCACGTCCGAGTGATCGCCGAAGATGGACAGGGCCTGCGTGGCCAGCGCGCGCGCCGCGACATGGAAGACCGTCGGCGTCAGCTCTCCGGCGATCTTGAACATGTTGGGGATCATCAGCAGCAGACCCTGCGATGCAGTGAAGGTCGTGGTCAACGCACCGGTCTGCAGTGCGCCGTGGATCGCACCGGCGGCGCCCGCTTCGCTCTGCATTTCCACGACGTGCGGCACGGAACCCCAGATATTCGTGCGTCCTTCAGCCGCCCATTGATCGGCCAGTTCTCCCATGGTCGATGATGGAGTGATTGGATAGATCGCGCAGATTTCGTTCACGCGGTAGGCAATCGAGGCCGCGGCTTCGTTCCCGTCGAGCGTCTTGAAGTGATCGCGTGCCATGGTTGAATGCTCGCTATGTCGCCGCGATTTCGCTGGGCTCAGGCACCATTGCGATCGCGCCGCACGGGCACTGGTCGTAGCAAATCGCGCAACCGGTGCATCGGCTCAAGTCATACTCGTAACGACGGCCGGGTCCCAGCTTCAACACGGCGTGTTCAGGACACGCGGAGTAGCAGCCGTCGCATTCGAAACAGTTTCCGCAGGAGACACAGCGCTGCGCTTCGTACCGTGCGGCCGCGGCATCGAGCCCGTCGACGACTTCATCGAA
>JBKPNQ010000189.1:0-17066 GCA_046732715.1 Acidobacteriota bacterium | reverse complement strand
GGCATAGCGCGCGATGTCCGCGCGCGATGGGTCGGCATGCTGGTTCGAGTACGGGCGATCGGTGTTGTAGATGACGCCGAGCGAAATGACGGACCGGGCGGAAGGCATCACCGCACGAACGTCAGCCCGGCGTTCGGCGGTGCGATGCATGTAGTGCATTTCCCCGGCGTAGCCGCGCGCGAGCCATTCGGTCAGAAAGTTGAGCTCAGGAAATTCCGCGACTGGCGCGACGCCACAAAGGACGAAGCCAGCGGCTCTCGCCTCCGAGTTGACCTCTGCCGTCGTCAGTTGGCGTGCAGGCTCGACTGACTCCATGGATCGATTATAGGCAAGCAGAACTGCTGATTGTTGATTGCTGGTCGATGGCGGCACGCCCCACGTGCAACAGAGATCGGGGCCAGCACCGATTGTCCTACAGTTCGTCGCGCCTGCCGGGTCCGTCACGATGCGCAGCTACGCCTCAGCCGCTCTTATGCTGATCACGTGCAGTACGGGCAGAGAGGGCAGAGGCGCAACAGGCTATATGAAATCGATCGATTGCTGATTGCTGATGGTCGATCGATTGGGAAACTCAATCAGCAATCGACCATCAGAAATCAGCAATTCACTTTTTCACCAGCTGCCTGACCACGTAGGGCAGAATGCCGCCGTTTCGGAACGCGACGAGTTCCTCCGGCGTGTCGATTCGTGCGGTCGCGGTGATGTCCTGAATGCTGCCGTCGCTGCACGTGACACGAACGGTCACCGCGCCTCGAGGCTTCAACGTCGCGCCCATCCCGAGAACGTCGAAGGTCTCGCGCCCGGTGATCTTCAGCGACGCGGCGTTTTCCCCGAGCCGGAACTCGAGCGGGAGCACACCCATGTTGACGAGATTGCTCCGGTGGATGCGTTCGAAGCTCTCCGCAATCACAGCCTTCACGCCAAGCAGCAACGTGCCCTTAGCCGCCCAATCGCGCGACGACCCAGAACCGTACTCCTTGCCGGCGATCACAATCAGCGGCACACCGGCGTCTCGATACCGAACCGAGGCGTCGTAAATCGTCATCACCTCGCCGGCCGGGAGCAACGTCGTCCAGCCGCCCTCCGTCCCCGGTGCGAGTTGATTGCGCAGCCGGATGTTGGCGAACGTGCCGCGCATCATCACTTCGTGATTGCCGCGGCGGGCTCCGTACGAGTTGAAATCAGACGGCTTCACGCCCTTAGCAATCAGGTACTTTCCGGCGGGACTGTCCACCGGAATGGATCCGGCGGGCGAAATGTGATCGGTCGTCACGCTGTCGCCGAGGACCGCGAGCGCGCGGGCGCCGACGATGTCGGTCGGCGGCGTCGGCTCGAGCGTCAGGTCCTCAAAGAACGGCGGATTGCGGATGTAAGTGGACTGATCGTCCCACGCGAACCGTTCCCCAGTCGGGCTCGGCAGCGATCGCCACCTGTCGTCGCCGTCGAAGACCGTCGCGTACTTCGATCGGAACATGTCCGATTTCACGGCCCTCAACATCGTTTCCTGAATCTCACGCTCCGGTGGCCAGATGTCTTTGAGGTACACCGGCTCGCCCGCCGAATCGGTTCCAAGCGGTTCGGTCGTCAGATCGATCTGCATCCGGCCCGCCAGCGCGTACGCCACGACCAGCGGCGGCGACGCGAGATAGTTTGCCCGGACTTGCGACTGAATACGGCCTTCGAAATTGCGATTGCCGCTGAGAACGGATGCGACGATCAGATTTCGATCCTTGACCACGGCGGACACGGGTTCTGGCAGCGGTCCGCTGTTGCCGATGCAGGTCGTGCAGCCGTAGCCGACCAGATTGAAGCCCAGTTCCGCGAGGTACTCGAGCAGGCCGGACGCCTTGTAGTACTCCGTCACGATAAGCGATCCCGGTGCCAGGCTGGTTTTGACCCAGGGCTTGACCTTGAGTCCGCGCTTGACGGCATTTCGTGCGAGAAGTCCGGCACCGATCATCACGCTCGGATTGGACGTGTTGGTGCAGCTCGTGATTGCGGCAACCACGACCGCGCCGTGGTCGAGCCCTTCGAGACCGGGCGCGACTTCAGTGGCGACAGCGGCGGCTGCCGGCTGTGCGGTGAGCGACCCGGTCTCGCCCGGTTTCTCGACGGCTGGCTTCGGCTTCCGTTCCGTCAACATCATATCGAGCGCCTGCTGGAACTTGTATTTCGCCTGGCGCAGCGAGACGCGATCCTGCGGTCGCTTCGGCCCGGCAAGGCTCGGCTCAACCGTCGAGAGATCGAGCTCGAGCGTCGAGGTGTACACGGGATCGACGGAGTGCGCGGTACGGAACAGTCCCTGCTCCTTCGCGTACGCTTCGACCAGCTGCACCTGCGACTCGTCGCGGCCGGTCAGCCGGAGATAATCGAGCGTCATCTCGTCGATCGGGCAGATCGCAATCGTCGCACCGTATTCCGGCGACATGTTTCCAAGCGTCGCGCGATCCGCGATGGTCAGGAACTCGAGCCCGGGCCCGTAGAACTCGACGAACTTGCCGACGACGCCGAACTTGCGCAGGCGCTCGGTAATCGTCAGCACGAGATCCGTCGCCGTCGCTCCCTCGGGCAGGCGATCGACCAGCCTGAAGCCGACGACCTCGGGAATGAGCATCGAGACGGGCTGCCCAAGCATCGCGGCCTCCGCCTCGATACCGCCGACGCCCCACCCGACAACACCGAGCCCGTTCACCATCGTCGTATGCGAATCGGTGCCGACGAGCGTATCGGGATAGGCCAGCGCGGTTCCATTCGAGGTTTCCTTGAACACCACCCGTGCCAGGTATTCGAGGTTGACCTGATGAACGATCCCAGTGTCAGGAGGAACGACGCGGAAGTTCTGAAATGCCTCCTGCCCCCATCGAAGGAACGTGTAGCGCTCTTTGTTGCGTCCGAATTCCAGCGCGGCGTTGAGGTCGGCGGAATTTCGCTCGACGTAGTGATCGACCTGCACCGAGTGATCGATGACGAGTTCCACCGGCTGCAGCGGGTTGACCTTGCGCGGGTCGCCTCCCAGGCGGACGATGCCGTCGCGCATGGCCGCGAGATCGACGACCGCCGGTACGCCGGTGAAATCCTGCAGCAGCACCCGCGCGGGGGTAAAGGCAATCTCTTTCTGATCGCCGGCCCTGACGTCCCAGCTCGCCAGGGCTTTGATGTGCTCCGCGTGAACGAACCGGCCGTCTTCGCAGCGCAGCAGGTTCTCGAGCAGGATCTTGAGCGAATACGGCAGCCGGGCGACGCTGCCATACCCGGCGCGCTCGAGCGCCGGAAGACTGAAAATGTCAAAGGCTGAACCAGCCGCGGTCACCCGGGTGCGTGTGATGAACGAATTCTGGGAGGCCATCACCTGATCATCCTCCACCGAGAGCGGTTCGTGCAAGCGAGCGGAGGAGTCGGAGGGAACGGAGTTCAGAACGAAGCAACGAAGTGAACGAAGACGAACGGAGAATCGACGGAATCGCCACGGTGGTTGCTTACCCCAACGAACAGTCTCTCAACCACCGTGGCGATTCCGTCGATCCTTCGTTCGTCCCCGTTACCTCCGTTGCTTCGTTGTGAACTCCGCTTCCTTCAGACCCTTCGTTACCTGCGCCCTAAGAATTCCCGCGCCACCTCCGACGCGTCGCGATGTTCGGCATCGACCGCGCGGTTCATGCGGCGCATGTCGGCGACGGTGATTCGGCCCGCCAGCGTCGTCAACGCATCTCGCAGCTCCGGATGCGCGAGCAGGACGGCGGATCGCGCGACGACGGCGGCGTCGTAAGGCGGAAAGTAATGCCGATCGTCTTCGAGCATCACGAAGCCGTAGGCGTCGATGAGTCCGCTGGTCGCGTCGCCGGCGATGAAGTCAACCTGTCCATCGGCGAGTGCCCGGTAGATCAGCGAAAGGTCCATCGCGCTTGGCGGACGGGCAAAGTGCAGGCCGTAGGTACGCGCCAGCCCAGGATATCCATCCTCCCGCTGAAGGAATTCGTACCCGAACCCGGCCCGCCACGACGGCGAGAAGGACGCAGCCTGAGAAAGCCGGCGCACCCCCAGCCGGTTCGCCACGTCACCGCGGATCAACATCGCGAACGTGTTCTCGAACCCGAGCGGATCGAGCAGCGTCAGGCCGCCGGCCGAATAGCGCTGCCTGACGTCGGCGAACACCTGGCGCGAATCCTTCGCGACCGGCTGATGAAAAATCGCCGTTTGTGCGGTGCCGGAGTACTCGACATACGCATCGATGTCACCCGATCGGACCGCGCGATCGCAGATGAACGTGCCGCCGAGGTTGAGCCGACGTTCGACATGCAGCGACGTCCGTGTCTCGATGGTCTGCGCCACGATCTCACCGAGGATGATCTGCTCGGTAAAATTCTTCGACCCGACCCTGATCGCGTTGGTGCTGCGGCGTGCTGCAGACGCGAAACTCCCCGCCGCGATGGCCACGCCGACGAGCACAACCCCGGCGGTTACGACCATCCGACGATGGCGGGACGAGGCGCCAGACTGTTTCAGACCGCGCTCGACGAGCGTCAGCGCACCATCAATCGTCAGCGCGAGCAGGGCCGAAGGCACGGCGCCCGCCAGGATCACCGTCGAATCAACCATCGACAAGCCGCGGAAAATGTATTCTCCGAAGCCGCCGGCACCCACAGCCGCTGCGATAGTGGCAGTGCCAACGCCGATCACGGCGGCGACGCGAATGCCGGCGACGATCGATGGCAGCGCGAGCGGCAACTCGACTCGGGCCATCAGTTGCCCCGGGGTCATACCCATCGCCGTCCCCGCTTCGATGAGGACGCGATCGACGGATCGAAGCCCCGCGGTGGTCGTACGAACAATCGGCAGCAGGGCATAAAGGATGAGGACGAAGATCGCGACGCGCGCGCCCAGACCGCCGATGAGCGGCAACGGCAGCAGGAATCCGAACATCGCGAGGCTGGGGATCGTCTGGACGACGTTGGCCAGCCAGACGATTGGCGCGCCGACGCGAGGGCGTCGCGCGGCAAGGATCCCGAGCGGCACTCCCAACAGGATCGCGACCAGCGTCGACACACCGACGAGCAGGACGTGCTGCCCGAGCAGGGTCGTGAACTCCGCCGCGTGCGTGCGCCAGAAATTCAGCAGGCTCATCGCGCCGGCCTCAGGACCTGGGTTGCCTCCAGCAACGGTTCGATAAGGGGCCGGACTCGCGCATCGGTCGACTGCGCGACGACCGCCGGCTCCCCGACGACGGCCAGCATGCCGTCCGCCAGGACGCCGACGTGCGTTCCGAGCGCGAAGGCTTCCGCCATATCGTGGGTGACCAGGATGACCGTCTTCCGCACCCGTTCCTGGATCCTCCGGAACTCGTGGTGAATCTCCGCGCGGGTAACAGGATCGAGCGCGCCAAACGGCTCGTCCATGAGGAGGACTGGCGGGTCCGCGGCCAGGGCCCTTGCCACGCCCACGCGCTGACGTTGCCCTCCCGACAGCTGGTCCGGTCGCCGCTCGAGAAATGACGTCGGGTCAAGGCCAACCAGCTCGAGCAATTCGCGGACGCGTGACCCGATACGCTCCTCGTCCCATCCGAGCAGGCGGGGAACCGTCGCGATGTTGTCCGCGATGCTGAGGTGGGGAAATAATCCGACTTCCTGCATGACGTAGCCCGACCGACGGCGGAGCGCGTACGGATCCCAGTGGCGCGTGCTGCGCCCCTCGACAAAAACGTCGCCTGAGTCGGGCAGCAGCAGCCGATTGATCAGTTTGAGGATCGTGCTTTTGCCCGCCCCGCTGCGTCCGACCAGCGCGAGCGTATCCCCGGCCGCGACAGCAAGCGTGAACCCTCGCAGGATCGCCATCGAGCCACGGGCGAAGTGCACATCGCTGAAACGAATCGCGTTCGTCGGGACCGGCTCGCTCACGGCTCGACTGTATCGCAAGTCGTGCAGCCGCCGCTTTTCACCCGGGCACACGGTTTGCGAACTGCAAGAGTGGAGGTCACAGGATGGCTGACAAGGACACGCCGAATCGGGCTGCGAACAAGGACAAGGCTGAAGGAGAACGGTGGACGCCCGAACAGGGTGTCATCCCGAATTCGGAAAGCAGCACCGATCGCGGCTACGGCACCGACGGCGACAACGCCGGCGGTATTACCAATCGCCCGATCGACGAAGAAATCGATAGTCAGAACTCGCTACCGGAACGCGGGCGCTCCCGGGACGAGCAAACCCGCAATAACGAGGACCTCGAGCGATGACCGATAACCCGACCACACATCGGATCAATCGATTCGATCCGACCGATACGCCGGAGTCCGATCCGGTACCGACCGGCGAAGACGTCGTCAATCGCCAGAAAGAGGGACACGAGACGCCACGACGCTACGACGAGCCGGCGGACGAGAAGCAAGAAGGATCAGAATAGATAGGCGAACGATCCCGCGAGAGTCGGGATCGTTCGCGCCGTGTCGACGGCGTCAGCGCCGCCGCTGCGTCGGGAAATGCCGACGTCAGCGCGGACGCCGGCCCGATGGTTCCCTTGCCCGAACCAATAGTGGAAGCCGCCGCCGACGTGCAATTCGTGGCCCGTCTCCGCCACTTCATTCTTCTCGTGCAGGTCACGCAGATATCCGGCCCCACCAGACACGAACGGAATCCCCCGGCCGCCGCCAAACGACGCGCCGGTGAAATGAAACAGCACCAATCCGTCTACGACAAACCGGGTCAAGGTGTCGGTCGCCGTCAGGTTGGGGGCCGATTCGGCGTCTGCGGTCAGTCGCGTTGAAAGCTCGGGCCGCGAAAACAGCGCGGCCCCTTCGATCGACACCGACGGCGAGAGATAGACCCCGAATCTCCCCTGCAGGCCAGGCGCAGACTCGGTGCGGCTGTCAGCCTGAAACAGCACGAACGGGCCCGTGCCGGTGCCGGGATTGCGCGTCTCATCGGCGGATGCCGTTCCCAGGTCGGACCCGGGCAACCAGCCGACACCCACGCTGATTTCAAGGTTCCCGCTCCGAGGTATGTCCTGTGGGATGTAACCCTGCGCCGTCGCAGAGGCCGGCGCGAGGAACCACGCGCCGGCGACGAAGGACGCGACGAGAGACGATCGGGCCGCACAGAAAACCCCGGCGCCGATCACTTCGCCACCACCTTGAGCTCGACGCCCGAGGTGCCGCCTCCTTCAGGAACGACCACAGTCTTCTCGTAGAACTGTGTCCGGAAGTTGATGTCGATGTTGCGGGTCGCGTCGAAAAAGCTTTCGATATCGCCGTCGTCCAGCGGTTCGACGCGCAGCACGTGGGGGCCGGCAGTGAGCCCAGCGATGACGAAGCTGCCATCGTCGCTGAGCGAGAAGCCGCCCACGAGGGTATGCAATCGCAGGTCGAATGCTACGACATGCGCGCCGAGCACTCCCTTCCCGCCCTTGGTAACCTTTCCGCTGATGCTGCCAGTCTCCCGCGTGTAGCCCCTCGACGGGTAGATGTCGCCGATTCCAGCGAGGTCGTCCGCCTTGAGCGTGCGGCCGAGAGTCGTGCCGGACGGGAACGCGACGGGAAACATTACTGCCTCGGCCGCAAGAAAGGAACGACCGGCGGCGCGAAGCTCCGTCTCCCCCATCGCCGAATGCGCGAGGCCGTGGAGATGGCCGATCTCGTGCACCGCGATGGACTGGAGATCGAAGAAGCCGGTCTCGCCCTGCGCGGAAACCGACCATCGGAAGGCAGTATTGAAGAAGATGTCGGACTCGACAATCGCGCCCGACACGGTATCGGTCATGAACGACGTCATACCCAGCGTGCGATCGAGATCCGGGCGATTCTGAAATCCGATCGTCGTGGCGCCGTCTCCGGATGTTGGATTGGTGAGGGTAAACCCGACAAACTGAGACGACACTTCCGCCGTCGTCGCGGCGTCCCAGGTGGCGAACGCCGCCTGCACTGCCTGCTGCAGCTGCGTCGACGTGACGCCCGTCGTGCCGCGATCGGTAATGAAATACCGGATCGGCAGCTGCGACCACTTCAACGTGACGGTACGAGTGCCGACCTTGGTGCCGAGCTTCAGGTAGGCGAAGGCCGGCGCCTGATAGGCGGCCGCCATCGCCACAGTCACGGCGAGTGCCACGACGCGCCTCACTGAGCCCTCCCCGAGGACACGGCCTGACGCACAGTCGCGGCAAACTGATCGAGCGAAAGCTGGCGGCGAGCCGGGTCGCCGCGTGTGACCAGTTGAGCCACGCCGCTGTCCGACATCAGCACCGGAGGGATCACAAGCCGCTGTCCCGTCCGCGTGTCCACCTTCACGCGAAACACGCCCTGACTGAGACCGAACACATGTGCGATTGATGGACCCGACGCGCTCAGGAAAAGGACGGCTTCCTCGCCGGCCTGAAACTGAGGTGCGCCAACGACCAGATTCCGGTAACGACCGATTTGTCCTCCCGGCACGCGGAACGTAACCGACCTCGCCGGTCCTCCCTTGAGATACGTACCGGCCGTCATCGTGACGATGGTGTCGATCCGTGTTCGATCGTCCGACCATTCCGAACGGATATCCGCGACGCGGCCATAGACAATGATCTGCGACCCGGCGACGATTTCACGAAACTCGGCAGGTAGAAGGACGGTGGCGCGCAGGTCGCGCGCGCACAGCAGCAAGATGACGATCAGAATGAGTCGGCGCATCTCCCGAGTGTACTCCATGGCGTCGCGCGGCTTGGGCTCCGGTTCGCGGTTCGTCAGCCGTCGCCCGCCTTCGCGGCTGCTGCGGCATGGCAGGCGGCTGTGCCGGGAGGGCTTCAGCGTTCGCGATTCGCCAGCGCCACCTCGAGCACGGCCTCCGCCGCTCGGCGACTGGCACCAGGTGTGCCGAGGCGCCCGCGCACCTCGTGCAGATCGCGGCGCACCGATGCGGCATGTGCCGGATCGGCGAGAACCCGCAGCGCCTCAGTCGCCACTCGCTCGGGTGTGAAGTCATATTGAATCAGCTCGGGCACGACACGTCGACCGGCAACGAGATTTGCCATGGCGTAGGTATCGACGTGCACGAACGGCTTGCCCAGCCAGTACGTAAGTGGAGAGAGTCGATAGACGACCACCATCGGGCATTCGTGAAGCGCGGCCTGGACGGTAACCGTCCCTGACGCGAGGAGGGCGACGTCCGCAACCGCCAACACATCATCCGCACGACCTTCGGTCACGACCGCACCGGACAGCCCGTTGAGCGGCGCAAACGATCGGTCATCCAGGTGCGGTGCACGCGGGACGATAAACTGCGCGCCTGCGATCTGATTGCGAATCAAGGCCCCCGTGCGAACAAGATCGGGCAGGATGGCTTCGACCTCATTGTGCCGGCTGCCGGGGAGCAAGGCGACCACCGGCCGCGCGGGATCGAGTCCGAGACCGGAAAGAAACGTCGCGCGTGAATCCGTCGGACGCGTGACGTCGAGCAACGGGTGGCCGACCCACTGCACCGGTATTCCGGCATCACGATAGATGGGCTCTTCAAAAGGAAAGATCACCAACACCCGGTTCGCGATCGCGCGCATGGTCTTCATGCGTCCGCGCCGCCAGGCCCACAGCTGCGGAGAGATGTAGTAGACGACCGGCACACCCAAACGACGAACTGCCCGTGCCAGCCGAAAGTTGAAATCAGGAAAATCAATCGCGACGAACACGTCAGGACGATGGGCCTGCGCCTGACGCACGAGGCCGCGATAGGTCGCATAGGTTCGCGGCAGAACCCGGAAGACCTCGAGCAGCCCGGTCACCGAGAGGCCGCCGAAGTCTGCCGTCAGCGACGCCCCCGCATCGCGAAGATGGCGCCCGCCGAGACCCACAATCGTGGCGGTCGGCTCGAGACGACGAAGCTCCGTGGCAAGCGCGCCGGCGTAGAGGTCGCCCGACGGCTCGCCGCAGGAGATCATGACGCGCACAGTCAGAACTTTAGCTGGGTTTGTTGAACAGCGCGGAATCGACTGGAACGTTGAAATCGAAGGCCTGCAGGGTCCGGCGCACCGCTGCAGCGCCGTCGCGACGCACGTCGGTAATGAAAGCCACCTTCAGGCCTTTGACATCGCGATAGTCCGAGTAGATTTCCTCCACGCTGACGTCGCCCCCCGGGTTGCTGAGCCGATACTTCGCCCTGACCAGGAGAGACGTGGACGGATCAAAGATGAGTGTGAGCGGCGCGCTGCCAGGCAGCGCGACCTCGAGCGTTGGCAGCGTTCGACCGCCCTCGATCGTTTCGCCGACGGTCGCGCTGACTTCGCCGTTCTTCAGCGCCAGCAACAGCGGAACCGTGTCACGCTGGACGCTTCCTCGAATCACCGCGGCCATGCTGTCCGGGGCCTCGTGAACGCCTTTGCTGTCCTGGACCCAGTATCGGCCGGCGCTGAACACCTGGATGAGCCGTCCGGCTGGCGTGGTCGACTCGATCCGGAACGACCCCGGATACTGGATCGTCGTCGTCGTCGGCAGGTCCGTGTTGATACCCGCCGATTGTACCGTCGCGACCGATTCCATGCGGACCGTCTGGATCGACCGCAACAAGGCGAGCCCGCCCTTCGCGTCGATGGCGCGACTGATTAGGGCCCGCGCGGGATCGTCAGGGGCTCTGGCCGTCTGACGGGAAGCAATGGGCTCGAGTCGTGCGGGACGCGGGGTGGAATGTCGCTTGAGATCCGGCGATGAAAGATCGAGGTCGCCAATCGGAATGCGCTCAACCTGGTCGAAGCCGACTCCCGCGAGATCCTTGGCAAACACCGACGCATCACCAACGAGCACAATCGACAGCTTGTCTGGGTGCAGATAGAGCTGCGCGACACGTTGGATGTCCTCGACGGTAATCGCGTTGACGCGTTCGCGATACGTCTGCAGCTCGTTGAGATCAAGGCCGTAGAACACCGCGTTCAGAACCTGCAGTGCAATCGCGCTCGGGGTTTCGACGGTGAGCGGAAAACTGCCGGTCAGGTACTCCTGCGCATCGGACAGCTCGCGCTGCTGCACGCGCTTTTGCTGCAGCCGCACGATTTCCTCGACGATCAACCGCAGCGCTTCGGCTGTCTTCTCCGACCGCGTGTCGGTCTCGGCGACGATGTTTCCAGCCTCCTTGAGGGCGTTCAAATCGGCAGACGCGCCATAGGTCAGCCCGCGCTCCGAGCGCAGCACGCGGTGAAGGCGGTTGCCTCCCTCCCCACCCAGGATCTTCATCGCAATGTCGAGGGCCAGGTAGTCGGGATGCCGACGTGGAAGCGCAACGTTACCAACCCGGATCTCAGTCTGCGCCGCGCCCGGCCGATCGACGACGACCACGCGCCTGGTGGCTGGCGGGACCTCCTCTGCTTTGGTCGAAGGAAGCGTCACCCGTTCCCACGAGCCAAACGCGCGCTCGGCGCCTGAAAACGCTTCCTCGGATGTGACGTCGCCGACGATGGCAAGGATGGCATTGTTGGCGCCGAACCATCGCTTATGGAATGCGAGCAGGTCGTCGCGGGTGACCGCGGCGATCGACTCTGGCGTACCTGAATCCGGCTGGCCGTACGGATGGAACCCGAAGACGAGGCGGTCGAACACCACGCCGGCCAGATAATCCGGATCGTCATAGCTGACCTTCAGCCCCGACAGAATCTGCTGACGCTGACGTTCGATCTCTTCCGGCGAGAAGGCCGGATGCCTCGCAAGATCCGACACGAGATCGAGCGCGAGGCCGAGGCTGTCCTTCATCACGGCGGCATTGATGAAGGTGATGTCGCTTCCGGCCCCCGCGCCAATCGCCCCGCCGATCGAGTCGATGGTCGAGGCGATTTGTTCGGCGTTCCTTGTGGTCGTGCCCTGATCGAGAAGCGAGGCGGCGACATACGCGACGCCAGGCTTGTTGGCCGAATCCTGCGATCCGCCGGCCCTGATGAGCAATCTGAGGCTGACGGCTGGCTGCTCGTGGTGCGATACGGCTACCACCTGCAGGCCATTCGCGAGCGTTCTGATCTGATAGGCGGGGAAGCTCGATTGCCGCGCCGGCAGCGGCCGAGGCGGCTTCTCAGTCGGCCAATCCTGGACCTGAGCGGAGGCTAGACCAATGCTCGCGAGCGCAGTTCCCAACGCGGCGAGCGCCGCTGAGCACCGCATCAACGCGGCTCCCCGCCACCCGTCGCGCCCTTGGGCATGATGGTCATCACCAGCCGGTTCTCGGGCGTGAAGTACTTGCGTGCGACCCGTTGCACATCCGCCTGGGTGATGTTCATGAAGATGTCGAATTCTCCATCGGCGGTCTTGATGTCGTTGTGAATGACCGCGGCGTGGCCGAGCTGCATGGCTTTGTCCTTATTGGACTCGCGGCTGAAGATGTAATCGCGGGCGAACTGGTTCTTGGCCTGTTGCAGTTCGGCCGGCGTGATCGGTTCGTTCCGCAGCTGATCGAGCTCGCCAATCAGTGCGTCGATCGCTTCCTGCGTCGTGTGCCCCGGCTGCACGATCGCAACCGCGTAAAACAGGTTGGGATCCTCGATGATGTTGCCGCCGCCGAAGGCCGCCAGCGCAATCTGCTTCTCGTAGACGAGCTTTCGATAAACCCGTGAGCTTTGCCCATCCGAGAGCACCTTGGACGCGATGTGCAAGGGATAGGAATCGGGATCGCCGTCGAAGGTGATGTGATGCGCGACGACGACCGCTGGAAGCGGCCACGACTCCTCGATCTGGATTCGCCGCTCCCTGGTTTGAGGCGGCTCCCTGGGAATGTCGCGGGGCACCGGCCGGTCCGATTTCGGCACGCGCCCGAGATACCTGGTGACCAGATCCTGCGCTTCCTTCGTGTTGAAGTCTCCGACGAGCACGAGCGTCGCATTATTGGGGACGTAGTAGGTCCGGAAGAAGTCGCGCACGTCGTTGATGGACGCCGCTTCCAGATCTTTCATGCTTCCGATCGTCGGGTGCTTGTAGGGATGAACGATGAAGGCCTGGTCGTAGATGAGCTCGTTCAACCGGCCGTATGGCTGGTTGTCGATCCGCATTCGCCGCTCTTCCTTCACCACTTCGCGCTCGGTCCTGAACACGTCGTCTTCAATGCGGAGCGTCGCGAGCCGATCGGCCTCGAGCCAGAGGGCGAGCGGCAGATACTGCGCTGGCACCGTCTCCCAGAATACGGTCGCGTCTTCGGTGGTGTAGGCGTTGCTCTGGCCGCCGATACTCGAGATCCACGATGGGTGTCCCTCGGGCTCGACGTTCTTCGATCCCTTGAACATCATGTGCTCGAAGAGGTGCGCGAAGCCGGTTCGCCCCGGCTTTTCGTTCTTCGAGCCCACGTGGTACCAGATTTCGGCATGCACGATCGGCGTCGAATGGTCCTCGAGCATGACCACCTGCATGCCGTTGCCGAGCGTCGTCATCGTGTAATCGAGCCGCGTTGGCCGGGTCGAAGCACGTGTGACAGGATTCAGCGCAGACAACGTCGAGACCGACAGCATCAGCAGGGTCAGCGGACGAAGCATGGGATGCGGCATGTGTAGTCGGGAAATTGGGCAGCCTCGATTATGGCACGGGACTTCCCTTGCTCGAGGGGCTTCGTCCCTCGGACTCCTCCGCACGCGCGCTCGCGCGCCGCTTCGACGGCGCGCTTCCGCCTTGCGCGAAGCGCTGCGGTGAGACCTCGCCGGAGCCTTGGCGCAGGCGGGCCGACCGCGGGGCTCGGTCGCAGCACTCGCTCGCACGCTCGAACGATCGTTCGGGTTTATGAGCGAGTTTCTCGTCTGTTACTTGAGCCTGGTTTCGAGCTCAGCGAGTCGAGCCTCCAGGTGAGCGATCGCCTTGCGAAGTTCCGGGAGTTTGCGAAACACGGCAGACGACTTCAACCAATCGCGATTGCTGATGGCGGGATACCCGGAGATGAAGGACCCGGCTTCGACCGAGTTGGGGATGCCGGTCTGTGCGGTCGCGATCGTGCCTTTGCCGACCGTAATGTGTCCGGAGACCCCGACTTGTCCGGCGAGCGTGACCGAGTCTTCAATCGTCGTGCTTCCGGCGATCCCGACCTGGGCGGCGAGCAGAACGTTTCGGCCGATCGTGACACCGTGAGCGACCTGCACGAGGTTGTCGATCTTGGATCCGGCGCCAATCCGCGTCTCGCCGACGGCCGGCCGATCGATCGCCGCGTTGGCGCCAATCTCCACATCGTCTTCGATGACGACAGCGCCTAGCTGGGGAATTTTCTGATGGGTGCCGTCGGGCCGCGCGGCGAAGCCGAACCCATCGCTGCCGATCACGGCGCCGTCCTGAACGATGACGCGGTCGCCAATCTGTGCCCGCTCGCGGATTGACACCTGCGGGCGAATCACGCAGTCGACGCCAACACGCGCTTCGTGGCCAATCGTCACGTTGGAATGAACGATGGAGCGCGCCCCGATGCGAGCGCCCTCACCGATGACCGTGAAGGGACCGACCGATGCATCGGCCGCCACGTCCGCGGTCGGGGCGACGCTGGCCAAAGGGTGGATGCCGGCGGGCGGCCGATCGTCGGGCGCGAACAGCGCCACGGCCTTGGCAAACGCGAGGTACGGCTGCTGAACCCGAAGCATGGCGCACGGCGCCGCCTCGGCCTTCTCCGAGAGGATGACGGCCGACGCCGCTGTCTCGCGCAGTTCACGGGCGTACTTGGCGTTCGCGAAGAACGTGAGATCGCCCGGACCGGCGTCTTCAATCGCCGCGACCTTCGTGATGTCGATCTCGCCGTCGCCTTCGAGACGACACCCGAGGCGCTCGGCGATCTCTTTGAGCTTCAAGATGAAAAAGTATAGTCGCGATTCGCGGCTGGTGGTTGGCGGCCGGCTGGCGGGCGGCTGGAAAAATGATTAACTGGAAACTTGCAACTGGCAACTGGCAACTGGAAACTGGGAACCGACTAAGTAATCGCCATCCGTTCGAAGAACTTGACGAGGTGCTCCAGCTTCAACGCCGCGGCGACGTCGTGAACGCGACGCTCACGTTCATCCCCGTCCAGGCTGATGGCGCGACGCAGCTCCGACAGCGGCGCGCTCTGCTCGGTAGTCCACGCGACGACGTCGAGGCCCTGCCGGGCGCCGCGCAGGGACAGATAGTGACCCACCATCCGGAACGCGAAGTAATACGCGACGATGTTGGGGCCAGGCAGCAGCATCAACGCACCGGAGGCGACGAATCCGAGGGAGTCGACGATCAGCCAGAAGCGATGCCTCTCGAAATCGCGTCCCAGCTGCCGTCGCAGAAGCGTGGTCGCGCGCTGGTGATCGAGATCGTCGGGAAAGAACAGGCAGGCGGAGTCCTGGCGGCGCAAGTGCCAGAGAAGTCGCTGTTCGGCAATACTCTCGGCGATGTAACGAAGCGTGTGCGCCTTCGCCCGGGCAAACGCGCCCGCCTGCTCGTCGGCGCGCCCACGGCGTCGCTCGCGCTCCGCTTCTGCAAGCAGCGCGCTGAAGCGCTGCTTCATCCGGGCGACGAAACCCGCGGAAGACTCCTCAACCGACTCCTCGGGCTCGTCTGGCACCTCGCAATAGAGCTCGTAGCGGTCACGACCGATCGGCACCAGGTACACGTCCATACATCCTCGTCCGCGTCCTCTGCCCTGCGCGGAGCCACTGGGAGACTGCCCTTGTCCCGGTTTGCTTGACCGCCGGCAGTTCTCAGTCTGGTGCGGTCCCTGGTGCCTTTGCTCGCCGGCGAGCCGGCTTCAGACCCGCGAGCCTGTCAACAGCCTCAGTACAATCACCACGAGCGCGATCACGAGAAGGATGTGAATCAACCCGCCCGCCACGTGCAGCGTGAAACCGAGAAGCCACAAAATCAGCAAGACAACGACTATCGTCCACAGCATGGGTAATCCTCCGGCCGCCAAATCGGAGCGGCAAGGCTCAGCTGTGCAAGTGGGGTGCCACGGCTCAGGGGCCGGGCGACGACTGAGCAGCTCACGCACATCGCCGCGATGCACGCAAACGCTAAAGCTCAGGCGGCGGATCATCGACGGCGAACCGGTCGGGGCTCCCTCGGGACGTCGACCGGAACCGCCGGCTGTCCGGCCTCGACCCACGCAGCCGAAATCATCGAGGCGACCGCGGTGATCGAATCCGACAACCGCTTCTCGAGCGTCGGTCTCGTCGCCGCAAAGAGCCGATCGAAATAGGCATCGTCATAAAACTCGCGCCCCGCGACCGCCGCTTTGTCGGCATCGAGGATTGGCTGCACGAGCGCGAAGCTGTCAGTGAGTGCCCGGATGATGAACTCGCGGGGATTTGGGATGGCGGAACGCGCGCCTGAGACGAGGTGCAGTTTCGATCGATACCGTTCGAACAGCTCGGTCTCGAACCGTGAGTGGATCCCCCATTGTCCGGTCAACTGCCCGTCGTAGTTGAGGGCCGCGTGAAACGGCTGGTGCGCGTCTGCTGTGTAGTGCGCGATCACCGACGAAAAGAGGCGGATGTTGTCGCGCGCGTACGGAGCCTTCTGCGTGAAGGCTTCGACGAGCTTCCGATACATCTCCTCGGACCGCCACGGCAGTGTCCCGTTCTTCTGCACGAACTCGAGACCGTATCGTCGGACAGCCTCGTCGTAGTCGTGCGGAAACTCCTTGAACGGGGACGGACCATACGCGTCCATATCGACAAAATGGCGCGGGGACTCCTCGAGCCATCCCACGGTCCGCCAGAGGTCGGGGTCACCGGCGTGCTCGCTGATCGACGACTGGTACTTCTCGAAGTAAGGACGGATCTCCTGAGGCAGCAGCGAAATCGCCCGGGACATGATGAACTTGTGAACGTCGATTCCCCACGCCGAAGCGGAGCCGGGCGTCGCCACCAGCGCGGCAATCGTCAGGGCCGCGACAAGACGTGTTCGCATGATGAATAACTATACCGCTCGAATCAGCCGTCTGAGGGTGCGAAGGTTGCGCGCGTCCCACGGATCGACGTCGCTTCGCCGCCGACTTTCTGGCGTTTCGAGCTTCGGTGTTTCGAGCAGCATCGGCAGGTTCGAAAACCGCGGGTCGTTGACCAACTTCCGGAACGGCTCGAGGCCCAGGCATCCCTTTCCAATGTGCTCATGACGATCGACCCGGCTGCCACAGGGTTTCTTCGAGTCGTTC
>JBKPNQ010000188.1:0-10456 GCA_046732715.1 Acidobacteriota bacterium | reverse complement strand
ATCAGGAGATGATCGATCGGCTCCGGAGTTTGGGATATGTGAAGTGAGCCGGGAGCCAGCGGTGGTCGAATACGGAGATCGCGGAGGTCACAGGACAGGATCAACACGGAAAGGCAGAGACACGGAGAAGACGAGAACTGGTTTCAAAACCGTGGCCGCTGAAATTCTGAGTGCTGATTCTTGAATGCTGAAGTGCCCGAACGCTTCGCGCCCGATGTCTTTTCAATCAGCAATCAGCATCAGAATTCAGCATTCAGCACGTTCAGGATGAGCGACTAGTTGGTCAGTCCCCGTGCCTCCGTGTTATCTCGTTCCGTGTTCTCCGTCTCCTCCGTCGGCCTCCTTCACCGCGCGCCACAGACCGGGCATCACTGCGGCCGCGACGAGCAGCTTGAACACGTCGACCGGTAGAAATGGATACAAACCGGTCCCAAGGGCGGCACTCAACCCGACGGCCGGACGGGCGAAGAGCGCCAGCCAGAGAACCCCGAACGCAAAGATCACGGCAAGGCCGCACGCCATCGCGATCACCGACGTGATGTAACGGCGATCGAGGCCACGCTCGGCGAGCCATCCGGTCACGTATGCCGCAAAGGGGTACGACATGAGATAGCCGCCGGTTGGGCCGATCAGCCGAAGCGCTCCTTGCGGCAATGTCGGAGATGCCGCGAACACAGGCAGGCCGGCGAGTCCAGCCAGCAGGTAGAGAACCTGCGTCAGCATGCCAAGCCGGGCGCCGAGCACGGCGCCGCTGAGGAGGACGACCATCGGCTGGAGCGTCAGAGGAACCGGCGTGAACGGCAGCGGGATACTGACCTGTGCGGCGGCGGCGGTCAGCGCCGTAAAGAGCCCCACCGAGGCGACCCGGATCGCGAGGCCCATCCTCGCGCCGGCCAGCGCGCTCGTCAGCAGCGTTCCACGCATCTCGAGCGAATTCTGCATAGCGCGGGATTGTACTATGAAGAGAGAATGGCTGATTTTCGATTGCTGATTGCCGATCGGCGAGATCATCATCAATCGACCGTCATCAATCAACAATCAGCAATCAACGATCAGCAATCTTATGAAGACGGCTCTGACAATTGCCGGCAGCGATTCCGGAGGCGGCGCCGGCATCCAGGCCGACCTGAAGACGTTTGCCGCGCACGGCGTCTTTGGCACGAGCGCGATCACGGCGATTACCGCGCAGAATACCCGCGGTGTCGTGAGCTGGCAGGCGCTCCCGGCGGACCTCGTCATTGCTCAGATCGAAGCGGTCATCGGCGACCTCGGCGCCGACGCGGTGAAGGTCGGCATGCTCGCGACATCCGCCATCGTCGAAGCGGTGGCGGCGACAGTTCGCGCGCTCGATCTGCCCCAGGTGGTCGTCGATCCCGTCATGATTGCGAAGGGGGGCGACCGGCTGCTCGAAGCGGACGCGGTCGCCACGATGCGTTCGGAACTGCTGTCGATCGCGCATGTCGTGACCCCGAACGTCCCCGAAGCGGAAGTGCTGGCGGAGATGCCAATTCGCTCGGTTGAGGATATGCGGAAGGCGGCTGAGCGGATCCTGCGCATCGGTCCGCGCGTCGTACTGGTCAAAGGTGGGCATCTCGAAGGGCCGGAATCGATAGATGTGGCGTGCAGCGAAGGGAGCAGCTTCGAACTGCGGAGGCCGCGCGTCGTCTCGCGCCACACGCACGGGACCGGATGCACATTGTCGTCGGCAATCGCCGCTAACCTGGCTCGCGGATTGACGGATCGCGAGGCGCTCGAAAACGCCCGCGATTACCTCGACGGCGCAATCCGGAATGCGCCGGGGCTTGGTGCGGGCCACGGGCCGCTGAACCATTTCTGGCGCGCGGTATACTGAACGCAATGCCGGACGCCCGCTTCCGCGTGGCCCCCAATCCTCTTGACGTCAATGCGGTGACCGCGATCGTGTCGTCGGCCGACTGCGGGGCGGTCACGTCGTTCGTTGGGCTGGTGCGCAATGAAAACAGTGGACGCCGGGTGCTGTGGCTGGAATATGAAGCGTACGCGCCGCTGGCCGAGAAGTCGTTCGCCCGGATCGACGAAGAAGCGGGTGAACGCTGGCCGTCAGTCGGTCTCGCCATCCACCATCGGATCGGCCGCATAGAAATCGGAGACGCCAGCGTCGTCATCGCCGCGGCATCTCCACATCGCGCCGAGGCGTTTGCCGCGTGCCGGTACGCGATCGAGCGGATCAAACAAATCGCGCCGATCTGGAAGCACGAGCATTTCGAGGGTGGCGACATCTGGATCGAGGGAGCAACCGCCGATCCGATGGATGAAGACGCAAAGCGGATGGCATTCGCGCAATGCACGTAACGGTTCACTTGTTTGCCCGGTTGCGGGAGATGGCCGGTGCAGGCGAGGTTCGGCGCACGCTTCCCGAAGGCGCCAGCGTACGCGCCGCGTGGGACTCACTGGTCGGCGAGTTCCCGGAAATGGACGACTACTCGAAAGTCGTCTCCTGCGCGGTGAATGAAGACTACGCGCGCATGACGACGGCGTTGAGTGACGGCGACGAGGTGGCGTTTCTGCCGCCGGTGTCCGGAGGCTGAAGTCACGTGGCGAACGAGCGCGCGAGTGAGCCCACGCGAGTCGCCCACGCGCTACGCGCGACGGCGCCCAAGGCGGAGCCGCCGATTGAAGAACATCTCGCGCCTGCCCGCCGTAGCCTTGGCGAAGGTGGGAGCGAGCGTGCAGGGGAGTCCGAGCGGCGAAGCCCCTCGGAGTAATACATGTTCGACAAATTAAGCGCCGTCGAGGCGCAATACGAACGGCTGATGACGGAAATGGCCGACCCGGCGGTGCAGGCAGATCAGGCGAAATTCCGCGCGCATTCGAAAACGCTCGCCGAAATCCAGCCGCTCGTCGACCGATTCCGCGAGTACAAGGATGTCATCTCGGAGCTCACCACCACCGAAGAGCTGACGAAAGATCCCGACATGCGCGAGCTCGCGCAGGAGGTGCTGACCACGCTCGAGGGACGACGCGATCAGCTGTTGGCCGATCTCAAGGTGCTCCTGGTTCCGAAGGATCCGAATGACGAGAAGAACGTCGTGCTGGAAATCCGGGCGGGCGCCGGTGGCGACGAAGCCGGCTTGTTCGCGTCGGATCTATTCCGCATGTACTCCCGTTACGCTGAGCGCCAAGGCTGGCGAGTCGAGGTGCTCAACCTGAGTGGGAGCAGCGCTGGCGGAACGAAGGAAGTCACGGCGACGATTGAGGGGCGCGGCGTGTACAGCCGGCTCAAGTACGAAAGCGGCGTGCACCGCGTCCAGCGTGTGCCCGCCACCGAGGCGAGCGGCCGCATCCACACGTCGACGGCAACGGTGGCTGTCCTGCCTGAAGCGGAAGAAGTCGACATCCAGATCGATCCGAAGGACCTGCGAATCGACACGTTCTGTTCGAGTGGTCCGGGAGGCCAGAGCGTCAACACGACGTACTCGGCCGTCCGTATCACGCATATTCCGACCAATACCGTCGTGTCGCAGCAGGACGAAAAATCCCAAGTCAAGAACCGCGCGAAAGCGATGAAGGTGTTGCGCTCCCGTCTCTATGAGATGGAGCTGCGGAGACAGCAAGAGGCGATCGCCAAGGATCGCCGGACGCAGGTTGGCACCGGCGACCGGTCGGAAAAAATCAGAACGTACAACTTCCGCGAGAACAGAATCACAGACCACCGGATTGGGTTCACGATGCATCAGTTGACCGAGGCGCTCGATGGCAGCCTGGACGATCTGATTGACGCAGCCGTGACCCACTTCACCTCCGAAAAACTGAAGGAAGCGACCGAGAACGACTCAGACGGCGACGCCGCCACCGGCACAACCGGTTGATGTCCCCGCTCCACGAGCGTCTGGCCGACGCGCGAGCTCGACTGGTCCGCGCTGGCATTCCCGAGGACGAAGCCGCGCTCGACGCGGAAGTTCTCGCGCGCCACGTGCTCAACTGCGATCGAGCCACCCTGCTGACGCGGGCGAATGATCCCCTGCCCTCGGCGTTCGGCCGGATCTATGACGAACTCGTGCAGCGACGAACCTCCAGGGAACCGGTTGCCTACATCATCGGACACCGCGAATTCTGGGGGCTTGAGTTTGACGTCACGCCTGACGTCCTCATCCCCCGTCCCGAAACCGAGCTGGTCGTCGAGGAAGCCTTGTCGGCCTTTCCCCACAGGCCGGTCGTACGGACGGTGATCGATGTCGGGACCGGCAGCGGCTGCCTGGCGGTCGTGCTCGCAATCGAATTTGCGTCAGCCGGTGTCGTCGGCGTCGATTCGTCACCGACGGCACTGCATGTTGCCCGCGGCAATGCGGACCGGCACAATGTTTCGGAGCGGGTCTCGTTTGTTCACGGAGATCTTCTGCGGAACCTACATCGGTCCGCAGATTTGATCGTGTCCAATCCGCCCTACGTGCCGGACGGCGATGCCGCGACCCTTCAACCCGAAGTCGCTCGATTCGAGCCCGCGTCGGCGCTCTATGCCGGGCCGGACGGGCTCGGTGTGATCCGCGCCCTGCTCGAACAAGCGCCTGACTGCCTTGCACGCGAAGGACGGCTCATCGTTGAATTCGGCTTCGGGCAGGAATCAGCCGTCCGAAATGCGGCGCTCCAGTCAGGCTGGACGACCGAACGCGTCCGGCGCGACTTGCAAGGCATCCCCCGGGTCGCGGTACTGAGGAGGTAACGTGGCGGATTGTCTTTTCTGCAGAATTGTTGCCGGCGAGATCCCGGCAACCATCGTCTATCAGAACGACCAGGTCGTCGCCTTCAAGGACATCACGCCGCAGGCGCCGACGCACGTCCTCGTCGTTCCTCGCCGGCACATCGCCAGCCTCAGCGACCTTGGCCCGGGAGACGACGCGCTCGTCGGAGAGATGGTGCGCGCCGCGGCGGGAATCGCCAAAGAGGCGGGGCATGCCGATCGGGGCTATCGGACGGTCTTCAACACCAACGCCGACGCCGGACAAACCGTCTTTCACATCCACCTTCATCTGCTCGGCGGCAGGACGATGGGATGGCCACCGGGGTAGAAGTAAGAAGTAAAAAGTAAAAAGTCAAAAGTCAAAAGTCAAAAGACACGAAAGAATGGCGTTGAACATTCGCCGGCTCACGACGCTGGAAGAGTGCCGTCAGGTTGCGGCGCTCGAGAAGGCGGTGTGGGAATTCGCCGACGCCGAGGACGTCGTGCCGCCTGCGCTCCTGATCGTGTCCATCAAGCGAGGCGGGCTCCTGCTAGGTGCCTTTGACGACACCGGTGCACTGAAAGGGTTCGTCTACTCGATGCCCGCGTCCAAGGATGGCCGGACGACGCACTGGTCCCACATGCTCGCCGTTGCGGCGGACGCGCGCGCCGGCGGCCTTGGCCTTCGACTGAAACTCGAACAGCGCACCCATGCACTGGACGCCGGGATCGACCTGATCGAATGGTCCTACGATCCGTTACAAGCCCTCAACGCTCACCTCAATTTTGCCAGGTTGGGCGTTGTCGTCGAGGAATACGAAGAGAACTTGTACGGCGACTCGACCAGCCCGTTGCACGATGGCACACCGACCGATCGGTTTATTGCGGAATGGCGGTTAACGGCGCCTCACGTCGAGCGCCGCCTCGGTGCACCTCAGATGCCTCGCCTGAGGGACGCGGCAATCATGTCGGCAGTGCTGGTGAACCCGTCGCGGCCGATCGGCGACTGGCTGGCACCAGCCGAATCGATCGCCGACGTCGTCGACGGACGACGCGTCCTGGTTGAGATTCCGATGAGCTTTACGGACCTGCAGCGCTCGATGCCTGATCTCGCGCTCGCGTGGCGGATGTCGACGCGGAAGATTTTCCAGACCTATCTGGCGCGTGACTATCGAGTCGTGGATTTTCTGCTCTCGCGTGAAGCAGGCCGCGGCCAGTACCTGATGGCGAAGAAGGCGCCGTAGCGAATTGCGAATTGCGAATTGCGAATTGCGAATTGCGAATTGCGAATTGCGAATTGCGAATTGCGAATTGCGAATTGTTACAATAACGCCGCCAACTCCCTCAGTGACTGGATCACCGGCACATCGGGAGGTGCCTCGACCGGACCCGATCGCGCGACGAGCACGCCGCGCATCCCAAGTCTCCGCGCACCATCGACATCGTGCGTGAGGCTGTCCCCCACCATGACCGCTTCCGACGCCTGGACCCCCGCGCCTCGGAGCGCCGCTTCGAAAATGCTCCGATGAGGTTTCAGGTAGCCATGCTCGACCGATGAAACGGCCACGCTGAACAATCCAGCAAGATCGAAGTGTGCCTCGAATGAGCTGAGGCAGCGGTGCGAGTTCGAAATCAATCCAATCTTCAGCCCAGACGCGTGCAACGCACGAAGGACGTCCGGCACGTCTTCGTACATCGTGAAATGATCGCAGGCCGCCCACTCGTCGTAGATCTCGCGAGCCACCTGCTCGACGGCCGGACCGTGGCCGCCCATGCCTTCAATGATGCGTCTGGTGTAGTCGACGTAAAGCTGGGGATCGTAGATGTCGTCGCTGGTGTCGAGGCCAGAGGCCGCGTCGGCAACGGCGCGGGCAAATTTCGACTGATCGACGTCGATCCCATACCGGGCGCAAAAGTCGTGGTAGCCGCTGGCCTGAAATCTCGGCCCTGGATATATCAGCGTAAAGTCGACGTCAAAGAAGACCGCGCGGGTGAGGCCGCGCTCGGTCATGACGCCGCTCCACCGTCCGGACGTGGGCCGGCAATCGCGATGGACGCGCGCTCGGGACGCAGCACATCTTCGGCGGCCGACCGGATCTCATCGATCGTGACCGCCTCGATCAGGGCGGCAAGGCGGCGATCGTAGTCGAGGCCAAGACCAAACTGTTCGGTGCTCTGCAGGAACGCCGCGATGCTGTAGTTCGTTTCGAGCAGTCGCGGAATCGATCCGACCAGGTAACCTCTGGTTTCATCCACTTCGATCTCGGTGGGCCCGTCCTCGCCGAGCGCGCGAACCTCCGCGTCGATGGCGTCGATCGTGCGCTGCACGTTTGACGGATCGACGCCAGCCCGCACCACGAGAGGCCC
Source organism: Acidobacteriota bacterium (assembly GCA_046732715.1). GTDB lineage: Bacteria > Acidobacteriota > Vicinamibacteria > Vicinamibacterales > 2-12-FULL-66-21 > JALZOC01. The sequence continues at coordinate 3,393 of JBKPNQ010000188.1, read as the reverse complement.
TTCCCCGACGGTCGGATCAAACGAACTGAACGCGTAGTACGCCATCCCCTGACGCTCGCGGATATTGTCGGCCAGGCGGCCGCCGAGACCGAACTGTCCGAGAATGTTGTTCATCATCCAATACGCGTAGTAACGCGGGTCCAGGCGGCTGATGGTGGTGAAGCCATACGCGATGTCGGTCTGTGACTTGCCTACCATCGGGATCTCGCGAACGCTTCGCGTAACCGCACCTGAGGGTGGCGGGACGACGACCGGACGCTCCGGCGCGCCGGTCCAGCCCTCGAGCGTGGTCGCGGCACGGTCGATCGCTTGCCTCGCGGGGACATCGCCTACGATCACGAGCGACAACACAGCGGGCCTGATGTATCGGGTCTGAAACCGCCAAATCGCGTCGCGGGTGATTCGTTCGAGTGAGTCGAGCGATCCTTTGACCCGCCGGCCGTAAGGATGCGACGCGCCATAGAGCATTTCTGAAAGTGTCTCGACCGCCTGAACCGCGGGATTGTCGTCGTCCTGCCGAATCGCGGTGATGGATTCGGCTCGGCGCTTTTCAACCTCCGTCTCGGGAAAGCTCGGACACCTGGCGATGTCCACGATGATGTCGAGCACGTCGGCGAAGTCCTCGGCCAGACAGGTACTCGAAAACGTCATGGTGTGGCGGGTCGCGGTGATTCGGAGCGACACACCGCGGGCGTCGAGTTGCTCGGCGATGGTCTCCGCGTTCCGCCGAGTCGTGCCTCGGTCGATGACCCGGGAGGTCAGAGACGCCAGACCCGGCAGATTGTCGGGTTCGTAAAGGCTGCCGGCCAGAAACGTGGCGTTGATGGCGACCGACGGGATCGAGGAGGTCTCCTGGACAATGACGACCGCGCCATTGTCGAGCGTCTGCCTGACGGGAGAGAGCCCGGCGGCAAGGGATGACGACATTTCTCAGTCCGATTCCGCGCCGGCTCGGCGCGAGCCCGTTCGGGACGGGTCAGCAGGCCGGAACCACCCGACGGTGCGCGCTGCTGGCCGGAGGCGCCGGCGTGCGACATCCCACACCTCTTCGGGCGTTACCGCTTCGATTCGCTGCAACAACGAGGAAAAAAACCCGGGCCCCGCGACCGTCTCGAAGTATCCAATCTGGTGAGCGATGTTGGTGACGCTGTCGTTTTCAAAGACGAGTCGCGCCCGAAGTTGGTGAGAGGCGCACGCGACCTCCGCCGGGTCCACGCCGCCGACGCGAACTTTTTCGATTTCGTCGAACGCCGCCGATTCAACCGCCTCCAACCGAACGCCGTCGATTGCCGTGAACGAAAGCGTGTACAGGTAAGGCTCAGCGGTCGGCATGATGACGCCGGAAACTGCTGACGCCAGTCCCCGTTCCACCAGCGCCGTATACAAGCGCGCCCGCCGTTGTGGCGGCGCGACACGGAAACTCGACCAGAGATTCACGCCCTTGGCCCCCGTCAGAATGGCATCGAGCACGAGCATCGGGAAGAAATCGGGATCGTTTGCCGCCGGGGCATGAAACACCGCTTTCACGTAGCCGGTAGTGCCTTCGCGCTCGATAAGAAGTCGCCGCTCTCCGATCTGCGCGGGCTCGGCAGCGCGACACCGATTCGGGTCAGGGCCCTGCGGAATTGACGCAAAGTGAGCCTCGGCCCGTCTGAGCACGTCGTCGGCCTCGACGTCCCCGACCACGACGAGGGTGGCGTTGTTCGGGATGTAGAACCGTTTGTAGTGTGCGTACAGATCATCCCGAGTCATCGATCGGAGATCGTCGAGCCATCCAATCGTCGGGTGGCGGTACGGATGCGCTCGGAAGGCCGTCGCGGTGACCTCAGTATCGAGGAGCTGATCGGGATCGTTCTCTCCGCCCTGCAGTTCCGAAATGATGACGGTGCGTTCGGACTCGCATTCCGAGGGCTCGAACAGGCCATACGCCATCCGCTCGGCCTCCAGGAACAACATTTGGTCGAGGCCGCCGCGTCCGGCGGTTTCGAGATATGTCGTTTGATCGATCCACGTATAGCCGTTCCACACGCCACCGATTCGCTCGACGATGCCTTTCATCTGTTCGCGGGGGATGTTGACGGTCCCCTTGAAATTCATGTGCTCGACCCAATGTGAAACACCGGTGCGGCCGGGCACTTCGTCGGCCGACCCGACGCGATACCAACACCACACTGACACCAACGGCACCGTGTGAATCTCACGAACCACCACTTTCAGGCCGTTGGGGAGGTAATCCGACCGGAGGTGCGAATCAACCGCAGTGGCCGCTGGCAGATGCATACTGACCATTATATAGGGCGGTTTTTCATGGGTTTTTGACGTTTTTGGGCCACAAACTGCTGAGGTTCCGGCGGGATTTGCGCGCTGACCGGGTGGCCCCCCGCTTGCACATTTTGAAAGTGACGAAAACGATGTCTTGTAGCTCAGCCGTGACGGCCGGGCCAAGTGAACTTAGCAGGAAAGACGCAGGAGGCAACGATGTTCAAGCGTACGATTCTCGCGCTCTCGGTGGTCGCGCTGACGTTTCCGGCGATCGCTCTGGCGCAGGAAAGCGCCACGTTAACCTTACGGTCGGGTGAGAAGCTCAACGGTGAGCTGATGGACATGAGTGGGGTGGGCTTCACCGTCAAGGTCAACGGGACCGAGCGCCACATCGCGACCGATGACGTCGCTGTTATCGATTTCGGCGGGAGCTCGATGAGCGATGCTGACTGGGCGAAGATCCCTGGCGGCAGACCCACCGTGATCCTGAGGAGCGGAGAGCTCGTCAATGGCCGACTGGTCGACATTGGTGGCAGTTCCCCGCTTCGGATGACGATCAGAGGCCGATCCGGCGATCGCGATCTCGCGTCGAACGAGATCAGCCACATCATCCTGGCGCGTCCGTCCAACGCGCCGGCAAGCACGTCGAACGATTCCTCGCCGACTGCGAACCTGGCGTCCGCGAGCGGCGGTGGCATTGTCGTGTCACCCCGACAAGCATGGACATCCACCGGGATCGTGGTCAAGAAGGATCAGTCCCTCAGCTTCAACGCGAACGGCGAAGTCCAGCTGAGTGGCGACGCGAACGACGTCGCGACGCCGTTTGGATCGAAGTCTGGACGTAAAGCGGCGAACGCGCCACTTCCGAATGTTCTGGCGGGCGCGTTGATCGGGCGCATCGGCGCGAACGGTCAGGCGTTCGCGATCGGCAGCGGCGTCACGCTCAAAATGCCGGCGGACGGGCAGCTGTTCCTTGGCGTGAACGACGACGGTTTCGACGACAACCGTGGTGAGTTCCGCGTCGATATCGGACGAACGAACACACGGCGATAAATGAAGTAACTGGCAACTGGCAACTGGCAACTGGTAACTGGCAACTCGAAACTCGAAACTCGAAGTAGGAGCCCGGCG
>JBKPNQ010000187.1:0-10127 GCA_046732715.1 Acidobacteriota bacterium | reverse complement strand
ACCGGACACTGCGTGGCGCGGCCGTAGGCCTCGTAGGCCGCGACGCCGTTGACGACGCGATCGGCGCCCACGTCCGACGCCGGCGTATAGAAGATCGGCATGCCGGTATTCGTTCCGGGATCGACGGTCAGCGGCGTGTGGCCGAAGTACCGCTCCCCCATCTCTTCCATCGTCCGCGTGAGCGGCGGCACCACCGAGGACAGGATGATTCCGGTGACGCGTTCGATCGGAATGGCCTTGTTCGCAAAGAGATGGGTCACGAGGATGCCCACTTCGTCTGCCGTCCGCTCGCGCAGCGTCGCCAGCCGCCAGCTCTGCGCCAGCCTGGCGCCTTCGAATACGCCAAGCACAATATTCGTGTTGCCGACGTCTATTGCTAACAGCATGATCACTCCGAGGGGCTTCGCCCCTCGGACTCCCCGACACGCGCTCTCGCTCGCCGCTGCGCCGGCTCGCTCCGGTCGCGTGGCTCGCTGCGCTCGCTATCACCCCGAGGGCTTCGCCCCTCGGACTCCCCGACACGCGCTCTCGCTCGCCGCTGTGGTACTCGCTTGAAGCCGTTCCGCGACGTTCTACGAGGTTCGTTCACTTCCAGCGCAGTTCGCCTGAGATGATTCGCTCGACCCGTTCGCCGACCCTGACCAGCAACGCGCCGTCGTCGGCCAGTCCGGCTGAGACGCCGATCATCACGCCGTTTGGTGCGTCCCACTCGAGCGACGCGCCGCGGGCAGATGGCGCGAGCTCGCGCCAGCGCGCCAGGAGATCGTGTGAGTCTCCGCGTGAGAGCTGCGCAAACCAACCAGCAAAGGACGACAGCGTTTCAACCAGCACCGCCGCATCGTCGGCTGTCCGCCCGAGCTCCGCTTCAATTGAGGTCGCGCGATCGGACAATTCCGACGGATACGCAGCCTGGCGCAGGTTGATGCCGATGCCGAGTATGACGTACTGCAGTCCTTCGGCGCCCGTCGAGGCTTCGGCGAGAACTCCGGCCAGCTTGCGTCGCCGGGCGGGAGCCGTTGCCTCAATCACGATGTCATTGGGCCATTTGATGTGAACCGGCAACCCCGTCGCGGCGCGAATCCCTTCGGCTGCCGCGACACCGCCGGCAAGCGTGACAAAAGGCGCGGCGTGTTCGTTGCGACACACGATCGAGACATACAGGCCCGCACCGGGCGGCGAGAACCAGGAGCGACCGAAGCGGCCGCGGCCGGCGGTCTGGCCAGAGGCAACGATCGTCGTCCCTTCCGGCGCACCGCGCTCGGCGAGTGAAGCCGCCACGTCGTTCGTCGATGATGTCTCAGTGAGGAAATACGTGGGATCGCCGAAGGCACCTCTCCGAGGGGCCGTGGCTGCCAACGCGCGAGCCACGTCCTCAGGGACCGGATCAAACATGGCGGTCAGGTTCGAGTCGGTTCTGCCGACGAGGAAGCCTTCGTCGCTTCGACCCCCGGCGACTCCGGTTCGAGTTCGAAGCTGAGGTCAACGGCTGGCGCCGAGTGCGTCAGGGCGCCCACCGAAACATAGTCGGCGCCGGTGCGCGCGAGCTCGGAGATCCGGTCGAGCGTGACCCCACCTGAGAGTTCGATCTTGGCGCGGCCGCCTATTCGCCGGACGGCAGCACAGGCGTCGTCGATCGACAGGTTGTCGAGCAGGATGATGTCCGCGCCAGCGGCGATCGCCTGATCGACCTGTTCCAGGCTCTGAGCCTCGATCTCGATCGGCATCTCATGCCGCGCCGCTTTCATCTTGCGAAGCACTTCGGCGACGCCGCCGCCGAGACGAATGTGGTTGTCTTTGATCAGAATGCCGTCATCGAGCCCGGCGCGATGGTTGGTGCCACCGCCAGCCCGCACCGCGTACTTCTCGAGTGCCCGGAGCGTCGGCGTCGTCTTGCGCGTATCGAGCACGGTGATTGTGCCGCCGGTCGCGTCGACGAAGCGCCTGGTGACCGACGCAATCCCGGAGAGTCGCTGGAGGAAATTCAATGCCGTTCGTTCCGCCGTCAACATCGCGGCGGCGGAGCCCCGAACCACGGCGACAGATGTTCCCGAAGAACAGCGCCGGCCGTCTTCGACGTTCTTCGTGAAGACCACGGCCGGGTCGAGCTGACGAAATGCCTCCGCGGCGATGTCGAGCCCCGCGATCACGCAGTCACTCTTTGCGATGATCTCGCCACGAGCTCGGAGCTGGGGATCGACCGTCGCCTCTGTCGTGACGTCTCCCCACCCCAGATCTTCGGCGAGCGCTCGACGAACGGCCTCGCGATAGAGCGCCGGTTCCAGCGGTCCGAACGGCACCGATCTCATTGGGCGCGCTCCTCTGATGGCGAATCGGCCGCGGACAACTCCACGTCGACCTGCAGCATCTCGGCCGCGGCGGTCTCGATCCGCTGAATCAACCCGGCGGCGGACAGATCGCGCTCGATGTCGGGCAGCAGCGCCAGCAAGGCGTCAGGCGCGCGAACGACTGCCCGAGCCACCGGGGTCTTGAGCGGACGCTGTTCCTCTGATTTTTTCTTGCGAATCGCTCCGAGTACCGCCGACGCAAACTCGAGGGCCTCGATGCCGCGCGAATCCTCAGCCCCACCGCAGGCCGACAACACCTCTTCCGGCGACGGCCACCGAGCGTGGTGGATCGACCCGGTCCGCCACCACGACCAGACTTCTTCCGTGACGAACGGCAAGAACGGCGCAAACAACCGCAACATCGCCGACAGCGCCGTCAGCAGCGCACCGTTGGCCGACGCGGCGAGGGCTGCGCCTTGATCGCCATACCGGCGACTCTTGACCAGCTCGAGGTAGTCGTCACAGAAGAACCAGAAAAACGTCTCGCTCCGCTCGAGCACCCGGGTGTAGTTGAACTCCTCGAGATCGGCGGTTGACTCGCGCACGATGCGCGCCAGCCGCGCGAGCAGGCCGCGATCGACGGAGACGGTCACGGGGCCGTTCGGCTCGGGCTTGGCGAGAACGAACCGGGATGCGTTCAACAGTTTGATGGCGAGCCGCCGGCCGACCTTCATCTGGCCGGCATCGAAGGCGGTGTCGGTCCCAGACCGTCCACTGGCCGCCCAGTAGCGGACGCCGTCGGAGCCGTGCTCTTCGAGCAGCGCCAACGGCGTCACGACGTTGCCCTTCGACTTCGACATCTTCTTGCGATCAGGGTCGAGCACCCAGCCGGAAATCGCCGCATGTTTCCACGGCAGCGAATCGAACTCGAACTGGGAGCGGAGAACGGTATCGAAAAGCCATGTCCTGATGATGTCGTGGGCCTGGGGGCGGACGTCCATCGGGAACACGCGCGCGAACAGATCGCCGTCTTCCTCCCAGCGCGAGACGATCTGCGGCGTCAACGACGAGGTCGCCCAGGTATCCATGATGTCGGGATCGCCGGAGAATCCTCCAGGCTGGTTACGCTGTTGGTTCGTATAGCCTTCGGGAACGTCTGTGGACGGATCCACCGGCAACTGTTCCTCGCGCGCCAGCAGACGAGCGTCGTGATCGACGGATCCGTCCGCGCGCACCTTGTACCATACCGGGAACGGCACGCCAAAAAATCGCTGACGGCTGATGCACCAGTCGCCGGCCAGGCCGTTGATCCAGTTCTCGTAGCGCGTCCGCATGTAGGCCGGATGCCACTGCAGCTCCTGTCCGCGCGCCAGCAACCGATCCCGAAGCTCCATCGTCTTGATGAACCACTGACGGCTGGTCACGATCTCGAGCGGCCGATCGCCTTTCTCGTAAAACTTCACCGCGTGCGTGATCGGTCGCGGCTCGCCGAGCAGGTCGCCAGACGCCTTCAGCTGATCAACGATGCGCGCCCGAGCCTTGACCGCCGACAGCCCTGTGAGCTGATCGTAGTTCGCCTGTGCCCCCGCCACGTCGGTGGACTCCCACCCTCGTTCCCCCCACGTGATCGGCTTCAAGGCTCCGTTCGCTTGAATGATCGCGCGCACCGGAAGATTCAGTTCGCGCCACCACGTCACATCGGTAACGTCGCCGAACGTGCAGATCATCGCGACGCCAGTGCCCTTCTCCGGATCGGCCAGCCCGTGTGGACGAACCGGCACGCGGACGCCAAAGAGTGGGGTGACCACATCCTTGCCGAAGAGCGGCTTGTAGCGTTCGTCGTCCGGATGTGCCACCAGCGCCACACATGCCGGGATCAGTTCAGGCCGGGTTGTGTCGATCGTCACAAAGTCGTCGCGATCCGCGATCCGAAAGCGAATGCGATGGTACGCCCCCGGCTGGTCCCGGTCTTCGAGCTCGGCCTGCGCGACGGCAGTGCGAAAGTCCACGTCCCAGAGCGTCGGCGCCTCGAGCTGATACGCCATCCCCTGGCGCAGGAGACGTAGAAATGAGAGCTGGGAGATTCGCTGCGATCGTCGGTCGATGGTCGCGTAGGTCATCGACCAGTCCACCGACAGGCCAAGGTATCTCCACAGCCGCTCGAAGGCTTTCTCGTCTTCGGCTGTCAACCGCGCGCAGAGCTCGATGAAATTCGGACGCGAGACCGGGATGACCTGCTTCCCTGCCTTCTCCGGCGGAACAAACGACGCGTCGTAGGGCAGGGATGGGTCGCAGCGCACACCGAAATAGTTCTGCACCCGTCGTTCGGTTGGAAGGCCGTTGTCGTCCCATCCCATCGGATAGAACACCGCTTTGCCGCGCATCCGCTGAAAACGCGCGATGACGTCGGTGTGCGTATAGGAAAACACGTGGCCGACGTGAAGCGACCCGCTCACCGTCGGCGGCGGTGTATCGATCGAGAAAACCTCAGGCCGCGGACGAGTGCGATCGAAGCGATACACGCCGTCAGCGTCCCAACGCGCCATCCATTTCTGTTCAAGTCCTTCGAGAGCTGGCTTGTCGGGAACGGTCACGGGCTGGTTCAGGTCGAAACCTACGGGCATAAGACAGCTACGACAATTGGTGAATTAGTGAATTATGAATTAGTGGATTGGTGAATTAGTGGATTGGTGGATTGATGAATTCGCCTCGCGCGGCTACTGCCGCGCGTTCACGACACGCGCGGTAGCGCGTGCGGAGCCAATTCACAGTTGCCCCACTTCTCCAATCCACCAATTGCTTATTGTCCCAACTTAATTCGCTCGATTTCTTCTCGAACGAGCCGTTCAGCGACCTGAATCACACTGTCGCGCACGGATTGATCCGTCATACGCGCGATAACCCGGTTGACGATGTCGTCGATAGCCTGATCGGACACGTTCGGCGCGCCAACTTTCGACGGCGAGATCGAGCGCCCCTGCTCTGCCGAAAGCAGCGCGGCGAACGCATCCGCCAATGACGGCAACGGCGTCCGGCCGAGCGCGATCGGAGGCACGGGAGTTGGTGCTGCCACCATCGCCGGTGAAGGCGCCACGGTCGGCGCCTTCGGCTCTTCAGGTTCGGCCACCGGTGCCGGCGCTGACGCCGCCGGCCGAGGCTCAACCGGCGGAGCAACTGGAGCAGGCGCTGCAACCGCAGCAGGTGCGGCAAATGGAATCGCGACAGGCGAAGCGGGCGACGGCGGCGCCGCCGCTTCGGGCGCTGACCTCGCGGTATCCGCTGGCGCCTGCGCCGTCGGCTTGAAGGGAATTGGTGCCGCCGGAGCCGACGACACCGCCGGCCGAGCGGGCCCCGGCTGCACTGCCGCAGCTGCTGGCGGCGGTTGCACGCCGGCCGGCACCAGAGGCCGTGTCGGTGCTGCGGCCGGGTTGATCGGATCGCCCGTCAGATCGGGATCCCATCCCTCGAGATCGTGCTTCGCCAGCCCTGATGAGGATCCAGCTCCGACATCTGCTGGCGGCACAACGCCCGGTGCTCGGGTCGCCGCCCTGGCGACACCGTGGGCCTCCGTGGCGGCTTCGACGCTCGCAAAGGCCGCGTCGAGGCGATCGAAATAATCCTCGAGCGATGCAGATGTGGCCGCCGCCTCCCCAGGAACGGCAGGTTGCGGGTTCGCATCATTGGTCGGAGCCGCTGGCGTCGATTCCTGCGATGGCGACGGCTTCGCCTTGTTACCCCACAAACCGCCGCCCGACCGGCGGCCGGCAAGCAGATCCTTGACGCGATTGATGACCATTTGAGGCTCGAAAGGTTTGACGAGCACGCCGTCGCATCCGACGGCTCGCGCGCGTGATTCATCGATCGGCTCGAACGCCCCCGTCAGCAGCAGCACGGGGATGCTCGCGAGCTGAGGGTCTCCTTTGATAAACTCCGCGACCTCGTAACCGTCGCGTTCCGGCATACCAACGTCCGCGAGGACGATGTCGGGGCGCTCGGATTGAATGCTGGCGATGGCCGACTTGCCGTCGCCCACCGCACGCACGTGCACGTCTTCATCGGCAAACGTCAGTTCGATGACGCGCTGAATGGTGATGCTGTCGTCCGCCAGCAGCAGCTTATGCGGCATCAGACCTGCTCCATTCGCGTCCTGACATGCTCGGTGATGAACGTGATGATCTCCTGCATCGGCGTCCCCGGGAGGAAGATCCCCTTGACTCCCGCGTCCTGCAGCTTCGGAATGTCCACGTCTGGAATAATGCCGCCCACGACGACCAGCACGTCGTCCAAGCCCTTTTCCTTCAGCAGATCCATCAGCCGCGGACAGATGTGCATGTGCGCGCCGGACAGGATCGAGAGTCCGATCACGTCGGCGTCCTCCTGCAGCGCAGCCGCCACGATCTGCTCCGGTGTCTGACGCAGGCCGGTGTAGATCACTTCCATTCCCGCGTCGCGAAGCGCGCGGGCGATCACCTTGGCTCCCCGGTCGTGACCGTCCAGTCCTGGTTTCGCGATGACGACGCGGATTTTTCGCTTCGAGTCAGCTTCCAGTTTCCAGTCTCCATTCTCCAGTTCAGTTCGCAGTTGCCGGCCGGTTCAAGGAACCACTGGACACTGGGCACTGGGAAGTTGCAAAACTCAGATTAACGGCTCTTCCTCGTATTCGCCCCACACGCCCCTGAGTGCATCGCACATCTCGCCGACAGTGGCGTACGCGCGGGCGCAATCGAGCAGCGGATACATCGTGTTCGCCGTGCCGCGCGCCGCATCGCGAAGAGCGTCCAGCGACCGGGCCACGAGACCGTTATCGCGAGTACGCTTGAGCTCGTTGAGCCGCATCAGCTGCCGCTCCGCGGTCGTCTCGTCGATATAGAGGATCGGAACCGGCGCCCCGTCCTCCTGCACGAAGTCGTTGACGCCGACAATCACCTTATCGGCACGTTCGACGGCCTGCTGAAATTTGTACGACGCCTCCGCAATTTCGCGCTGGGGAAATCCCTGCTCGATCGCTTCAACCATGCCGCCCAACCGATCGATCGTCTCGAAGTACTGCGTGGCTCCCTGCTCCATGTCGAGGGTCAGGCGCTCGAGGAACCACGAACCGCCAAGCGGATCGACGGTGTTGGTAACGCCGCTTTCATGCGCCAGGATCTGCTGGGTCCTGAGCGCCAGCGTCGCGGCCTCGGCCGTCGGCAGCGACAGGGCCTCGTCGAGCGAATTCGTGTGGAGCGAGTTCGTGCCGCCGAGCACCGCAGCCAGCGCCTGCAACGCCGTGCGCACCACGTTGTTGTACGGCTGTTGCGCGGTGAGCGAGACGCCAGCCGTCTGCGTGTGGAAACGCAACTTCCACGACCGCTCGTCCTTGGCCCCGAACCGGTCGCGCATGACAACAGCCCACAGCTTTCGCGCCGCGCGGAACTTGGCAATCTCCTCGAAGAAGTCACTGTGTGAATTGAAGAAAAAGGAGATGCGCGGTGCGAAGTCGTCGACGTCGAGTCCAGCATCGATGCCGTACTGGATGTACTCGATGCCGTCGCGCAGCGTGAACGCCAGTTCCTGGAGCGCGGTCGATCCCGCCTCGCGGATGTGATAGCCGCTGACCGACACAGTGTTCCAGCGCGGGACCTCTCTGGAACAGAACGCGAAGATGTCGGTGATCAGGCGCATCGACTCGCGCGGCGGGAAGATGTACTCCTTCTGCGCGATGAATTCCTTGAGGATGTCGTTCTGAATCGTGCCCGAAAGCGTCTGCCAGTCCGCCCCCTGCTTCTCGGCCACTGCCAGATACATTGCGAAGATCATCGGCGCCGGCGAGTTGATCGTCATCGACGTCGTGATATCGCGAAGCGAGATCCCGTCAAACAATCGCTCCATGTCCGCGAGCGAGACGACGCTGACACCACACTTGCCGACTTCACCGAGCGACAGCTCGTGGTCCGGATCGCGCCCCATCAACGTCGGCAGATCGAAGGCCACACTCAGACCCGTCCCGCCTGCGGCGAGGAGCGCCTTGTACCGCTCGTTCGTCTCTTCAGGGGTGCCGAACCCGGCAAACTGCCTCATGGTCCAGAGCTTGCCGCGATAGCCGGTTGGGTGGATTCCGCGCGTATACGGGAATTCACCAGGATGATTCAGATCACGCTCGTAGTGAAGGCTCGAAACGTCTTCCGGAGTGTAGAGCCGTTCGATCGGACGTCCGGAAATCGTCGTAAAGGACACGCTGCGCTCGGGCGCCTTCGCCAGCGCCGGCTCGAGCACCTCCCGCTCCCATCGCTGCCGCGCCGTTGCAGCCGTCGCCCCTTTCATAGGTGATTAGATTATAGCGGTTCGGGGTTCGCGATTCGGGGTTTCGCGATTCGCGACTCGCAGTTCGCGTTCGCCGTTCGCCGGCTGGCTACCGGCTGCTGGTTTCTGGCTGCTGGCTTGAGCAGAACTGGAAACTGGCAACTGGCGACTGACAACGGGCAACTGGCAACTGGAAACTGACAACTGCAAACTGACAACTCAAAGAATCGGGGAGCCGGGAGTGGGGAGCCGGAAACTGGGCGCGAACATGGACGGCAGGCACGGCACACCTGCCGTCCATGTCAGATCAATTCGAGAATGCGCAGACTGCGTAGACGCGGAACGTGAACGTGACCGGTCCATCCTGACTCAATCGAAGGGCGACCCGCCACGATGTCTGGGTCAAGGGAAACGACGCGAGCGTATGAACTGCGGCATTGGCGCTACTCTCGTATCCGCCCCCGAGCACCCGCTTGCCCGTCGGACACCCGACGTCGAGTGTCGCCGTTTGCCCAAGCGTGGACAACGTCACCGTTGCCAACGCCGTCGAAACCACCTGCTGACCGCTCAGTCCAGGGGGCCCTTGCGGTCCCATCGGGCCCGTCGCTCCGGTTGCCCCGGTGGCGCCAGTGGCGCCCTGCGGTCCCGCGGGTCCTTGCGGCCCTTGAGGTCCCTGAGCGCCAGCCGGACCAGCGGGTCCGACCGGTCCGACCGCCCCCTGCGGTCCGACGGGTCCCGCTGGTCCGATCGGTCCTGCTGGGCCGATCGGTCCCGCGGGGCCGACGGGCCCAGCAGGCCCCACGGCGCCGGTCTGTCCTTGGGGACCGGCAGGTCCCGCCGGTCCTGCTGGACCAGTGGCGCCCGCTGCGCCTGTATCCCCCTTCGGTCCAGCAGGTCCGGCAGGTCCTTGCGGCCCGGCGGGACCGGCAGGTCCCTTCCCGGGCGTGCCCACATACATGTTGAAGAAGCCGATGTCCTTGTCGCCGTTCCCGCGGCTGACGGTCAAGAGATGTGAACCGTCGGGCATCCCGGCCGGCAAGAACAGGATGACTTGGCTGTCAGTCGCCGAGATGACCGACATCAGGTACATCTCACACCAGACTTGCGGCGGCTGCGATCCGAAGTTCAGCCCCTGAATCGTGAGGGTCTGGTTGACACGATCGACAGACGTGCCCAAAACCATGAGTTGCTTCGAGCTGTTGCTGTTTCCGTTTTCATTCCCGCTGCCCTTGTTTTGGGCGTACGCGAGATCGGTCCCTAACATCACGAGCAAAAGAGCCGTTAACAATACTCGACTGGAAAGACGCATAAAGCCTCCAGGCACGACGTCAAAAAGAGCAAGGGGAAGGCCACCCCTGCCATATAACGTAAGTCTCTGAAATAAAAAGGCTTATGCTATCGTTTCAGATCTGAAACGACGGGTAGTATGTTCACTTTCGGGTCTCCGCACACGGATTTGATGGTTTTTAGAAGTACTTTATATGACAACATAGCCACATCGCTCGGTGCCTTGACTTAGTGCAATCGGCACAGTAGCTTGGCCTGTTTGGTCAACTGAAC
>JBKPNQ010000186.1:0-12013 GCA_046732715.1 Acidobacteriota bacterium | reverse complement strand
GTCTGACACAATTCGGCGTGGAGGATCTCGCTTCCGTCTTGCTAAGCGATTGGAATCGCGCGAGATGTCGAATCGAATGTGCGTGAAGGGAGGTTTTGCGCTATCCTGTTGCAGACCGCTCGCAAGTGATTGATTCTAAACGGAGAGATGTCCGAGTGGTTGAAGGAGCACGCTTGGAAAGCGTGTGTAGGGGAAACCCTACCGTGGGTTCGAATCCCACTCTCTCCGCCATGTCTCGAACTGCTCGAAACGAGCCCGTTTCTGACAGCGTCGAATTCGTTCTGATTCGACAGCGGTGTGTCAGCGGCGCACCTGAGGGAACCTCTGACGTGAAGCGGGTACGCTGCGCTCTCCAGCTTTTCGATGAGTGCGATTTGTCCAGCGATGGATTTGGTTACAAACAAATGGTGCGCAGGCGGACAGCTCACTGATAGCGGAGCGCCTCCACGGCGCTGATACGGGTGGCGCGGCGTGCGGGGATATAGCACGCGGCAAACCCGACGGCGGCGAACAGGAGGAGCGCGCCGCCGAATGTCACGGGGTCGAGCGTAGGCACGCCGTACAGCAGCCTGCGCAGGACTTGCGACATGCCAGCCGCGAGCAGCACTCCGATCGCAGCGCCGGTCGCGACGAGGGACATACCCTGCCGCAGGACCATCCGCACAACGTCGCCGTGCTGCGCGCCGAGCGTCATCCGGACACCGATCTCGCGCGTCCGCTGCACGACGGCGTATGTCGTTACGCCGTACACACCGATCGACGCGAGCAACAGGCCCACGAGCCCGACGCCGCCCGAGACGAGTGCCGCCGTCCGCAGCTGCAACACCACCGGGCCCGTTTGGCGTTGTTCCAGCATCTGAGTGGTCAGGATTGGTAGATTCGGATCCATGGAGGCCACGAGCGTGCGAATGGCGCTCGCCAGATGTTCGCCGCCGGTCGTCCGAGCAAGAATGGTCAACTGCGATGAATAGCGCTGCTGCAGCGGCGCGTAGAAGACAAGCACGGCCGTCGGCCTGCCGCCTCCGGCCGATTTCACATCGCGGGCAACGCCGATCACCAGCCGCGGCTCTGCGCCCGGCAGGAACTTGCCGACGGCGTCCTCTCCAGGCCACAAACGACGTGCCGTCGATTCGTCGACGATGGCGACTGGCTGCGCGCTTTCGCGATCGGCCGCGGTGAAGTCGCGACCGGCGATGATCGGAATTCGAAGTGTTCTGAAATAGTCGGGTTCCACCACGTTCCACGACGCGGGTACGGGCGGAGCGGCAGGTGGCGCCTGACCGCGCTCTCGCACCGCCTCCGTCTGCATCGGTCCGCCCGGCACCCGATCCGCCAGCGTGGCCGCCTCCACACCGGGCAGGCGGCGCACCCGCTCGACCAGGTCTCGCGCGAATTGCTGCCCAGGGCCCCGGCCGTAGCCCGCCATCGCGAGATCGACCGACACGACCTCGACGCCACGTGGATCGAAGCCCTGATCCACTGCCGCGACGCGGCCGAGCGCACGGCCGAGCAGGCCTGCGGCGA
This sequence comes from Acidobacteriota bacterium, assembly GCA_046732715.1. Taxonomy (GTDB): domain Bacteria; phylum Acidobacteriota; class Vicinamibacteria; order Vicinamibacterales; family 2-12-FULL-66-21; genus JALZOC01. Next base: position 10,489 of record JBKPNQ010000186.1, on the reverse strand, counting down.
TGACGAGCACGACGCTGAACGCCACCTGCGCGATCACGAAGGCATGCCGGAGCCGGAGTCGATCCGACGCTCCCTGTGATTCATCCTTGAGCGCTGTGACCACATCGGCGCGCGACGCGTGCAGGGCGGGCGCGAGACCGGAGAGCAGAGCCGCGATGAACGAGAGCACGGCAGCAAACGCCAGCACGCGCCAGTCGAGTGAAACCGCCACGCTGATCGGCACCGGAAACGCCGGCAGCAGCGTCAGCAAGAGCGAGGTCATTACCCGCGCCAGGCCGACACCGACTACCCCTCCCAGGCCGAAGAGCATCGTGGACTCGGTGAGGAGCTGGCGAACGAGACGGGCCCGACCGGCACCGATGGCGACGCGCACCGCAATCTCTCGCCGGCGCGCCGTGGCACGCGCCAGCAGGATGCCCGCGACATTCGCGCAAGCGATCAAGAGCACCAGCGACACGAGGATCATGAGCAGCGAGAGGAAGGCCGCCGCGACACCGCGCAGGATGGCCGGGATGGGAGACGAGAACGTCACCGTCCACTCGTCATCCCTTGGGAATCGGCGATCGCGGCCGAGCGTGCGGCCGACCGCCGACACTTCCGCGGCCGCCTGCGCCCTTGTCACGCCCGGCTTCAACCGGCCGCCGATGATCAGCTTTGCCGAATCGAGGTTCGCGGAAATCGGAAGCCATAGATCGGGTGCAATCACGGTCATGCCGCGAAACTGCTCGGGCGCGACGCCAGCGACGACGTAGGGCCGGCCTTTGAGGTGCACCGCTCGTCCGACGATCGCTGGATCCGCGTTGAAGCGACGCGTCCAGAATCCGTGGCTCAGGACTACCAGCGCCTCAGTGGCGTCCCCCTCGCCGAAGACCCGTCCGGCCGCCGCGGACACGCCGAGCGCGGTGAAATAATTTGGCGTGACGATGCCCGCGAACACGCGCTCCGCGCCGCCGCCTTGGCGGAGGCTGAGCGACTCCAGATCGAGCTGATAGGCGTACACGCTGTCGAGCGTGCTGACGCGCTGCCGCATTTCGAGATAGTCGGCGTAGGGACTCAGCGACAGGCCAAAGCGGCCTTTTTCGGCGCGGACGATGTCGACGAGCGAATCCGGATCCGCGGCGCCTGGCGCGGCCCGAAGGAGCAAGCCGTTGGCGATTGTAAAGATCGTTGTCGTGGCGCCGATGCCGATCGCGAGCGAGAGGGCAGCCGTGAGGGTGAAGATCGGATTGCTTCGAAGCACGCGGGCGCCATAGCGCGCATCCTGGAGGAAGGCGTCCAGGCCTGCGCCGGCACGCCGCTGGCGCACTTCGGTAGCAATCGAATCCTTCCGCCCCAGTTCGAGATTCGTCAATCGCCGCGCTTCAGCGAGATCGACTCCCGCGTGCACCCGTTCCTCGACCGCGGTGTCGAACACCGCGGCGAGTTCGTCGTCGAGATCGCGATCGACGCGGTCGCGATACAGGAGATTCCGCCACGCAGCACGAAGACGTGCGATGGCGCGCATGTCAGGCCTCCAGCGCTTGCGCGATCACCAGCGCGATCCGCTGCCATTGGGCCGTCTCCTCGCCCAGCTGTTTACGTCCGGCTTTCGTCAGGCCGTAGTACTTGGCGCGGCGATTGTTTTCCGAGGCCTCCCATTTCGAGACGAGCCAGCCCGCTTCTTCCAATCGGTGGAGCGCCGGGAACAGAGAGCCGGGTGGCACCGTGAACGTACCCCTCGTGATTTGTTCGACTCGCCGCGACACGCCGAGGCCGTGAAGCTCACCAGCGGCGAGCGCTTTCAGAATCAGCAGGTCGAGCGTCCCTCTCAGCAGCGCCATGCGCTCACCAGCCACCCGCGTCTCCTATCGAATACCGATACGTGAGAGCCCGATTGTCGGGCCCTTCGTATCGAAAGTCAATAGGAGCTGCGTCGGCTAGCAGGATCCATGCGGCACTACGTTCGTCCTGTTGGCGCGACGTACATCGCCTCATTCAGGGATCGACGCGCATCGCAATCGGCGACTTGTCTCCAATCCTCTTCTTTCATTTTGGCTGCCTTCAGTTTCGTCAGCTGGGTGCTCATCCTCTTTTTCCTTGGCACGATGCAGGTGCCGGACCCCGGATCACCTGAATCCATCCACCAGAGGTTCTCGTCCCCTCGTCCACTTCGAACACGGTCCTCTTCGATCCGGAGGACCGCGATGAGTTTCATGACAACCAAGAGGAGGAAAGGCGTCAGCAAGACCGGTGCGCTTGACGCCGCCTGATGAGTTTGATCGACTTTCACTATGGCCGTCATTATGGCGACGACAGTGGAGATTACGAAAATGATTCAGTTGACGTTTGACCCTACCGACCCCGCCGAGGTGCGCCGAGTTTTTGATCTGCTTCCCCGGTTCCTGACCGCCGATCCGGTCGTAGCCGCACTGGTCGACGGCGAGCCGGACACTGAATCGTGGGAGGTGCGCTACGCGCGCAATCTCTGGCGGCGCATCAACCGGGGCCCGCGTGAGATCGTTCTCGCGGTTCGTGACCATGTGCCCGTCGGAACCACGGCCCCCCTCCCCGTCGTCGCTGCGATGGTCAACCGCACCCTCGTGAAATTCCGGGTCAGCCTGAACGGCGGCCTGCGCCGGGCCATCCTCAGTGCAAAAGCCGAGACGCCCGGGGCCGAGGGTGAATTATTCGTTTGGAAGAAAAACCAGCTTGGCCGCTGGGAACTAGGCATGACGCAGGCCATGAAGGACGCGCTCGCCGACTACACGTTGGACGATCCGCGCGGCGACTTCGTGACGATCCCGCACGCGCAGTAACCAAGTTCGAAGGAGGCCCGGTTTCAGGGGCTTTTTCTATTCTCGGCGAGCGATAGCTCACAAAGGTGGATATCGTACTGAAGGGGAAATCATGACAGAGATGAACGAGAACGTGACGACCGAAGACCTGACCACAGAAGACTGGGACGGACACGCACCAGCCATGCTGGTGCACAAGAAGTATCCGCACCCCAAAGGCGGCCGGCACGCGTTAACGCCGGGCACGCGCGAGTGGTGGGAGCACAAGCTGCCCAACGGCCGGATTGCCGTGGCCGCTTGGCTGTACGACAGCGATGAGGACCGGTACAGCCGCACGATCATCGTGCAGGAGTGGAACAACCCGGGTGGCCCTGTGTACGTGCAAGGCGGCGTGCACTTGGGTGCGAAGTGCAGCGCCATCACGAACGAGTTGCTCGGCAAGTTGGCGGAGCTGCCGTCAGCCCCAAAGACGAAATAAGCCGGTGGCCCGGCTCGCGTGGGCCGGGCCGATCGTACGAGCCGTCATTTCCAGTCGCGCGCTCCTTTCAGGGCGTGCCGCTGGGCCGTGTATCAACACGCCCTGTGCGAGCCTTGAAAAAACTGGCGCAAATCGCAACAGCGTGAGGGCGACCGCCAGGCCGTCAACAATCGGTCGTTTATTGATACACGATTGGTTCGATTTAGCCTATCGGATCGGAGGGGCAGGTCTACTAGCGGGTTCGCCTGACGGACTCGCCACCGAGTCGATGCGCAGCCTGCGAGCACGATCGACGTCAAAGCAAGGTGATCTCGACAAGCACTCCGGCGGGTGCGCCGCGGATATCGAGAACTGCCAGTCCGTTGCAGTCCAGCTGAGTACCACGGGGATGGGTGAGAGCACGGTATGCGCTAACTGGCGTGGCCCGTAGTGCTAGCATCGAGACAATGTTCCCCTCCCTCGGCCGTGCGGCGGCGTCGGGAGCGTCGCTGCTGTGCGCGGCCTCGCTGACGATCGCGATGGAGGGCACGTCACGCGCCATCCCATCGCCAGCGCCGCGATTCCAATCGGCACCAGCCGCGCAAGCCGCCGAGCAACACGCGCGCGTGACGTGCAGCGGGTGCCACCTGTTTCCTCCGCCGGATATTCTTCCGCGCGACATGTGGCGAGAAGAGTTCGTCCAGATGATGCTCATCCGGGAGAACCGACAAGCCCCGACCAATCGCGCAACGGCGACATACCGGGCTCTGCCTCTCCCGCCCGACATGGAAGAGGCGCTGTCGTTCTTCCTCAGCCGCGCACCCGAGCATTTGCCCAGGCCTGAGCCCTGGCCGGCGGTTGGCCAGTCCCCTGTCCGATTCGTCCGCCACAACCTGACGCTTCCCGACATGCCGCAGCTACCCGGGATTTCGAACGTCCAGCTCGTCGACGTCGACGGCGACAAGCGGCTCGACGTCCTCGGCACCGATATGCGGCAGGGATTCGTCTTTACCGGCAGGCCCGCCGCGGCCGGCAGCGCGCTCACGATCCTCGCGAACGTTCCGCATCCAGCTCACGTGACGTTGACGGACGTCGATCGTGACGGCATCCCCGATCTTCTCGTCGCCGATCTCGGCGAGTTTTTGCCGGCGGATCACTCCAAGGGAGCGGTGTTCTGGCTGAGAGGCCTCGGCAACGGAAAATTCGCCACCCTCTCGCTCGACGGCTGGCCGCGCGTGGCCGACGTGGAAATTGCCGACTTCAACGGCGATGGCAACAATGACCTCGCCGTCGCAGCCTTCGGATGGCGCAAGACGGGACGCATTTCGATCCTGGAGAACCGAACGACGAATGTGTCGCAGCCGGCATTAATCGACCACGTGATCGACCCGCGGCCAGGGGGAATTCACATCATCCCGGCTGATTTGAATCACGACGGCAAAATCGATTTCGTGACGTTGCTCGCACAGGAACACGAGACCGTGCTGGCTTACGTGAGCAAAGGGACGAATGATTTTTCGTTCGATCGGAACGTGATTTACGCCGCGCCGCATCCAAACTGGGGATCATCGGGCATTGAGCTCGTCGATCTGGACAAGGACGGGGACCTCGACGTCCTGCTCACGCATGGCGATACATTCGACGACCAGATCGTCAAGCCATATCATGGTATTCAATGGCTCGAGAATACGGGCCGTTACCCGTTCGTCGAGCATGCACTCGCTCAGATGCCAGGGGTACACCGCGCCAAGGCGGCGGATCTCGACGGCGACGGAGATCTCGACGTCATCGCGTGCGCACTGCTTGCTGGAGGATCTGACGTGGACGAGAAGACGCTGCCGGCTCTCGTCTGGCTGGAGCAGACCAAGCGTGGCGTATTCGTGCGGCACACGATCGAGCTCGGTGTTCCGCGCCATGCCACGCTCGACACCGGGGACATTGACGGGGACGGAGATCTCGACATCGTTGTCGGTAATATGTCCATCGATAGCCCATCCTCCGCGTGGATCGACGTGTGGGTGAATCAGCTGAAGAATCGATGAGCGCTCTCAGCGCTTCGGGTCGGTACCGGGACCGGCGCTGGGGATCCCGCCAACCGCCTGCGACCCGTGGCGCGTCGCTCGAACGATCTGGTCGAGCCGTATGAACTCGGCCCTGGCGCGCTCGGCTTCGGCCGTCCGTCCGGCGCGTGCGTAGGCGCGCGCAAGTATGAAGTGCGTCTGCGGGCTCGTGGGTGCCAGTGCCACCGCGTTCTCCAGTTCAGGGATGGCAGCCTGAATGTCGCCGATCTCGAGCAGGACCTGCCCGAGCGCCAGGCGTGTGGCGAAGTGATCGGGCGCAAGCTGCACGGCGTCGCGGGCACTGGGCAATGCTCGCGCCGGCTCGCCTCGCTTGAGATACTCGAATGCGATCTGCAACCGCGCTGGCACGTGCGAAGGCGAGATCGCCAGCTCACGCTGGAAGTCTTCGAGGGCCCGGTCGGCATTCTCAACCAGGAAGAAGACGCCACGAGTGTAGTGGGCATGCGGGATCTGCGGATAACGGGTGACGAGCTCGTCGAGTGCTGCACGGGCGGCGGCCGCCTGGCGCGCCGCCATCGCATAGCCCGCGCGGCCGGCCAGCAGGATGCGGTCGCGTGCCTCCGCCGGCGCCTCGGATGGCAGCACCGGCATGCGCAGCACATTCAGACCGAGGGCTTCAATCACCGGAGGCGTCTCAGTACCGTCGGCAACGAAATCGGTCAGTATTTGATTCGCCACCTCGAACTCGCCGGCCCGCGTCAGCAAAATCGCCGCATGATAACGAACGACGGTGGCAATCCCAGGAGATCGGGCGACGCCCATCTTGCGCGCCTGCAGGAGATCAGCGAGGGCGGCGTCGTATTCGCGCAGTTCGAACTCGCACAACCCCTTCATGCCGAGCGCACCCGCATGCGCTGGTTCGCGGCGAAGGACTTCTGAAAACGTCTCTTTCGCTTCGCTGTATCGATCGAGCTCATAGAGCAGCGTGCCCACGTACCAGCGGCCCTCGTTGAACTCCGGTCGTGCCGCCAGAGCGGTGCGATACAGAGTCAGTGCCTCCTCGAGCTGCCCGGCATCGCGGGCGGCGGCGGCGCGAGCGACGAGATCAGTCGGCTGCGCATTCTGAAATGCGTGCACGTGTATTCCGTTCAGCATCAGGGTCGCGATGACCGACGCCGCCGTGATCTGCGCGGGCACAAAGCCGAGCGCCACGCGCAGGTTTCTCATCACGTGTCGACCTGGTGATCTCCTGCAGGTGAGAAATGGCGAGAGTGTCATCACTGCTAGAACGGCCACTGCGGCTGCGCGAGCGCGAAAGGCTCGCGAACCGTCACCGACTCGCCGGTCACCTCGTCTGTGACGTTGACGATGAGTTCGTAGTCACCCGCTGGCATTCCGGCCAGTGAAACGCCGGCGAAGCGATTCAAGGCGCCCGACACAGACAGCAGCCGCGTCGGCTTCAATTCCTTCACGATCGTTCCATCGGCGCGACGAACGATATGCCCGGCCCTGACCCGCGTCTCACCATCTGCGGTGTGGCCCGGATTGAACACCGAATATTGATAGTAGACCGTCGCACCAGCAGTGAGAAGCCGCCGGACGATCAAGACGGGCTTAGGCGGATCCGCCGAACCAGGCTCCGGCATCTCGACGGTGTCGGTCACGATCAAAGACGACAGGCTCATCCCGTTTCGTACCGGCACCTCGAAATCGTGTGTCACTGACCCCAGACGACCACTGTTGCGATCCCGCACGACAAGACGCGCTTGGTACCTGCCGGGAGCAAGTTCAAAGGATTGGGAGAGCGGGTACCATGCGGACGTTTCGAAGGTTGGGACACGCCGCAGGTTCATTTCGACCGCGCGCTCGTATCGCGTCGTTTCCCCACCCGCCAGGTCGGTGACAAGCCACCGCAGATCGAGCACGTCGCTCACGCCGCCGTCGTGTTCCCGCATTTGAAATGCTCGAAGGTCTGTTTCTGCCGCCAGCAGGACCGACGAGGCGGTTGCGCTGACGTTCCCGAACACGTAGGCGGCTGCTCGAACCGGAACTGCATCGAGGTCATAGGGAGAATTCAGCGCGGTTTCGAGTGCATCGGCTGTCGCACGGGAATCGGCGGACTTCAACGGAACCGCACCGGAGTAGTATCCCTTTCGGGCGCGCACCTGGACGTCCGGCCTCTCGACGCGGACCGAGATATGGCGGAACTTTCCATCGCCGCGGACGTCAGCCGGCATGTACGCCAGCAGATAATAGACCCGCGATTCCTCTCCGATGCGCCGAAGACTGGCCGCCAGGTCGTTCCGGTTCTGCATCGCGAACCCTCCACTGGCTTCGGCGAGCGACACGGCCCCCTCTGCCTGGAGCGTCGCATCTGCATTGGCGGCGCCGACATCGCGTGAGTCGAGCGGGGATCCGTACTCCGCTGACCCGAAGACGGATTGCACTTCCAGCCCCCGCGCATCGACGAAGTACATCGCAATGTTCGCGCGGCGCGCGGCATCATCCACCTGTCGGAACAGCGGCAGCTCCTGGTCGAGGATGAATCCACGAGAAAAGAGGATGATGGCTTTGCGGCCGCGCACCACCGCCATGGATTCGAAGGTTGACGCGAGCGCACCGAGGGTCGCGCGATTCTGCACGGTGGCGCGCGCGTACGCCTCGGCTGCGCGAGACTGCACCAGCGGCTCGATCAGCCCGGCGGTTCCACCCTTCAATTCAGGCCGTGGCCCCTGGTCCGTCTGGGTGTTGACCTGGTCGCGTCCGAACACATGGTAATTACTGAATCGACGGCCGACCCGCTCGGCCATCAATTCGTCCTGCATGACATGGATGCGGTACGCCTCGTAATCACTGATGTACTCTTGCGCGGGTTCCGTCCGGACACTGCCGTGCAGTGAGGCGAGGACCTTGATCAACTCTGCCCGGCCGTCGGGAAGTCGCGCGTGCCATCGTAGGCCGCGGCCTGGAGCAACGAGCGACACCAGATCCCCCGCCGCAGCCTCGTCGTTGAGGAACCGCTCAATCGCGGTCTTGGCGCGCTCACCCTGCTCCTCGGTCAGATGCACATCATCGAAAAACATGACGAACGAGCGCTCGGGACGTGCCTGAGCGCCGACGTTGGTCGAGTAGCCGTAACTGCGCTCGCCGCTTGGCGCCGGACGTTGCTCCGCTGCCCTGGTGACAACCGGTTGAAAGAATCGTACGACTTGCGAACGTCCATCCTCCGCGATTGTGAAGTCCGTTTGTGCGAGATCGCGCACCGGATTCCCGTGCTTGTCCAGGACGACGACGTCAACCGTCACCAGTTCGGACTCGGATCGAAACAGTGATGTCTGGGGTGCGACGTCCTGCCGGCTATCCCCGCCCGAACTCCCAGCTTCGTCCGATGCCGTCACCGCAACGCGCGAGAGATCGGACGCACGTCGGGGGAGTGCTGCGCGCGGCGTCGCCGACGCCAGCACCGCCAAGACGACGATCAACGCAAGACGTCCGATCATGGAATGAGTACGAAACGCGTCTGCGAACTGGCGCTGGCTGATCCCTGAGTGGCCGTCGCCCGCAAACCGTATTCGCCAGCGACGAAAATCTCGGTCGGGAAGGAGGCGACATATTTGATGCGACCCCCCTCGTCCGGTTCCGGGAGGGTGACACCCGAACGGCCGATCACTTTGCCGTCGCGGGTGAACTCGAAGGTCAGCGCAGGGGCGCCGCCGCTGCGAGCGCCAGGATAGATCGTGACGTAAGCCGATATCTGCGCGTTGGCTGCTTTTGAGATGCGCAGATCGAGGTCGGGTGTGACACGTAACGAACCGGTCCGAAAAGGATCGTCCACAACTTCAGGACTATCGCCTGCCTGATCCACGCTGCGAATCAGGGACAGTTCGCTGACGCGAATGCCGTCAGATGGTTCAGGCACGACGAGTGGCAACGACTTGACACTCGATTGTTCCGACGACTGATCCCGGGCAATTGTCCATAGCGTGTAATCGCCCGGTGGGAGCCAGAACTGGCGCTTGAACCTGATCCGACCGCGCTGCAGCGCCGGCACCCGCTCGAGCGGTCCCTCGAGCGGGTACGATTCACTGAAGCGCTGAACGACGCGACCGCTGGGATCTTTTATGACCGCCATCGCCGTGAAGCGAAGAGTGTAGGTGCGGGCGCGGCGATTTTCCTGGAACGTCAGGCGGTTCAATGGCACCTCGACGATCAGCGTGTGCTGAACGCCCCTGGCTGACTGGTCGAATCTGAATGCGGCAAGCGAATAGTCAAACGGATAGGGCGGCGGTTCGGCCGCGAGGGCGGCCAGCATTGGCAGCTCGGACGGCATCAGGGGAGTTGTATCAGTATCGGGTAACGCAAAGTAGCCGCTGCGTGAATGGACAGTGAGTCCAGATCGCGAAAGCTTGACCGCAACGGAACGAAAGTGTCCGTCGGCCCCAAGCGGCGGCACGTACCCAATCTCGTAGTAGCTGTCGAGATCGGAGGTCACACGCTCCACCAGGCGGGGCCCGAGATCGTTTGTGTTCCCGATCAGCGTGCCGCTGGTTTCTTCCGCGAGCACCCGCAGCGCGTTCTGCGTGTCGGCGCGCAAGGCGCTTTCCGCGGTCTCTGAATTCATCACGTCGTCCATCGTGACCGGTCGAGAGCTCGCACCGTAGGCCTGTTGGGACTGGCTGTTACGGCCTGAGCGATCGAGCATCTGGCGGGACTGTTCCAGCGATCGACTGGTATCGAGACCTCGTGCGTCCACCGCATAGACACTGACGTTCGCGCGATTCGCTTCGCTGATCGCGGACCGGTAGGCCTCTTCGAGACTCGGCGGGATCGGCAGTCCCTCCGAGAAGAACAGCAGCGCCTTTCTCCCCGCCAGAGTTCCTTGCGCTTTCATCAACGCCATCAGCGGGAACAGTGTCGACTGGCCGCGCTGTTGAATGTCGGCAGTCTCCACCATCCGCTCCATCCGCGCGGTGACCTCCGCCACGCGTACTTCGGTTACGGCCGCACCGACGGTGGTCGAGTCGCCAGTCGATTGAGCTGCGGCAACCGCGGCCACCGCCGCATCGACCGATCGCTCCGATTGATTGCGATCCACCTGTGGCTGCGCAAGTCGATCCCGGCTTTCAGTCGCCGGCGCCGCCGTCGCGCGTTCGATCGCGCTTCTGAGCGCGGTCGGATCGCGGGTGAACGTTTGCGCGAGTCGCAGCCGCTGTTCGAGCGCGTAGACAGCCACCCAT
>JBKPNQ010000185.1:0-11071 GCA_046732715.1 Acidobacteriota bacterium | reverse complement strand
CGGTGGAAGGTGCTCCGCGTAATCGAGATCTTCCGCCGCGTCCGTCAGTAGCTTGGTTCCTGAACAGGTCCCAGCGCCCAAGGTTCCATCAGCGTTGCGATACGCGTAGACGAGATACCGTTGGCCGACGATGAAGTTGTAATGACACGACGTAAATGCGCCCGTCAAAACGACTTGACCGCTAGCGCCCCTGAATCCGCGCTCTACAACCAGGGTGGTCTGCGACAGCCTCTGCTTCTTATCCTCAGACCACGTGACGTTGGTGACGACGCCAATAAAGACGGCGTCGGCAGTCCAGAATCGTTGACAGGCTGGCATCGACGGGCACGAACAGGCGTCGGCGACCCTTGCGCCGGCGAGCAGAATGAGGACCACGAACAGGGTGTGCCTGGCCATACATTCAGCGTAGGAATTCCTTCGTTGTCACGCAACACCCAAAATCGTCAGACACCGGCCGAAAGTGTCACATTGGCCGGGAAATCAGGTTGGACCTGGCATACACGTCCCGAAGACAGCGGCGGCGCGCCATTCGTCAAAGGGCCGTGCTGTATCTCCGAGTGTAGAGATCCTTCGCTTCACCCCAGTATTCCTGGATGATCTCCCAGACATACTTGAGTCTGTCGGTCAGACCGAATCTGAATTCGATTCAAGCTCCCGACAGGAGGGCGACAACAAGAGTGATTGTGGTGAAAATGTCGTCGGAGCGGGATTTGTCGACCCTCCAGCAGAAAAATGACAGTGAATACGCTGTCGAGAATCGTCCGCGCGAGCGGCGGAACCGAGACCGCGAATTCCAATTTCCTCCCCGGGTTCTCGGGCTTGTCAGCGCACAAGAAGCGAACGCTCTGATAAGTGAAGTCGGCGAGCTGGACCGTGCCCTGGAAGTATGGACGTGCGTCAACCCAGTCCACTTCTCGGGCCATTCGCGCTCGAGCTTGAACGCCATTGCGGAGAGCAGTGTGGCGGTCGCATCCGGCGACGCTTGCCGCTGAGCGGCCATCGCACGTCACTGTGCCGCTTTCTGAGCTCGAAGCGGTAGCTCGTTCCGACACTCCCTCGTCCGAAGCCCGTACCCGCACTCTTCACGCGGCGTCAGCGTACGCGTCGTCAACCACTGGAGGAACCGGTCCATCAGGGGCCAGTCCACTGGAATCAGCATTGACGTGTTCGAGGACCGCACGTGCAGGATTCCCTGCCCGGCGAAAGCCATGCTCTGGACGCGCTGCGCAGGGTCGGCGGGCTGTGCAAGCTTGAAGATCGCCTCGCCTCGTGACAGATCGTAGACGGTGAGTATGTCGCCCCGGACCGCTGCCAGCCAGCGATCGTCATCGCTGAATCTGTAACGCTGTGCAGTGGCGATCACGGATCGATCGTGACGGCTGATGATCCTGTAGGTTGAATCGTCCGAGTCCCGCTGTACTTCGAAACGCCCGAGGGGGCTGGCGAGCGCGGCCCCGACCCGCCGGGCTCCTTCCGTGGCAGTCGTGGTGACGCCCTTCGTGATGTGCCATACCCTCCCGCCGTCAGTCAGGCTGTGCGCGTCTTCGGCAATGACCATGCGGTTCGACGGGCGCGGCAGATTCGTGACGCGGCCGGCGAGCCGGAGGCTGTCTCGCCGGACGGAATAGAGCGTCGCGTTTATCGGGCCCGTTGTCCGCGGGGCCTGACGGAACACCGCGAGTGCGCCCTCCGACGGGGAGACACGTATCGACACGAGCTCGTCCGCGCCCGGAGTTGCACTCCACTGCTCGATCGGCGCTCCGTCGACGGTCCTGACGATACGCTGCGGGTTGCCGGTGAACAACAACATCTCAGCGGCTGACCCCAGCGGCCGCCAGCGCCCGCTCAGCGGTTCGAAGCGCCTTGCGCCGGTGAACGCATCGAAGACAGATGTCGTCTCTGATTTCTCCTCGTTCTGCACCGCCACGATCGAGCTCGATGATGCGTACAGCTGCGTCGGGATTCGATTGACCGCGATGCGCACCCGGGCGAGAGCGAGCTGGTCCGGCGTGAACGCGTGCTCGAGGGGAACGACGTTGATTGTGGCCGTCTGTTCTGCACTGCCCACGCCCGGCCTGGCAATCGCCATCCAGCTGCCGTCGGGCGCCACGGCGAAGGCGCTCTCGATCTCCGACATGAATGGTTTGAAACCGCCGACCGAGTAGATCCGCACGAGCTCGTGATCGTCGGCGTCAATCAGCGCCACGCGCGTGGCCGTCTCGCTGACGGACACCAGCCGGGACTTTTCGAGCGCTTCGTCCATCGGATGAGCGCCTTTGATATGGCTCTTCAGCGGTCCGGACCTGGTTCGCCGGCCGACGACGAGATCCAGCATGCCCTGCCGCCCGTCCACGAGCTCCGTAAACGCCGCGCCGCCGTTACTCCACACGATGTCGTGCGTCGTTCCGTCAAGGGAATCCCTCGCAATCGGGGGCCGCGTCCCGTCGACCGGGATCATGCAGGCCGTCGTGGTCCACGTGGCGGACACGTATTCCGAGCCGGGCGACACGGAGTGGCGCTGGACGCATGACATGAGATCGAACGTGTCCTCGTGCCATGTGCCATCGCGTCTGCTGAGCTCGTGAGCTGCCAGAGGTCTGCCGCCGACCGTCACGATCGCCTGTCCGCCTCGAAGCACCGCGAATCCGCCGATATGGTCGCCGGTTTTGATCACCTCGGACAAGCCAGGCGGATCGCCGAGTTTCGCGAGCAGCAATGTCGATTCGTCAGCCTGACTCGAGGCGAGCCACTGCCCATCGGGACTGAAGACGATGCGCCTGTCCTCGACTGCGTCCGTGAACTGCGGAAGCGTTGTGTTGACGCGGCCAGTCTGCGCGTCGACCAGGTCGATCCCCCTCCGGCGGCCGACGGCGATGACCTTTTCATCCGGACTGAATGCCACGGACGCCGCATCATCCCCGTTGGGTTTCGAGGAAGCCGGCAAGACATCCGGCCACAGTCTCATGGGTTTTCGACGCGTCACGTCCCACACCGAGATTGCATTGCGGCCGGCGAGCACGACGAGCCGTTCGCCGCTTCCGCTGATTGCCAGCGCCCTGGGAATGCCGCCGAGGTCCGCCTGGTGCAGATCTGCGTACGGCCAGGCGTAGCGGGCAACGTCGATCAGCGCGGAACGCGCTTCGACGGTATCGGCGTACGCCATCGCCCGCAGCCCGAGCGCGATCGCCAGCTCGGGGTCGGCGTGCATCGCAGCTTCGGCATGAGCGGCGAGCTCGCGCGACCGCGATCGGTTCTTCTCGGTGGTCGCGCGATCGCGTTGTTCGTTCGCGTCGGCGAGCACCAGCTGCAAGTCGCTCTGCGCCTTCTTGAGCAACTCGACCTGGTCTTCCGCAGTTTTCTTATGGCGTTCGGCGGCTCTTTGGGCCTCTCGCGCTACCGCGCGCGCGGTGTCGGCCTTTGCGAGCGATAAATCGGCCTCGCGGCGCGCTGCCGACGCCTTCAGCCAGAAGCCTGCGAAAACGACGGCGATCAACGCGGAGGCGGCAGCGAGACTGCCGAACTTCAGACGCTGCCGGCGATCGCGGCGCGCACGATCCGCCAGGACGCGCCGATCGCGTTCCTCGACGACGGCCCTCGTGAGCAGATCGTGCGTGAGCTCGACACGGTCGGTGCCCAGATGATGTTCGTGCCGCAGGAGGTGGCGGTTGATGAGCGCGTCGAGCTGAGACTCGGTGATGACGCCGCCGTTAATCGCATCCTTCACCGAGTAGCTGTTGCGATAGCCCGACTCGGTGACCAGCTCGTCTTCGATGAACCGGCGCACGCGCGCCGGCTGATCGGCGAGGCAGTCGACGTAGAAGTCGCGGACGAGCGTGTCCTTTGCGCCTTCGAGCAGCGGCGGATCGAAGCTGCTCTTGCCCTCGCGCTTGCGCTGCTCGTTGATCCCGCGGCAGAAGAGACTCAGCAGCGCCGGCTCGACGGTGCCATCCCGAGCGGTCTCTTCGTTCTCCACCTCTGGAGAGCCGCATGACGACAGGTAGGCCACGATCTTGCGGGCAAGCGCCTCGGACACGAGGTGGTTCGTGCGCTCGTTGCACACCGCCTCGAGCGCCTGATTGGATCGCATCGGGAGCAGACGCATCCGGTTGCGCCGGAGCGACGGCATGGTCGCGCGCCAGCCCTCGAGATCTGCGAGGAAGTCTTCCCTGAGCGCGATGACGATGTGGTAGGGCATCCTGCGCGTATTCAGACAGACGTCACTGTCGAGCGCGTCGTCGTCGTGGCGAACGGCCGCCGCCGGGATACGGTTCTCCGCGAGATCCGCAAGATCTTCGCGGAAGGCTTCCACCTGCGCAGGCACCGCGCGGCCGAGCGTGAAGAGCTCTTCGAACTGATCGAAGACGAACACCGGCCGCACGAGTCGGTTCTGCGGCGTCCAGAAATCGTGTGCGGCTCTATGAAGATATTCCCAGAGCGTCTCGGCGGCCGCCCTGTCCGGGTGTTCGACGCCATGCAGGCGGAATTCTTCGATCAGTCGTCGGTAGGCCTGCTCGATCAGCGGCCCGGACGCGTCGCGGACGTGCAGCCTCACGACGACCGGCAGCATGTCGTGCTTTCTCAGCCGCGGGAACACTCCCGCGTTGAGAAGCGACGTTTTGCCGAGGCCGGACTTGCCGAACAGCACCGTGACCGGCTCGTCGACGATGCGTCGCAGGGCCTCGCCGGACTCCGCGGCGCGTCCGCTGAAGAAGCGATGAGACTCCTCGTCGTACGCAGCGAGACCCGGCCATGGGTTCTCGGGATCCAGCTGGAGTTCACTGGCGGCGCTTGCTGGAGGTGCCAGGACGATCATTGGGCCTCCTCGAGCCGCATGGCCCGGATCTCGTTGATGAGGGTCTGGCGCAGCTCCGCATCCGGGTCGCCGCCGGGCGCTCGGCCGAAGTGCAGAGCCTGAAAGTCCGGGAAGTTATCGAGCAGCGTCCCGTATCGCTGCACGTCCCCCTGGTAGTCCGTATCCACGACGATCGGGACGATGAACCTGCGGCCGACGATCTTTTTCGACCGCTCCACCGCCTCGCGCCATTCCCGGAACACGTATCCCTCGTTCCGGTGCGCCGTGTCGTCGGAGATCACCGGAACGAACAGCCGGACATCACGGCGAATCTGCGGAAGGATCGTCTGTTCCCACTGATCCCCTGCAGACAGCTCCGCCCGGTCGAACCACGCGTCGCCGCCGAGCGACACGATTGAGCTGTGCAGCCGTGCGACGGCCGCGACATTCTCGCGCCCGTAGCTGATGAAGATGCTGCTGCGCGCTTCCGGCAGACGGCTTCTTTTGTCGTTCTCAGCCGGATGACGCTCGGTCCAGCGGCGACACAGCTCCGCGACGAAATCGGCGGCCGGGCCTTCGCACGCAGAGATGCTCGTCTCGCGCCCGAAGCGGTGGAGAAACTGCGTCAGCGTCGCGGAAGAAACGTTCTCCCCCGCGATGAAGTACGCTTTCTGTGCGAGCCGCAGCCGATCGCGCGTCGCGGCGCGCAGGAGGAAGCGTTCGAGCCAGTCCGGGAGATGAACGCCGAGGATCAGCAGGTGACGGTTCCGGAGCTCCGATAGAAGCCAGTCGGGCGGCGCGACGTCGCCGCTGACGAGGCGGTGAATGAACTCGAGCGTGTCCTCGTCGTGGATGGCGAAATCCGAACGGCCGGTCGCTCGCCCGAACAGGTTGAAGACCACGGGCGCTTCGCCGGGGCGTACCTTGAGCGCTTCGGTCTGCGCGGCGGTGGACTGGTTGATCGAGAACTCGATTTCCTTCGTGACCGCGTTGCCGCCGAAGCGGGCGCGGTCGATGGCGCGGGCCATCAACGAGTCGAACGTGAGGCTCACGAAGAGATCGAGGCGAGGAATGCTCGCGAGCTGGGTCAGGCCATCCGGGATAGGGAACGGCGGCGCCAGGGTCCGCAGCAGGCCTGCGATCCGATCGTAGAGTCCGACCAGCCGTGCCTGGGGATTGGCGAGGTACGCGCTGACCGCATCGTTCAACTCGAAGTGGGGCGTCCATTCGACCGAGAGCCGCTCCCGTTCGGCCAGCCGCTCCGCAAGGACCCGTTGCAGCGATACGCGCCGGCCCCGATACTCCGCATGGACCAGCTCATGTCCGATGACGGGAACGACGTTTCCGTCCTCGATGTAATCGAGCAGGTCCTCCCACGGGAAGTTCTCGTTCATGGCCCACTCTCCTGCGCCCTGCCTTAGCGTGGTACCGCGCTATTCTAAGAACGTTCGGCGGGTGCCATCCGTACGCGCTGCGTAGATCCGCTGGCCCGTACGACGAACGGCACGGCCCGAAGTTCCGTTTTCTGGCCCCCGCATGCCAGTCGGGTAGCAGAAGGTACCGGGTCAGCTGGGTTTAGCCGACGGAGTTGTCGCGTCCGGTCCTGACTCGCCTGCCGAGAGGGCTGAGAACGCGCGCATCAGTCGTAGCTGCCCGCCGCTCACGGCAATCCGATCCCATAGCGCCTGGGTGCCAGGACGTTGGAACGATCGATGGCAGCTTTCAGCGCATTGACGAACTGCTGGAAGCTTGGCGCGCGATTAAGGAAGTTGTCCGCGTTCACCGTCTTTTCACTCAGGGCGGCGAGTTCGGCCCCAAGGTGTGAACGTCAACGGCGAGCTGTTGCGCGATCTCGCAGGTGCACAGGCATTCGCCAAGCCAGTAAATGGAACCGAGGCGCTCTCGCGTCACAACCGGTTCAAGCGGCTGGACCCTTCGAACGCGCCTGCTCCGGGCGCCTCGTCCGAGATCTTGAGGCTCAGCAACATCTGCGGCAGTGGCACCTGGCGCTCGCGCATCGTCAGCATCAGCCGTCCGAGCACCGTATCGAGCGCGGTCGCGTTCGGCAGCGCCAGGCGTACCAGCCGCTGGATCATGCGGCTGCGCCGATCGGCGGTCAGACCGTTGGAGACTAGTGCTTCAGCGGCAAAGCGAGCGGTGAGCACTGGTATGAAGTCCGGATCCGGAATGTTCACCTGATCGTTCTTCTGTAGCACGACGTCTGTTCGATCGCGCGGCTCGGCCCAGATCCAATCATTCACCGCCGACAGCGTTTCCGGGTCGTAGTCAAACACCGCCGCGATATCCCGCAGGGTCGCGGCCCGGAGGGCGGCTTCGGGAATGGGGAGCGCCTGGAATTGCTGCTGATCCTGCGCACGGTACTCGAACTCTTCCTGAACGAGATGGACGGCGCAGAACTCGTTTTTGAGTGGATTCTCAAGAAACCGATCGACGATCGCTTCCAGCTGATCTGGAGGGATCTCGGCCCACCTTGTGCGCACCGCGTTCACCATGGCCGTCACCTGCAGGCAGAAACGGTGATCCTGAATGCGGTGTGACGCAGCCGTGGCTGACGTCAGCGCCGCGTCGCGTGCCGCCGCATCGCCGGGTGCGGCGACGCCACTGCTCTCGGCGAGCGCCAACGCCGAGAGCGCGCGAAAACCGGCGAACCCCTTCGGCAGGCTACGTGCCAGCGCCAGGAGTTCGGCGGCATCGTTCGGCCGGCCGAGCGCGAGGGCACTGATTTCCGCGAGCGCAGAGGCACGGCGGTGATGGTGCGACCACGAATCGGTGTGCCCTTCGTGCGGACGCAGCGCCGCCACTTCGGTCAGAAGGAGCTGTCGCCGCTGTTCGAGCTCTGCGACTGCGAGCGCGTCGCCGGCTAGCGCCCGTACGCCACGGACCGCCAGCGGCAGGAATTCCTCGAATTCGATGCTGGTGATGCTCAGCGCTGCCGTCACCACTCGCCGAACAATCTGCCGGACCCAGGAAGGATCGGGAAAGTTGAGAATCGGTTGGAGCAGGACCCACAACGATCGGTTCCGGTAATAGACATACCGATTTGCCGCGTGAATGTCGATGTACCGCTCCAGGTACTGCGTGTTGTCTCCGGGATTCTGCTTCGCGAAGGCGACCAGATGCGGGCCATCTCGATCGGCGATGAACCCGGTGGCGTCGGTGCCCGAAGCCAGATCCTCATAGTTCAGCGGCTCGAGACCTTCGACGGCCTCAGAGCCGCCGGCGCGCTGAAGGATCGCCGAGACGTAATGCAAGTCGGGCGCGCCGGAAATCTGCCACAGGCCTGCAGGGACACCGTCCGGCCGCTGACGCACCCATTCGAGCGCCTTCTGCAGATGAGGGGTATCACAGGACTGCGCCGTCTGTTCAGCGAACGCTCTTGCCTCATCGCCCTTGTCTTCGGGAGCGAGCCATGCGATGAGCAGACGTGCCAGCGCGTCCCAGTGCCGATCGGCTTCGAGAAGCGACAATAATTCAGCGGCAGCGGTTATCCGTCCCTCGGCCGCCATATCGAAGACCATCGCCGCATTCCGCACGTTGGCGGCGTACGATTTGCGCAGCAGCACGAGTGACGTGATCAACGCCGGCATCTCCGGCGCCGTGCTCTGCGCGCTGCGCGTGATGGCGAGCGTGAGCTTCCGGTCGAGCGCCGTCGCATCCCCATGCTGCCGCTGATACCGCTGGAAGCGGTTGTCGTTGAGCAAATCGACCAGCTGTGTGGCGCGCTGCACGACCTGGGACGGGTCCCTGAGCGCTTCGACCAGATGAAAGACAACGTGTTGAACGGGATAGCCCGCAGGTAGTTGGCGCGCCCCGTTCCAACCATCCACCAGCCGGCCATGCACGCGAGCGGGATTCAGCAGCACATGCTCGAGGTAATCGCGAATGTAATCGTGCAACCGAATTGTGCGCCCGGGCAGATGCATCTTGACCAAACCGATGTCGTGCGCGCGCTGCGCCAGCGCCTCCACGTCGCCATTCTGCAAGCCCCACAAGGTGCCGAGCACGCTGAACGGTACGTCGGTGTCCTCGTGCAGGACGCCGAGCTCAAGGGCGCGTTGACGTTCGTCGTCCAGAAACGCCAGACTCACTTCCACGGTCTTGCCGACGGCTGTTTGCCGTTCCTGGACGGTGTTGCGAGTGTCGGTTTGCCGTTCCTTCCCGTTCTTCTCGTCGAACGCCACCACGCCGAGGTCTTCGTATCGCTGCAAGGCCCAGTGGAGAGCCGCGTCGGCGCTCTGGCCCAGCGCTACCCGCTGCAGGAGCGCCCGGTTCGCCAGCTGCAGCAGCAGCGGTACGCGCTTCAGGCGATCGGCCAGGATCGGCAAGTGCGGCGCACTACCAGCGGGGACGTCAAGTCCCGCCGAGAGAATCCGCTCGGCTTCGTCAGCCGTCGGCTCGGCCACGTTGATCCGCGAAGCCGGGTCGGACGCCGTGCTCACGGCGACGCTGAAAATGCGAGAGGTGATAAGCCTCGAGCAGGACGCCCCGCCGTACAGAAACGGCTTGACGTCCTGCGCGCTCCACACGTCGTCGATCACCAGCAGACAGCGCTTGCCGTCGAGTTTCTTCGCCACCTCGAACATCGCGTCGTCTTGGCTCTTGAATCCCGGTCGGTCGCCGGTCAGAGCCGCGTAGATGCGCTCGAGCTCGGTGACGATCGAGGGCTGCTCGCCGAGCGTCACCCACAGGATGCCGCCGTCGCATGCGGCGAACACGTCGGCGTGGTGGCAGACGCTCAACGCCAGCGTTGTCTTGCCGAAGCCGCCGGTGCCGTGGAGCACAACGGTCTTACCGCTCGGATTCTTGTGACCGGGATCAAGCACTGCATCGAGGAGATGCTTGAACTCCTGGGTGCGATGGACGAAGTTCGACGGCAGACTTGCCGCCAGGAACGGCGCCCGTGTGGCCTGGCAGGGAGCGAGCAGCACTTCGACGAAGCGCCGCCACGACTGAAAGTCGTAGGTCTGGATTTTTTGCATCCACACGGGCAGCGTGGCGCGCAGCCGTTCGATCTCGGCATCGATCTCGGGTGAGTCAAAGGACGGTTTGATTGGGACGATACATCGGCCGCTTTCACGGGCGAATCGCCACTCATTCTCGACCCACTTCGAGCGCAGCGCGGCCGGCGTCATCAAGAGGACGAGATGATCGGCCGACTCGATACCTTTTTTTATCTGTTCCTCGAAGTCCCCTGGCGACATGCTGATCCGATCCTGCCAGGGTGCGACGTCTGGCTCATTCTTCAGCCGGGCCATGAGGTCATTGGCAAATGGCTCGTCAACGCGCGCATACGAAATGAAGACGTGAACTTCACGAGCCATGAGCCCTCCGGAATGGGGCGCCGATTATGTCAGATTTCACTGGCGTCACCGCTGAAGACGTTTAGGGATCGCGCGGCTCATCGCCAATCGATTGAACGGTGAACCTAGACCCGAACGAGCACATGAGAGCGAGCCGACAGCTCTACATTTAGGTTTAGGATGGTGGAACCGGCCGGGGGGCGTGGGTCACCGGAATTCTGTCGGCGATGCCGCGATGCAGGAGTGCGACGGCGTTGACGCCGTGTCAGTAGTTCTGTAGCGGGTTTAAGCGGTAGGTCTGCAAGTACTCTGCAAGCGCCCGGTCTCCATACGCTCAAGTGCGTGGACAGGACTGAAGCCTTTTTCTTTGTCCGTCGCGAACTCCTGATAGGAGCTCACAGTCATCATTGGGAGACTCGTCGCAGACTTGAAAACGTCAAGTCGCAATGTCGCCGCTTCGGATCGCGAGTAGACTCAACACCCTACTTGGTGCGGATCGGCCCGGACGTGACTGGAGACCGCGGCGCCGAAGGTCACGTGACGGCCCCCTCACTTCCGCTGATAGACGCGCACGAAATCAACCTCGAACTTTGCAGGAAAGATTGTGGCCGAGGGATCGCCGCCGGACGAACCGCCGACAGCGAGATTGAGCAGCAGGTAGTGAGGCTCATGGAACGGGTTCCGGCCGCTGCCGTCCTGATTGACCGTCCGCGCGAGCTCCACTTCGTTCAACTGGCTTCCATCGACCGAGAGCACGATCGCGCGCTCGTCCCAGTCCATTCGCCACACGTGAAAGGCAGTAGACCAATTCGGATCGTTGAAGCTCTCCAGTGGTTTCCGAGTGTCGGCCCAGATCGGCTGAAACGGCTTTGCGCCGCCCCACGCCACGTTGGCGAGCAGCGTGCCGCGGTAATACTCCATGATGTCGATCTCGCCGCCGTGCGGCCATGGGCCGGTG
>JBKPNQ010000184.1:0-31198 GCA_046732715.1 Acidobacteriota bacterium | reverse complement strand
GATCTTGACCGATCGGGCATTTTGATGATCCAAAATAAGAGTTTGACTCTGGCAGGTGGTCTGACCCCAGTCTGACCCCAGTCTGACCCCAGTCTGACCCCCAATTACCAGTCACTCGAACGGAGTACCTACGTAGTTTTCTGCCAGGCTCGTCAGCGCCGCACGCGAACTGACCAAATAATCGAGCTCGGCGAGTTGACGCCGATAGTCGAACGGATTATCGCCTTCCTGCCTGTGCAGCATCGACGTCATCCACCATGAAAAACGCTGCGCCCGCCAGGTCCGTTTCAGCCCCCGATCCGAATACTCGTCGAGCCGCGCCTCACTGTCGCGTTTGAAGAAATCCTCCAGCGCCACGGCCAGACGACGCACGTCTGCCATCGCCAGGTTCAGCCCCTTTGCCCCGGTCGGAGGGACGATATGGGCGGCATCGCCGGCGAGGAACAGCCGGCCGTAACGCATCGGTTCAACGACAAAACTTCGCATCGGCGCGATCGCCTTCTGCAGAATCGGTCCGACGTTTGGCGCCCAGCCATCGGTCGTCCCCAGGCGTGCCATCAACTCCGCCCAGATGCGGTCGTCGCTCCACTCATCAAGATTCTCGTCGGGCGCGCATTGCAGATACAAGCGGGTGATTGTCGTCGACCGCATGCTGAACAGTGCAAACCCACGCTCGCTCAGACTGTAGACAATCTCGTCCGAAGCCGGCGGTGCGCTCGCCAGAATCCCGAGCCAGGCAAACGGATACTCGCGCTCGTAGGTTCGCGCGTAGGACGGCGGCATCGTCGGGCGACACACGCCGTGAGATCCATCGCATCCGGCGATGACGTCGCACACGATTTCGTGCATGTCATCGCCGTGCGCGAAGCGGAGCCGCGGTGTCTTCGTGGCGAGATCCTCAACGCTGACGTGTGACGCCTCGAAGTGAAGGGGACGACCGGCCGCCCGCCGTGCGCCGATGAGATCCTTGACCAGCTCGTTCTGCCCATAAATGGTGATCGCGCGACCGCCGGTCAACGAGGCCAGATCGATCCGATGGCGGTCGCCGTTGAACCGGATGTAGATGCCTTCGTGCCGCATCCCCTCGTGGTCGAGGCGATCACCGACGCCCGTCGCTCGCATCAGATCAACAGTTCCCTGCTCGAGCACGCCCGCGCGCACGCGCTCGATGACGTACTCTTCGCTGCGATCCTCGACGATGACCGAGTCGATGCCGGAGAGGTGCAGAAGATGCCCGAGCATCAGCCCGGCCGGCCCTGCACCGACAATTCCAACCTGCGTGCGAGTCACTGACATGGAACTTCAATCACGCCGAGGGGGATCTTCACCTCTCGGCCTCCCCCGGCACGCTCCCGCCTCCGCGCGAAGCGCTTCGGCCTCCCCAAAGCCTTGGCGTCGGCGGGCGGGCGCTCGCGGGCCCCACAATCCCCACTCCGCTCGCGTGGGCTCACTCGCGCACTCGTCCGCCAGGCGACTGCTTATACGGATCCCGGCCTGTGTTGACCGTATCTACCGGAACAGGAGCGGCGCGACGTCGTGCAGATGATGCCGCCACACAACCCACTCGTGCCGGCCTTCGCCGACGACGTAGGTGTGCTTGATGCCCTTGGCCGTCAGCGTCTCGTCGAGCGCCTTCGCACCGGCACCCGTGAGCCGATCGTCTTTGCCGATTCCCATCCACAGGAGCTTGATTTGCTTGTTCGTCGCCGCGGGATCCTTGAAGAACTCGGGATAGGTCGTATCGGCGTTGGTCGCGCCGGCACTCATGATGATGAGCGATCGAAACAGTTCCGGGTGCGAGAAACCGACCGCGATCGTCTGACCGCCGCCCATGGACAGTCCACCGAGCGCGCGGTTGTCGGCGCCGGGCAGAGTCCGGAACGTCTTCTCAACGAACGGAATCACATCCTCGATGAGATCTTTGCCGAAGGCGCCACCGCCGGCAGCATTGGCTCCGCCACCCTGCTGCGGTACCGGTGCGGGTTCTGGTCCGAGGCCGACGCCCTGTCGCGCGTAGCCGAGCGGATTCACCAGGATCATCGGCTTCGCCTTTCCCTCGGCGATGAGGTTGTCCATGATGTAATTCGCGCGGCCCGTCAGCATCCAGCTCGAGTCGATGTTCCCGGCGCCGTGCAACAAGTAGAAGACCGGATAGCGCGTATTGCCGCGATCGTAGCCGGGAGGCGTGTAGATCCACAGCGTCCGCGGTGCGCCGATCGCCTTCGAGTTGTAGGTCTCCACGCGAATCGCTCCGTGCGGCACCGGCTTCGCGTCGTCGAACTCGAGGCCATCGCCCGGCACCTCGACGAGGTTCGCCGGCGGGAACGCCCCGAATCCAAGCTTTACGGATGGGTTGGCCGGATCCATCGCGATGATTCCGTCGACCCTGAACTGATAGTTGTAGACGTCGTGCGGCAACGGACCAATCGTCACCGTCCAGACGCCATCGTCACCCTTCGTCATCGGATGGTCCTTGCCGTCAATCTCGCCGATCGCGACCACCTCCTTGGCGTTGGGAGCACGGAAGCGAAGCGTGAACGTCTTGTCGGGGTTGACCTGCGGCGAATTCACAGCGCCACGACCACCTCCCCGTGCCGTCGGCGGTGCTGCGGGTGCCTGCCCCGTTGGCGCCGGCGGCGGCGTTGTCGGCGCCTGAGCGGAAACCAGCAGTGAAAGCACGCCGACCATCACGGCACTCATCGCGACGTGTCGAACCATTTTCATCTCCCCCGTCTGAATTGGAATGACAGCAGGTCAGGGCCAGGACCCCGCCGACCGGGCAGTGTAATCGTTTTCAGAAGTCACGATGGAATACGACGGCGGCGAGGACGCGTTACAGTCTGATGGAGCACTCCGTCTTACTTCGCGCTGGGGCCCCACCCCCAGCGTTCGATCGTTCGCTCGCGCCGTTTGTTTCGCGGCGACTATCTGCCTGGTGTGGGTTGTCTCCTTACAGCCGGCAGATCAGCAATTCCCGCTCGTAAATCATCTCGGGCGGCAGGTTGTCGTGCAGCTCGATGAAGAGCTCCTCGTGCTGAATCACTTCACGACGCCATGGGGCGGGATCGACGACCTGCAGCTGTTCGAACTGATCCCTCGACATGTCCAGCCCGCGCCAGTCGAAGTCCTCGTATCGCGGCATCCATCCAATCGGTGTCTCCTTCGCGAGCACGCGGCCGCGTACGCGATCGACGATCCATTTCAGCACTCGGAGATTCTCGCGGTAGCCGGGCCAGAGGAAGTGTCCGTGGTCGTCCTTGCGGAACCAGTTCACGTGAAAGATCTTCGGCGTCTCGCTCAGCGCTCGCTGCATCTTGATCCAATGCCGGAAGTAATCCCCCATGTGATAACCGCAGAACGGCAGCATCGCCATCGGATCGCGCCGGAGTGTGCCGACGCTGCCCGTCGCGGCGGCGGTCGTTTCCGATCCCATCGTCGCGCCGATGTAAACGCCCGATGTCCAGTTGAACGATTGATAGACGAGCGGGAGCGTATGCGCTCGACGACCGCCAAAAATGATCGCGCTGATCGGCACTCCCTCCGGCGACTCCCAGTCTGAATCGATGATCGGACACTGGCCGGCCGGCGCGGTAAACCGTGCGTTGGGGTGCGCCGCCGGTTTTCCAGCTGCGCGTCCGATTTCTGGCGTCCACCGATCGCCGCGCCAGTCGAGGCACTCGGCCGGCGGCTGCTCGGTCATTCCTTCCCACCACACGCCGCCCTCGGCCGTGAGCGCAACGTTGGTAAAGATTGTGTTGCGTGCCACCATCGCCATCGCGTTCGGGTTGGTTTTCTTCGAAGTCCCCGGCGCGACACCGAACACGCCAGCCTCGGGATTGATCGCATGGAGCCGGCCGCTCGCATCCGGCTTGATCCATGCGATGTCGTCCCCAACCATCGACACCTTCCAGTCTCGCAGGCTGTCGGGAGGAACCAGCATCGCGAGGTTCGTCTTGCCGCACGCGCTGGGGAATGCAGCCGAGATGTAGGTTTTCTCGCCCTGCGGATCCTCGACGCCAAGGATCAGCATGTGCTCAGCCATCCAGCCTTCGTCGCGCGCGATGTTCGACGCGATGCGAAGGCCGAAGCACTTCTTGCCGAGCAGCGCATTACCGCCGTAGCCGGATCCAAACGACCAGATTTCGCGATTCTCCGGAAAGTGGACGATGTACTTTTCGGGATTGCAGGGCCAGGGCACGTCTGCCTGCCCCGGTGCGAGCGGCGCGCCAACGCTGTGCATACACGGGACAACGCGCTGCACGTTGCGGTCGATGATGCGGAGCGCTGGCAACCCCATCCTCGCCATTGTTCGCATGCTGACGACGACGTACGGCGAGTCGGTGAGCTGCACAGCGATCCGCGACATCGGCGAATCGACGGTCCCCATGCTGAAGGCCAGCACGTACATCGTGCGTCCCGCCATGGCGCCGGCGAACATTTGTCGCAACTTGGTGCGCATCTCGAACGGGTTCACCCAGTTGTTGGTTGGGCCGGCGTCGTCTTTCGACAACGAGCAGACGAAGGTGCGCGATTCGACGCGCGCGACATCGTTGGGATCGGATCTGGCGTAGAAACAGCCGGGCCAGAGGTCCTGGTTCAGCCGGACAAGGGTGCCGCTGCGGACCATTTCATCGCAGAGCTGGTCGTACTCTTCCTGCGAGCCGTCGACCCAGTGAATGGCCTTCGGCCGCGCGAGGTCGGCCATCTTCCGGACCCAGCGAAGCAAGTGCTGATTGGTTGAGAGAGGCGCCGAAACGTCGCGAGACATCATTTTCACAATGACGAATTTTACCTCTTTGCCGTGCGCCAACGCAGGTGCCCGGCAACTGGCGAATGGCGCGCGTAGTATGCTGCTGCCCCAGGCATGTCGGTTTTCTGCAGCCTTCAAGAAGCCGTTGCGGGCGCGGTCCACGACGGCGACACGGTCGCCATGGAAGGCTTCACACACCTGATCCCTTTCGCGGCCGGTCACGAGGTCATCCGCCAGCGGCGGCGCAACCTGACGCTGGTGCGGATGACGCCCGATTTGATTTACGACCAGTTGATCGGCGCGGGCTGCGCGGCCAAGCTCGTGTTCTCCTGGGGCGGAAACCCCGGCGTCGGCTCGCTGCACCGGCTGCGTGATGCCATCGAGCACGCCTGGCCTCAACCGCTCGCGCTGGAAGAATACAGCCACGCGGCGCTGGCAAATGCCTACGACGCCGGGGCAGCGCGACTCCCGTTTGCCGCGTTCCGCGGGTCGCCCGGCGATCTGCCGCGCGTCAATCCGAACTACCGGACCATCGTCTGCCCGTTCACCGGCGAGACGTTGACAGCGGTGCCGGCCATGAAAGTGGACGTGGCCATCATCCACGCGCAACGCGCCGATCGCGCTGGCAACGTGACGATCGAAGGGATCGTGGGCGTGCAAAAGGAAGCGGTCCTCGGTGCCGCTCGATCGATCGTCACAGTCGAGGAAATCGTCGAAACATTCGATGGCATCTCTCGGAACGCGTGCGTGCTGCCCCACTGGGCTATCGGCGCGATCGCCGTCGTCCCGGGAGGCGCGTTTCCCTCCTACGCCTATGGCTACTACCAGAGGGACAATGCCTTTTACATCGCCTGGGACGCGATCTCTCGCGACCGCGACAGCTTTCGATCGTGGATCGACGAGCACGTGATGCGATCCGGTCCCGAAGCCTTCGCGCGGCGCGCCTCGCAGGTGGCCTGACGTGACCTACTCGCCCGACGAATTAATGACGGTGGCGGCGTCACGATGCGTGGACGGCAACGACGTCTGCTTCGTCGGCATTGGTCTGCCTTCAGCCGCCTGCAATCTTGCGCGTCGAACGCATGCTCCGGGCATTACGCTGATCTACGAGTCGGGCACGATCGGCGCGAGGCCGACGATCCTGCCGCTGTCGATTGGCGACGGCGAGCTGTGCACGACCGCGCTGACGACGGTCTCTGTCCCGGAATTTTTCCGGTACTGGCTGCAGAGCGGACGCATTACCGTGGGCTTCCTGGGAGCGGCCCAGATCGATCGGTTCGCGAATCTCAACACCACGGTGGTCGGTCAGTATGAATCGCCCGGCGTGCGCCTGCCTGGCGCTGGCGGCGCACCGGAAATGGCGGCGCACTGCCAGCGGATCTTCATCGTCATGCCGCAGTCACGACGCGCGTTCGTGGAGCGACTCGATTTTCTGACCACGCGCGGACATGGCGACGGCGGCGATCATCGACAACGTCTGGGCATCACGACGGCCGGCCCGGTCAAGGTCATTACCGACCTCTGTGTGATGGAACCGGATCGCGACACTCGCGAGCTGGCAGTGACCAGCATGCATCCTGATGTGACGCGCGATCAGGTCAAGGCGGCCACCGGCTGGCCAATTCGGTTTGGCAGCGAGGTTCGCGAGACCGCGGCGCCGACAGAAGAAGAACTCACCGTCCTTCGGCACCTGCGGCTCGCCACCGACAACGCGCACAAAGCAAAGGAGCCCGCGTGACAGTCCGTCGTCCACCGGCCGGCACACACCCGCCGAACGATTCGCCCGCCTATCGCAGTACTGCTTTTCGTCATCCGAAAGAGCCGCTGATCATCATTCCGCAAACGCTCTCCGAGATCACCGGGCCAGCCTACCCGTATGGCCGGATCGAGGCCACGGACAACGACCTGACGGTTCAGCACGAGAGCGAGCCGCTCGGTGAACGGATCATCGTCCAGGGGCGCGTACTGGACGAGGACAACCGGCCGGTTCCGAACACGCTCGTGGAGATCTGGCAGGCGAACGCTGCGGGGCGATACACGCATCGCGTGGACTCGCATCCGGCCCCGCTCGATCCAAACTTTTCCGGCGCCGGCCGAACGCTCACCGACCACGAGGGGCGGTATCGGTTCACCACGATCAAGCCCGGCGCCTATCCCTGGCTCAACCACGATAACGCCTGGCGGCCTGCGCACATTCACTTCTCCTTGTTCGGTATGAGCTTCCTGAGCCGGTTGATCACGCAGATGTATTTCCCCGGCGATCCGTTGATGCCCTACGATCCAATCCTGAATTCGATCCCCGATGAAGGAGCGCGTCAGCGGCTCGTCGCACAATTCGATCTGAAGGTGACGCGGCCGGAGTGGGCGCTGGGATACACGTTCGATATCATCCTTCGCGGAGCGAACGCGACGCCGGTGGAGTAGTGACGTGAACTTCACTCCATTTCAGACGCTCGGTCCATTCTTCGATTTCGGTCTCGTCATCCCGAACGGCGAGACCGTCGCCACACCGGAAGCATCCGGGCGGCACGTCGTCATCGAAGGCACGGTCCGCGACGGTAACGGAGAGGTATTATCGGACGCGCTTGTGGAAGTCTGGCAGGCCAACGCCGCGGGCAAGTACCGTCATCCCGCCGACCATCAAGATCGCCCGCTCGATCCGGCATTCGATGGGTTCGGCCGAGTGGCCACTAACGAGCGCGGAGAATTCTTCTTCAGGACCATCGTGCCCGGGCGCGTCCCCGGCCCTGATGGGAAGCTCCAGGCGCCGCATCTTGCCGTCGGCATCCTAGCGCGCGGTGTGCTGACGCGATTGGTGACCAGGCTGTACTTCGGGGACGAGCCCTCGAATGCCGAGGATGAGATTCTATCGCTCGTCCCACCCGAGCGGCGGTCGACCTTGATTGCCAAACGAATCGAACCCGATCGATATCGATTCGACATCGTCCTCCAGGGACGCGGCGAGACCGTCTTCTTCGATGTCTGAGGCGCCCTTCTCTCCTCGTGCGCGCCTGCAGGCCATGCTCGACGTCGAGGCAGCGCTCGCTGAGGCGGAGGCCGCCATCGGCGTTATTCCGCGGACGGCGGCGAGGTCCATCCGCGCGTGTGCGCGGGTTGAGACCCTGGACGAGGTGCTCATCGAATCGGAAGCGCACCGCGAGGGTAACGTTGCCATTCCGATGATTCGTCAGCTCACCGCGCGCGTCTCGGCAAGCGACGCGGAAGCCGCACGATACGTTCACTGGGGGGCCACGAGCCAGGACATCATCGACACGGCCTTTGTCCTCCAGCTCCAGGCTGCTGTCCCTCGCGTGATCGCGGATCTCGTCCGTGCCGCCGATGCCGCTGCCGTTCACGCGGAACGCCAC
Source organism: Acidobacteriota bacterium (assembly GCA_046732715.1). Lineage (GTDB taxonomy): Bacteria > Acidobacteriota > Vicinamibacteria > Vicinamibacterales > 2-12-FULL-66-21 > JALZOC01. The sequence goes on along the minus strand of JBKPNQ010000184.1, from coordinate 23,080 downwards.
GTGAAAACCACGATGGTGGGTCGCACGTGGCTTCAGCAGGCAACACCGGTCAGCTTCGGCCTGAAAGCCGCTGGCTGGTGCGATTCACTCGATCGTTCGGCCGATCATCTCGAATCAGCGCTTGCCGGCGCCTGTGTCCTTCAGTTCGGCGGGGCAACTGGCACGCTCGCGGCGCTCGGCGATCGCGGCCCTGAGGTCGCCGCCGGCCTCGGTCAGGCCCTCGACCTGTCCGTGCCGCCGATTCCGTGGCATTCCCATCGAGAGCGATTTGCGATCCTCGCGTGCGCGCTCGGCGTGGCAACCGGAGCAGCCGGCAAAATCGGTCGCGATCTCGGGTTGCTCGCGCAGACAGAGATCGGCGAAGCCCACGAGCCCGATACCAGCGCCGGTGGATCGTCGACGATGCCGCACAAACAGAATCCCGTTCGCGCGACCATCGCCATTGCCGCCGCCACACGAGCACCTGGACTTGTCTCGACGATGCTGTCGACGATGTTGCAGGAGCATGAGCGCGGTCTCGGCGGCTGGCAGGCTGAGTGGGACACGTTCCCCGCACTCGTGTCGACTGCGGGGCAAGCCGCTGACGCAATCGCCGGCGCGCTCGAGGCGCTCGTCGTCGATCCCGATCGCATGCGTGCGAACGTGAACATGACCGGTGGCCTCATCCTGGCCGAGTCGATCGCGATGCGTTTGGCACCGGAGATGGGGAAGCGCGAGGCGCACGCCGCAATCAAGCGGGCCGCCCGACGTGCCGTTGGCGGCGAATCGTTCGCCGATGTTCTGGCCAGCGATCCGGCGGTGTCGGCCATACTCGACCGATCCGCGATCGAGCAAGCGTTGTCGCCCGATGGCTATCTCGGCTCGACGGAAGCGTTCGTCGCGGCCGTTCTGGGCCGACGAGCGCAAAGGAAAAAATAGCCCGTGCCGCAGGTCATGCAATCCGGCTGTCGTCTCAACTACCGCGTCGACGGAGATCCGCGCGGAGAACCACTGCTCTTTTCGAACTCGCTGGGGACGACGCATGAGCTGTGGCGTCCGCAGGTGGAGGCGCTGTCCTCGAGCTTCCGGATCATCCGCTACGACACCCGCGGTCACGGTGGGTCTGACGCGCCTCGCGGTGAATACACGATTGATCAGCTCGGGTTGGATGCGATCGCGATCCTCGACGCCGTTGGCGTCGAACGGGCGCACGTCTGCGGTTTGTCGCTCGGCGGCTTGACCGCGATGTGGCTTGGCGTGAACGCCCCCGAACGTGTCCGCTCGTTGACGCTGTCGAGCACGGCCGCACGAATTGGATCGGTCTCGATGTGGACCGAGCGAATCGCGGACGTCAACGCGAACGGTGTGGCGTCGCTCGCTGACGCGGCGATGGGACGCTGGTTCACGGCTGGCTATCGCGCCGCTCACGCGGACGTCGTTTCTGTCTATCACCGCATGCTGGAGGCCACTCCAGCCGAGGGCTATGTCGGCTGCTGCGCCGCGATTCGAGATGCCGATTTGCGTGAGGCGATCAAGTCCGTCGCCGTACCGACGCTGGTGATTGCCGGTCGCGAGGATCCGGTCACGCCGCCGTCGGATGCGGAGGATATGCGTGCGCGGATCGATGGCGCTCGAGTTGAAATACTGAACGCCGCCCACCTCGCCAACGTCGAGCAGGCACAGACGTATAACGACCTCGTGTCGTCGTTCATCGCCACACACTCGAGGTCCATGAATGGATGACCAGGAACGGCGCGACGCCGGCATGAAGGTCCGGCGCCAGGTGCTGGGCGACGCTCACGTCGATCGCGCCGCGGAGCGGACCACGGCATTGACCGCGGAGTTCCAAGATCTCATCACACGCTACGGCTGGGGCGAGATCTGGACGCGCCCCGGCCTCGACCAACGCACGCGCCGCATCCTCGTCCTCGGCACGCTCGTCGCGCTTGGACGCTTCGACGAGTTCCGCATGCACGCCCGGGCCGCATTGAGCGAGGGAGGGTTTACCGCCGAGGACTTGAAAGAGGTCGTGCTGCAGCAGGCGATTTATTGCGGGGTGCCGGCGGCGAATACGGCGTTCGGCGTGTTGGAGGAGATTGTGAATAAGTAGTCGATCGGATTCGCGGTTCGCAATTCGCGGTTCGCGGCTCCGAGCTGGAAGCAGGCCGCTGAAAGCGGGTAGCTGACTTAAGCTACCACCCCCGCCATTAACCGCATCAACGCATCCTGAGTCGCCGCGACACGCGGCAATTCACCGGCGATTCGCCCCTCACGCAACACGATCACGCGCGTGCACAGGTTCAGCACCTCGGGCAGCTCACTCGAGATCAGGATCACCCCGGCGCCCTTCGACGCGAGGTCGTCGATGAGCAGATGGATCTCCGCCTTGGCGCCAACGTCCACGCCGCGGGTGGGCTCGTCCAGCATCAGAACCTGGCACTTTGCGGCGAGCCACTTCGCCAGCACCAACTTCTGCTGGTTGCCCCCTGACAGGGCGGCGGTGACGACATCGACGCTGCCGGCACGGACCCGCAGACGCTCGAAGTAGGTCCCGACCAGCGCGCGCTCCGCCGATCGTCGGATGAACGACCAGCGCGAAAGGCGCCCGAGGATCGGCAGCGTCGTGTTCGCGAGTGCGCTCATGACGAGCACGAGTCCCTGACGTTTGCGATCCTCCGGTACCAAGCCCAGTCCCGCACGCATCGCGTGTCTCGGGCCGCCAAGATCCAAGGCTTGGCCGCGAACGTACACGCGGCCAGTGGCCGCCCGGTCAAGACCGAACAACGCCTGGGCCATCTCAGATCGGCCGGCACCAACAAGACCAGCAAAGCCAAGGACCTCGCCGGCGCGCAGCGTGAAGCTCAGATTCTCGAATTTGCCCGGGCTCGACAGGCCCTCGACGCGCAACAGCTCTTCTCCAATCTGCGCGTGGATGTGCGATGGGAAATACTCCTCGAGCGATCGGCCGATCATCATCTGCACGAGGGACGCCTGGGTCAGTTCCGCGATCGGCCGGGTGGCCACGTGCGCGCCATCGCGAAGAATCGTCACAGTGTCACAGAGCCGAAAAATCTCCTCCATGCGGTGGCTGACGTAGATCGACGTCACCCCTCGATCGCGGAGCCGGCCGATGAGCTCGTAGAGTTTTTCGGCTTCATGCTGTGACAGGCTGCTCGTCGGCTCGTCAAAGACGATGACGCGCGCACCCGTGCCGACGGCGGTCGCAATTTGCAGCATCTGTTGCTGCCCCGTCGTCAGCTCGCCGACCCGGCGGCGGACGTCGATCTGAGCACCGATCGCGGCCAGCATCGACTCGGCCTTCCGCCTCATCGCGCGCTGATCGACGAATCCGCGCGCCGCTGGAAGCGCTCCAAGACAGAGATTCTCGGCAACCGACAGGTTCTCGCAGAAGGCAAGCTCCTGATGGACCATGCCGACGCCAGCGGCCAGTGCCTGCTCGGGCCCGGAGAACGCGACTGGCTGTCCGAAGAGAACGAGGCGGCCGGCGTCAGGCGAATGAATGCCGGCCAGAATCTTTCCAAGCGTGCTCTTGCCTGCGCCGTTCTCGCCGCACAGCGCGTGGCACGAGCCTGGCGCAATCTCGAAGCTGACATCCTCGAGAGCGCGCGCGCCAGGAAAGCGCTTGGCGATGCGCTCGAAGCTGACGGCAGGCGCCGTCATGGCATCTTCAGATACGCGTCGGGCACGTCGGTGAAGCCCCACGTCTTGAGCTGACGGGCCCAGGTGCCGAGGTTGTCTTTCGTGACCTTCACGAGATCCATCGGGATGATCTGCGGCACATCCTGCTTCAACAGGACTTTGTCGACGATTTTCTGCACCGACACGTAGCCCCACATGTAGGTCGGCTGGGCGAGCAGCACCGGTGCGAGCCCCTTGTCGACGTAGGCGAGCTCGGCGGGCAGGGCATCGACGGCGACGATCTTCACTTTCTTGGGATCGAGATCGGTCAGCAGTGTCTGGGTGAAGAGCGGCCATCCGCCGATCATCGCCCAGCCGGTGACTTCGGGATACGCGTTCTGGACGCGAATGACCTCGGCGGCGGCGTCCTGGGCGGTCTCGATGTGGTAGAACGTGTCGACGATCGAGATACCCGGATACTTCGCGGCTTCCTGCTTGACGCCGGCGACGCGGTTACGGAGATTCGGCGCGTTTTGATTGCCGGCGAGGATGGCGACTTTGCCCTTGCCATTCATCAGCGGCGCCAGCTCCTTCATCACCGCTTCACCGGTCTTGATATCGTCCACGCCATAGAACGCAAAGCGATTCGACTGCGGCGCGTCGCTGTCGAACGTCATCACCGGCACCCCGCGACTGACGGCGTCGTTAATGGCGCCGGTGACCTTCCCGGCATCGGAGCACGAAATCAGCACCGCGTTGGCCCCCTCGTTGACCGCCTGCGCGATGCGCTGCGCCTGCACCTGGCCGTCCTCACCCGGCGGCGTCAGCCACGCGATCTCGATCGGGGTGCTCAGCTTCTGAGAGAGCTCTTTCGCCGCCGCTTCCGCACCGGTTCGCGCGGAGAGGAACACGGGATTGGTCGAGCTCTTGGCGATCATCGCGATCTTCAGTCCGCGGCCGCCAGCCGGTGCCGCCCCCGCTGCCGGCGCGCTTCCCGTGGTCGCCGGTTTCTCTCCTCCACTGCACGCGGCGAGCGCCATCGTGAGGACGACTGCCGCTAATCTCGTTGTTAGTTTCATCACCATAAGTGTCCTGTCCTGTCAGCTTTTATCAGTGCGCTTGCCTGTCCGTTGTCTCGGTCAGCTATTTTGCAGCGCGCGCAAGTCTTCGCGCCGTGAAGCTTGCGCTCGTGCGGTCCAGCACGACGGCGACAATCGTCGCACACCCGATGATGATCCACTCGTAATTCTGATCGAAGTGCAGCGTGCGGATGGATTGCCGGATCAGGACGATCAGCAACGCGCCAAGCGTCGCGTTGATCGCGCTGCCCTTGCCGCCCGCGAGGCTCGCGCCGCCGACGACCGCCGACGCGATCACGTACAGCTCGTACCCGGTCGCGTCGACGCACGAGGCCGACCCGTAGAAACTGGCGCCCATGAACGCCGCGAGGCCGGCGGTCAAGCCGGAGACGATGAACACGCCAACCTGGATACGGCCGAGCCGCAGGCCGGAGAAGCGGCTGGCTTCGGCATTGCCGCCGATGGCGAACACGTGTCGGCCCATCACCGTCCGCGTCAAATACACCGCGCCGATTGCGGTCACCGCGATCATCGTCAGCATCGGGACCGGATAGAGCGACGCGCCAAGGCCGAGCGGCGCCTTCGCGACACGAGTGAGGACCGATGGCAGCAGAATGCTCTCCGCGTGGCTCGAGACGAACGCGACCCCTCGCAAGATCCACATCGTCCCCAGCGTGATGATGAAGGGGTGCACGCGGAGGCCGACCACCATCAATCCGTTCAGCGCGCCGCAGGCGATCCCGATGGCGAGCGAGACGCCGAGGCCGAGAACGAACGTCGACAACGATCCCATCGGGCCGACCGCACGCAACGCGAGCGCGGCGGTCACCCCCGCGAGCGCGTAGATCGACCCGACGGAGAGATCGATGCCGCCCGAGATGATGACGATCGTGGCCCCGACCGCCATGACGGCAAAGAAGCTGGCGTCGGTTGCCGTCTGGATCAGCGTGTAGGAATTGAAGAAGTTGTTGACCTCGGCCCCGGTCAATCGATCCAGGTGGGATCCGGCGAACGCGGTCAGGAGAATGCCAAGAGTCGCGATGACCAGGACCAGCCCGGCCTGTTCTGAGGCAAAAATCTTCCGCAAGCCAGAGCATTATGCCCAAAAGCGGTGTCAGGCTGTGAATCGTACCGGGTCAGACCGGGGTCAGACCGGGGTCAGACCGGGGTCAGACTAGGGTCAGACCCCTTGGCAGTTTCTGCCACCCGTATAATCTCGGCCGATGACTTCGCTGACCCGCGCAATTTTTCTCTGGCTGGCTCTGGGCGCCGCGCTCGCCGCCCAGAACGCTGCGCCGCCGCAAACGACGCCGTTCATCCCGCCGCCGATCTTGCCAGGCGGGCAGATCCTGCCGCTGTTTTCGCCCGGCTCTCCATTCCTTCACGCTGACCGCGTCGGCGAGCCGGAACAGAACAACATGCAGCGCTCGGTCCCGGGACGCATTCAGAGCATCGTCAATATTCACAATCCGTCAATCGAAGTGCACGTCGTCGACCCCGGCATCAATACCGGCACGGCAGTCATTCTCGCGCCGGGCGGCGGGCACAACACGCTCAACGTCGGCTCGGAAGGCGCTGACTTCGTCCCGTTCTTCTACAACTACGGCGTCAACACGATCATCTTGCGCAACCGGTTGCGGCGCGACGGGTACAATCCGCAGACCGACGAGGTCTACGACGCGCAGCAGGCGATCCGCATGGTCCGCGCCCACGCGCGGGAGTGGAACCTCGACCCCAACAAGATCGGCATCGTCGGCTTCTCTGCCGGCGCCGAGCTTGCCGCACCGGCTGCTCTCTCATTCGATGCGTTCGACAAGACGAACAACACCGCCGGCGATCCGTTGGCCGGCGTCAGCTCACGCCCTGATTTCGTCGGCCTCGTCTATCCCGGGCCGACGCCATTTGCGCGCGATGCCAACACCGCAATTCCGCTGAACACACCGCCCGCATTCATTACGTGCGCAGGCACCGACGACGCCGTGCATGCGAACTGGGCGGACCAGTATTTCGCCGCGATGCTCAAGGCACGGATTCCCAACATCGAGATGCACATCTACGGCAACGGCGTCCACGGAAACGGCCTGAAGGATCGCGGCGATACACCCTTCGGAACCTGGCAGTTGCGGTTCATCGACTGGTTCCGCGATCTCGGCTTTCTCGGCAAGCCCGGCGTCGAGACGAAAGCTGCGCGCGATGTCGCGGCCCATGTGTCGCCGCCGGCGTCCAAATAGAGTCAGCGCCGCTGATACCAGAACAACGTGTCGCCATTGCTCTGACGATCCCAGAACACCGGCGTCATCAGGCTGGCCTCGGGCTCCATCGGTGAAAGCGGTGACACCGCATAATTGGTCAGCAGGAACCCTCCGGGCCGCAACATCTTCGCGATGTTCGTCAACGCGAGCGCCTGCTCGAACGGGTCGTAGTAGACCAGCACATTGGTCGCGACGATCAGATCGAACGGCGCGTCGTCACTCCGTTCGAGGACGATGTTCACATCGCGAACCTGGATTGCCGAGACGACTGACGGGCGCACTCTCACGGCGCGTACCTGGACACCTTCAGCGCCGCGTGGCGGTCGAAGAACTGGCGCGATGACGCCGATCTCGCTTCCGAACTTGCGCCAGTAGCTGATCAGATCAGGCTGCCAGTCGTGCGCGGGATCTTTCATGTCGAGAGGAAGCTGCACGACGTACGATCCGCCCTTCGCCGCCCGCTGACGAGCCGTCTCGAGATGCTGATTCACGCGCGGACTGAGATCGAAAGTGGTGAGACTCAGTTCGCCGGCACGTGAGAACCCGAGCCGGATCAGCGAATCAATGACGCCAAATGGCTGAACGGTCTGCTGGGGGTAGAAATCGTAGCCTTCCGCCTTGTCCGAAAAATCAAGCCCAGGACCAACGATCGCAACGCGGCGGACCTGAGCCAGCCTGCCGCTCGTCTTCATCGCAGCCATCGTCGTCTCGATGGCGAACCCGGGCCTGAGGGATGTGTCCGACGACAACCCGCGATCGCGGAACAGCGTCGAGTAGGCGCTCAGCCTCTTGGCAGGATCGCTGATCTGCGCCGCCGACTGTGAGACGCGGCGATAGCGATCGTTGTCCCCAACCACTCGCGAGCGGACGGCGATCAAATAGGCGCGCGCCTGGTCGTGTCCGGCGGATGTGTCGGGGTCGATACCGTGACGCTCGATCACCTGACGCACAAAGCGAAGACGTTCATTCGTTCCCGGCCTGGCGATCGCGGCGACGAGATCGTCAAGGCGTGCGCCGAGCAGGTCCGCCGCCTTCTGCTTGTCTCCGAGCTTCACCAAATCTTGATCGGTCGCGCGCGGCAAGCGAGTGAACGATGTGCCGTAGAGCCAGAAGTTGACGAGCGAGTCCTCGTCGCCGCGTTCGAGCCGTGCGCGGATTTCGGTATTGTGCTCGGTGACCCACGCCGGCCACGCCGCCTCGATTTCGGCGCCAGTCTTGCCCTTGAACGAGGGCGGCAGTGCTTCCGCGCGCGCGACGACGGCCGCGCGCGCATCGGCATAAGAAATCGGAATCGTCCGGGCGGCCGCAGGGAGGATGGGGGCACGCGCGATCGTCGCGGCCAAAAAGGCGACGATCGCGAGGCCGAGGCTCAGTGGTTGTCGAACGCCTTTCACTCGAAGAGGTCGGCGTGGAACCGATCGAATCGGCGCCGGGCTACTTCCCTCCACGGCCGGCATTGACGAGCGCCATCAGCTCATCGTGCTTCCACGGACGCGTCCGATCGGCTGTCATCCCTCGAACCTGCTTGACCGTTGCGACATCGACGGGCGTCCCATCCTGGCCCCATTCGCGGCGGATATACGTGAGAACGCCAGCGATCTGTTCGTCGGTCAGGGTGGACCCGACCGGCGGCATCAGGCCGACGGGGCCTTCCTTTCCGTTCATCAGAATTCGCGCGGGAATGTCCGGTGACGCGAGCGCAAGCGGCGACCCGACGAGACTGGGCGCGACCTTCTCTTGTCCGCGTCCATCCGGCTGATGACAGGCCTGACAGATATTGCGATAGACCTCCTGTCCGGCATTGAAGCGCTGCTGCTCGTCCGGCGTCAGCGGCGGAATTGGCGCGGACGCACCGGGCTTTCCGGGCCACTCGATGCGCGCCAGCACAGCGGACGCGCGTGGCCCGAGATCGGTCGTCGTCGCCGCCAGGGCAGAAAACGCCTGCGGCTCTTTGCTCAACCGCGTTGGACGGCGAGCGACCGGCGGCGCAGCCGGAACCTGCGGGAACGCGTACGAGCCGCCAGGTCCACCGCGCGCGCCAGGACAGGTCGGGCATGGCGGGGCCGGCAGCGCCGGGCCGCCTCGTCGAGCTTGAGTGCCCGGCATCACGGCTCCGAGCAACGCGACCTCGGCGCCGCGAAGCAACGCCGACCGTTGCCACAGCGGTCGATTCGAATCAGCGCTGGCCGCGAGGATCTTCTGAATGCCGTCGTCCTGGCCGGTCCGGACGATCGTCGCCGAGATCATCGTGATCGCCGTTTCACGCTGCGTCGTTTGATCGGTCGCCTGAATGAGGTCGTCAAGGAGCACGCTCTCGCTACCGCGCACCCCACTCATCGCCGTGTCGAGCGTGACCGGATCGTCGCCACGAGCGGCCAGCACCGAAGCCAGCGCCCGCTCACGCGGACCCTGCGGCAACGCGCCGAGCGATGCCGCGAGCTGCAACCTCACGCTCCAGTCGGAATCGTCCAGATGCTTGAGCACCGCGGCCTGCACCGGACTCTTGGGATCGCTCAGCCATCGCTCGGACATGCGGAGTGCTGACATCCGCACGTCACGCGACGAATCATCCATGGCCGTGATGACCCCGTCCGGCTGGAGCGCGTCGAGACCGTCGAGCGTCCACAGTGCGTGGAGCCGCGTGCGCGGGTCCTTCGCTGACGCTGCCAGCTTTGCGAGCGCCGGCGTCGCCGTCCTGTCGCCGCGCTCGATCAACAATCGTTGTGCCGTCTCGCGCCACCATCCGTTCGGATGCGACAGAAGATCGACCAGTTGCGTCGTCGTCAGCTTGGCGCCGGCACCGGTTGTCGTATCGCGCTTGGTGGTCTCGTGGACCACGCGATAGATGCGACCGTAGGCGGTTGGCGTCTCGAGCTTGTGCTTGGTGATGTGATCGCGCAGGTACTCGGTGATGTCGGCGCGCTGCTGGATGACGCCGCGGTACATGTCGACGATGTAGAGCGTGCCGTCGGGAGCGTTCGAGAGCCACACCGGCCGGAAGCGCTCGTCGGTTGACGCCAGGAACTCACCTCGTTCGTAGGCGCGGCGCACGCGCAAGCCTGCCCCGGTATCGTCGATGATCACGCGGCCGACGAGATTCGCGGCCGGCTCCGCCGCAAAGGCGTTGCCATAGAGATCGGACGGCAGTCGATCGCCGCGATAGATCATCGGAGCGCAGACGGAGGTGTAGTGCCAGAGCGTGCCGTCTTCCCGGTCAATGCCGAGCTGATACGCGCGATTGGTACCTAGATTCTTGCGCACCGGCCAGACCACGTTCGCCTCGTTCGCCTCATCCGCCATGCGCTCGTAGCTGCCGCGAGTCCGCAACAGATTCGGATTACGCATGTAGTACTGCGTTGGAACGAGATCGACGTGAAGGATTGACTCGTTGGTGTTCCGATAAATTCGACCGGCGTCGTCCTGCGTCACGCCCCACTCGCCGCGGGACAACGTTTTTCTAACCTCGAACTTGCCATCCTTGAACCGGAGCATCACGTCGCCATTGGCGGTGTACATCCAGTTGTCGAGCCCCCAGAAGAAGCTGTTCGCGTTCTGCTCGACGCGCGCCTCGCGACGGCCGTACTGATCCGTCACCAGCTCCTTCTTGTCCATCTTCAGATCGCCGTTCGTGTCCTTCATCAGCCAGACGTTGGGCGGCTCGCCGACGAGCACACCTGCATCGAGTACCTTCAACGCCCGCGCGAGGATGAGGCCATCGGCAAACACCGTGCGCTTATCCATGCGGCCGTCGTGGTTCGTGTCTTCCAGCACCACGACCTTGCCGATCGGCTCCATGTTCGGCTCTGGCGCTTGAAGATTCGGGACGAACCCCGGCATCTCGACAGCCCAGATCCGTCCCTGGACATCCCAATCCATGACGATGGGATCCTGGATGAGCGGTTCGCTGGCAACGAGCTCGAGATGATAGCCGGGCGGCATGTAGAACGTCTTGAGCGCCTCCTCTGGCGAAAGCGCCGGCGAGTCGTCGCTGACGTTCTGAACCTCCGCCGGCCATTGGCGGTTTGCTGGCGAGTTCTGGCCGTAGATGGTGGCTACAGCACCGACAAGAACAATTCCGATGACCCGAAGTTTCGAGTTCATCATTTTGAAAATGCCGCAAGCGTCTTCTTCGCTTCGGCTTCGGGGATCTCGCGGATGAAGATGTTGCGGAACCGGATCTCGGAGCCGTGCGTCTGGAGCTCGATGGGACCACGTGCCACCACCGGCTGCGTTCGCTCGAAGAAATTGTCGAGCACCTGGCCATCGACCGTGAGCTTGTCGTTCAACCAGACCCACACCCGCGGACCGACCATCTTGATATGAAACGTATTCCACTCGCCGACCGGGTTGTCGGCCTTGACGAGCGGCCATTTCCCTGGGTTGTCGTCGTTGTTGTTCCACAATGCGCCCGATCCCTTCGGCGCGCCGTTCTTGACCTCGCGAGGATTGTCGGGATCCCAGACCTGCACCTGCGGATACCCGCGCAGATAGATGCCCGAGTCGCCGTTGTGATTGACCATCAACCAATCGACATAGAACTCGAAATCGCCGTAGTCCTTGCCGGTCGCGAGATGCGGGCTCTGCCCGTCGGAGACGATCTCCTGCTTGGCGGTATCGACCTTCCAATGCGCATCGCGCGCCGTGTTCCACTCCGTCTGCTTCGCCTTGTGGTCGTCCGGGGTGAGCTTCGCTTCTTCAACCGGGTTATAGTTTGGCTGCCGGCCACGCCACCCGCTGAGATCCTTCCCATTGAATAAACTGGTGAATCCCTTGGGCGGTTTCTTCGGCGACTGAGGAGCCGCGACAAGCGTGGCGGTGCAGATCAGGGCAGCGACGATGCCAACGATGTGCTGGATTCGATTCATCTGGAGTCCTCGAAAACGGAGATTTTATCAGTTCCCAGTTCCCAGTTCCCAGTTTGCAGGTTTCCAGGGTGATCGAGCACGGAACCAGCATTGCAAACTGACGATCGAAAACTGACTGGGAACTGGGAACTGGCAACTGGAAACTGGAAACTGACTGACACCTGGCAACTGGAACTCATTCCCGGAGCATTCATGAGTCGAAAATATCGCGTCGCGGTTCTCGGCCTCGGTCACTGGTATTCCGCCTACAACCTGGGGCGCTCACTACCGGAGTATCCCCGCGCCGAGCTGATCGCCGCCGCCTGGCCCAACCGTGAGCAGGTCGACGCGTTCGCGAGGACGTTTGGCATCCACGGGTACGAGAACTACCACGATCTGCTCGCGCGCGAGGACATCGATATCGTCCACCTCGCGGCGCCGGTTTCGTCCCTCGCTGAACTCGCGATTGCGGCGGCAAAGGCCGGCAAGCATATCCTGCTCGGGAAGCCCATGGCGATGACCCTCGACGAAGCCGATCGCATCGTCGCGGCAGTCGAAGCTGCCGGCGTCACATGCGTGCCCTATTCCGGGCTGACCCGCCTTCGCACGGCCGACCTGAAGGCGAGGGTCGACGCCGGAGAGATCGGCGACGTGATCGTCATCCATCAGACGTCGCGGTGGTCGATTGCCGAGGACGGTCCGGGGTCGGGCCAGGCGGGCTGGTTCGCGGATCCGCGGCACGTACCAGGCGGAGCGCTGATTGACGAAGGTATCTACTGGATCGAGCTGTTCGAATGGATGGCCGGCAGCCGGATCGTGCAGGCCGAGGCAAAGGTCGCGAACCTCGTGCACAAGGACATCGGGGTCGAGGACTGGGGCATGGCGACGTTCACGTGCGCGAACGGCGTCGTGGCGACGCTCGAGGCGTCCTGGACGATCAACGCTCCGAAGAAAACGGCGCCGTCGCCGAAGCAGAACGCGGTTGTTCGCCTCGAACTGATCGGCACACGTGGAGAGATCATCGATCAGTGGTTCCGATCGCCAGGCCGCGCGATACTCGCGGCAGGTGCGGCGGATTGGGTGTTCCAGCGCCAGCCGGAGCAGGCCTTTTCGGGCACGTTCCCGCTCGCGCTCGACCACCTGGTCACGTGCCTGGACAAGAAGTGCCCGCCGGATGTGACCGTTCACGAGGCACGGAGCGCGTTTCGCGCGGCGATGGCCGCGTATCAGTCGGCGAGAGAGGGAAAGCCGGTGAATTGCTGATTGTCGATTGCTGATTGCGGATGATCCGAAATCAGCAATCAACAATCAGCAATCAACAAGCAGCAATCCCTTATTCGACCGGCGTGGGCGTCGTCAGCGCCGTCAGCACTTCCTTGTAGAGGTACTTCGCCCCTTCGACGCCATTCAGCGGACCTTCTTCGTACTCGAGCGCGAAGGTGCCCTTGAAGCCGCCGGCCAGCATGACGCGCGTTGACCGCTGGACATCGTTCTTGTCGCCCCAGCGATCCCAGTATTTCGCGTGGACGTTGGTGTGCGAGTACGGCGCCAGCGCCTTGAGGCCGTTGAAGAGCATGTACTCGTGCTCCCAGTTGCAGAAGTCCGGCGAGGCTTCGCAGTAGGGGTGATTGACGGCGTCGATCATGATGCGGATGTTCATCGGATCGGCGGCCAGGCCCCAGTGATTCTCGAAGGTGACCTTGATGCCAAGATTACCGCCGAAGTCCGCCATCTCCTTGTAGGACTCGATCGCCGCATTCAGCAGCGGCACGATATCGAGATTGCGCGGATAGCCGTCGTTCGATCGCGGAATCGCGTTCGGCCTGATGCTCGGACCCAGCGCCTGCGGCGAGTTCATGCGCATCGACTTGACGCCCAGCACGGCACATCCTTCGAGCCATCGCTTGGCGATTGCGACACCAGCCTTCCGCGCGTCCTCGTCTGGTCCAGCAAGATTCGACGGCGCGTTGTTCGAGATGTGCTGCACCTTGGTGCCGGTGGTCACGAGCTTGTTGGCGAGCTGGTCGAGCCACTTTCTTCCGGAGGGGGTCATCGGATCGAACGTCCGGCCGGCAAACATCGAATCGTCCGTGACGTCCCCGAACAGGCCCGAGAAGATGTCCATGTGGGTCACGCCGGGGAACGTGTCCTTGGTGAACTGCGGGAAGTCCAGCATCGTGATCTCGCCGTACTTCTCTTTCATCTGGGCCGTCGTCCAGCCGCCGTTAACGGGCGACCGCGGCGGCAGCTGCTGAGCCGCGGGAGAGGTCGGCTGTGCTGGGCTCGCCCCAGGCTGGCCGCCACGAGCAGGCGGTTGATCCGGTCCGGCAGCGGGCTGACCTGCACCAGCGCCAGCGCCGCGTCCCGCACCGCCACCCGCGCCACGGCCTCCGCCTGCGCGATTCTTGAAGATGTAGCGAATCGGATACGAACACGCGGCAATCCGATCCAGCCGGTTCTTCTCGGCCTGCGTCTGCGCCAGCGCCGCCTCGCGCGGCGTCATCATGATGGTCGCGGCCGTCAGGCCCGCGCCCGCCGTCTTGAAGAATTCACGTCGATCGACACCGTTTCTGCCTGTTTCGTGCATGGGAAGTCTCTCAATCAGCAATCAGGCTGCCCTGCGCTCCTCAATCAGGCGAGTCGAAGGGCAATCAATAACTTCAATCAGCGATCGGCAATCTCGATCGCCGATCCGCAATCAACAAATCCGCAATCGGCAGTCCGCAATCGGCAATACGTATTTGCGGCCTGCACCGCTTACTCAGGTCGCGATTCATAACGTCGTGCTCAGGCGAGCGCCTCTTTCACATACGCCAGGCACTTGGGAACTTCGACCTTCGGATCCCCCGGATACTCGAACTCGATGTTCACGGGGATATCCCACTTGTTTTTCTGCACGAGCTTCAACACGTCCTTGAGCGGCGCGTCCCCCTGGCCGAACGCTGTGTAGCCGCCGCCATTGGCCGCCTTCTTCATGTCTTTGAGATGAAGATTGGTGATCCGGTCGTGGTGCTTTTGCAGGAACGGGATCGGATCGTAGCCCGCTTCGGTGTAGTGGCCGACGTCGAGATTGGCGCCGAGATATGTCGACGCGGCCATGACCGCTTCGAAACTCTCCGGCGTCGCGACCTCATCGGGATTAGTCGTGTTCGCGTGCCCGTGGAAGCCGACGCGCATCTTGTGCTTTTCCGCAAAGGGCGCGAGCCGCTTCGCCATGCTCACCTGCGTCGACGTCGAGATCGCGCTGACGCCGAGGGCTTTCGCCATCAGGAACGCATACTCGATTTCATCATCCGGCGTCGTTTTGACGTTCATGTTGTAGCAGAGGACCTTCAGGTCGATCCCAGCATCCTCGATCTTCTTGCGCACGGGCTTGAAGGTCGCCTCCGTCGCCGCCTGGCGCCAATCGCCGAACGCCTTGATCGCTGCGTCGCGTTCAGCCTGCTGCTCCGGCGTCAACGGCGCAGCTCGTCGTCCGCCGCCGCGGCCCGCGCGCGGCGCACCGGCGAGCTGCTCGGCATGGTTCGACATCAGCTCCATTTCACCGAGGCCGATGTCGACGTAGGCCTTGATGATCTCTTCGGCGTCGGTGATCGAGCGGAAGCTGTAAGTGATGGCGCCGATCTGCACGCCTTTGATGCGCGAGTCGATCTTCTGTGCGGCTGACAGCGACAGCCGCGAGAAGAGCAGTGACGCCGGCACGCCCGCGAGCGTCAGCCGCGTAAAGTCACGTCTGGTCAGGATTGATGGGTCTTGATGCATGCGGAAGCCTCGTATCCTTGAAAAGGTGGCTGGCACTTTCGCGGAAAAGGTGCCAGCCACCTTTTCTGCCTCGATCACGGGATATCCTAGGAAATAGACTGCAAATTTAGGCCGGACAACACGATTCAGCACCTTTTGCCGACGTTTCTGCGAGCGACGATACCGGATTCCTGACAGCAGAGGCAATAGAACCATTTCATGACCCCGAGGCCCTCAATTGCCAGATGGGCACGAGTTTTCCCGGCGGCTCTGACGCTGGTCTGCGGCTGCAGCCAGCGGCCCGCTCCGGCGCCGCTCCCTCATGTCGCCACCAACGTTCTCATCATCACCATCGACACGCTTCGGGCCGACCGGATCGGTGTTTACGGCGCGGCGAACGTCGAGACACGCACCATGGACCGCCTGGCGCGCGAGGGAGCCTGGGCACCGCAGTCTGACGCGCCGGTTCCGCTCACACGCCCCTCACATGTCTCGCTCTTTACCGGACGCTACCCTTCGGAGCACGGCATTCGCGACAACCTCTCGGCGCCGCTGAATGCCAATGTCCCACTCCTTGCGAGCATCTTTCAGCAGGCAGGATTCGCGACCGCGGCGTTCATCGGCTCGACTGTCCTCGATCGCCAGTCCGGCCTCGCACGCGGCTTCGATGTCTATTCCGATCGCTTCGCCAATGGGGCCGATCAGCGAACCGGCGACGCCGTGACGGCGGAAGCAATCGGCTGGCTGAGATCTCCACCGAAGCCAAAGTTCTTCGCCTGGATCCATCTCTACGATCCCCACGCACCCTACACTCCGCCGGAGCCGTATGCGAGTCGTTACGCCGGCCGGCCTTACGACGGTGAGGTCGCCTTTTGCGACGAGCTCGTCGGACGGGTGGTGACCGCGCTTGGCGAAACCGGACGGCTGGACAACACGCTCGTGATTGTCACGTCGGATCACGGCGAGGCGCTCGGTGAACACGGCGAGGACGTGCATGGCTACTTCGTCTACGAAGCGACCCTGCGCGTGCCGCTCATCCTGCGTGGGCCCGGAGTGACGCCAGGCACTCGCCTCAGAACCGTTGCGCGGACAATCGATCTCTTTCCGACGATTCTTGACCTGATCGGCGTCAGCGCCAATCAGCCTGCTTCTGGTCGAAGTCTTGGACCTGCACTTCGAGGTGATCCGTTATCCGACGAGCCAGCGTTCGCCGAATCGTTGGTGCCGCGACTTCACTACGGATGGAGCGATCTCCGATCAGTACGGGACGGGCGCTGGAAATACATCCTCGCGCCACGGCCTGAGCTGTACGATCTCGAAGCTGACCCTGGCGAGCTGCGCAACCTTGCCGCACTGCAAGACGCCCGGGCCCGGGCGATGCGGAATGGGCTCGAGAGTCAGTTGCGGAAGGAGCAATCGTCACCCAGATCCGTCGATCGCTCCGACATGTCGCCTGACGCGCTCGAGCGTCTTGGCGCACTCGGGTACGTCAGCCCTGGCGGATCGATCGATAAGAAATCCGCCGGAGCCGATCCGAAGGACACGCTGGAGGAATACAAGGCGCTGAGCGGCCTGATGCAGCAGGCACTCGTGGCGATGCGCGCGGGACGGAGCGCCGAGGCGGTCCAACACCTGCGAGAGGTCGCGCGGCGAGGTCTCGACAGCTACGAACTGCACTTCTATCTCGCACGGGCGCTGGCCGCCGACCGTCAATGGCGTGCTGCGGCCGTCGAGTACGAAAAAGCGACGAAGAGGTTTCCGGCTGGCGTCGACGCCTGGCGCGGCCTCGGCGAAAGCCGCATCGCCCTCCGGGATCCGCGTGGAGCGGAGCACGCATTCGGGACGCTTGTGTCGCTTGCGCCGCAGGATGCCGTCGGGCTGATGCAACTCGGTGAGACCTACCGCGATCTCGCGCGATGGGAAGACGCGACGCAGGCGATCCAGCGGGCGCTGGCTCTCGATTCCGGACCGGCGCAGTACTGGAATTCTCTGGGCACAGTCCTCGGCAGCGGCGGGAAGATGTCCGACGCGGAGCGCGCGTTCGGTGAAGCCGTAAAGCGCGAGCCGACCAACGGCCTCTACCGTTACAATCACGGCCTGGCATTGCAGCAGCTGGGTCGTCGAGACGAGGCGACAACGGAGTTCCGGCAGGCCCAGGCGCTCGGCTATCGCGCGCCGTGAGACATGAAGATGACGATACCGCTCATGTTGGCGACACTCGTTTCCCTGCTTCAAACCGGGACGACGCAGACAGCTCCCTCCGCCTACAAAGTCGTCGGTTACTACGCCGACTGGACCGCTGAACGCTACCCGCTCGCCGACATCCCGGCCGACAAGCTGACGCACGTGAACTACGCGTTCGGCAAGATCGATGCGAACAACACGCTGACGTTCAATCGAGCCATCGCGCTCGACCGTGTCTATCCCGGCGACTGCACCGAGCCTCAGTGTCCGCATGGCCTCTTTCATCAGATCTCGCTGGTCAAAGAAAAGCATCCGCAGCTGAAGTTCATCCTGTCGGTGGGCGGCTGGACCGATTCGGGTCCGTTCTACGAGATGGCGGCAACCGAAGAGAATCGCCAGACCTTCGCGCGCTCATGTGCGGATTTTCTGAAAAGCTATCCTCAGTTCGATGGCATCGATATCGACTGGGAGCATCCCGTTGCCGGCGGCCTGCAGCCAGGACAGCCGCGCGACGCGCACAATTACGTGCTGTTGTTGGCGGCGCTTCGTGGCGCCATCGGATCCGGCAAGTTCCTCACCGTTGCCGTCGGCGCCGGCGCACGTGCGATCGACCCGCTCGAGTATGCGGACATGTCGACATCGCTCGACTGGGTCAACGTCATGACCTACGACTTTCACTCGGGGGGACGACGCGCCGGCTTCAACTCCGCACTCTACAACCATGACGATCCGACGACCCCGCGTTCGAACACCGACGCCGCCGTCCAGGCAATTCTCGCGAAGGGCGTACCCCGGACGAAGCTCGTCGTCGGTGTACCGTTCTACGGGCGCGGCTGGCGCGGGATCGAATCGGAGAAGGGATGGATCGAGGGCAGCGGCACAATGCAGGTTGGCGGCTACCGGGCCATCGCGACCAATCAATTGCAGTCGGCCGGCTTCGTGCGGCGCTGGGACGACGTGGCCAAGGTGCCGTGGCTGTACAACGCCGAGACGAAGGAATGGATCACCTACGAGGATGCGCAGTCGATGCGCATCAAGGGATCCTACGTCGTCGAACAGGGTCTTGCCGGTGCGATGTTCTGGGAGTTGTCGAACGACGACGGGACATTGCTGGATGCGTTGCGAGCCGGGTTGGGAGTGGCGAAGACGAAGTAGAAGCCTCGGAGAGAACGGAGAAGGTTCACAACGAAGGAACGAAGAAAACGAAGACGACACGAAGAAGATAAAGTACTCAGGTTTTTGGTTTCTTCTTCGTTCGTCTTTGTTCGCTTCGTTTCTTCGTTGTGAATCTTCTCCGTTCCCATCGTCCTCTCCTTCGCTCTCCCTCTAGGTCGCTCCCTCCCGCCCCGCGAGCAGCCGTAACCCGACCACACCCACCACAAGCAGGCCGATCCACATCCACGCCGCGATCAGTGGATCCATGCCAAACATCTGCGACGGGATCGCGTCGTGACGGAGTTGGCGGTTGAGAAACGCCGGCAGCGCGATGTCGAAGACCGGGTTCGAGAACTGCTCGGGCATGATGTAGAGTGCCGTCGACTTCGCGAGCCACACCATGCCGATGCCGGCGACGGACGCCGTGTAGAGCCATCCTCGAAATCGCCCTGTTCGGGCAAGCGCGGGAATTCCCTCGTAGAAGAGAAGCATCACCACCGGGATCAGGTGACGAGGACCGTACGCCCATCCGCCCCACCACATGAAGTACGACGAGATCAGCAGGAGGTAACACAGGCTCAGAATGCCTAGAGGCGTTGAGAATGCCTCGCGAAAAATACGGGGACCTTTGGTCAGGAAATACGCGAACGCGACGATGGTCAGTGCCGGCGCGTAGAAGAACATGCCGCGATAGGTCGAAAACAGCAGGCCCCAGATCGCCTCGGGCTGCGGCAGGTTGATGCCGTAGCCGGATCGCATCTCGGAAAAAGTGCTGTCGGCAATGAAGTCGTACGGCATCTTCGTGAACGTTCCGGTGATCGCATGGTGGTAAGACAGCAATGCCACCGCGCAGGGTAAGCCACCCAGCACGAATGGAGCCAATTCACGCCGATTACGGCGTGCAATCGCCCACACCCAGATTGGGACCGCAAGCGCCGTCGGAAACTCGGCCACCACGGCCAGCCCGAGCAGACATCCGCACAGCGCCGGGAGTCGCTGCTTGATCAAAAGGATGTAGGACGCACAGAGCAAGACACCAGCGAGCACGTGGCTCATGAAGACGCCCGCGTATGCGAACACGAACGACCCGTACAGCGGCAACATGCACATGAGTACGGCGTCCGCAGGGGTGACATCTCGAACCAGCTTGCGCAGCATGAACCATAGGAGCAGGACGAACGGTACGCTCCCGCACAGAAAGTCACCCAGCAGTGTCGCAGGTAACCAGCGAGGTTTTCCGCTGGCTGGTTCCGCGACGTGAAGCCACTTCAGCACGCCATAGAAAGGCAGCACGATCCATGTCGTCAGCGGTGCCTTGTCGGAGTAGTAGTGGCCGTTGACGAAACTCTTGTCCATCGTCGACTTCTCGTACGTGTCGATGGCGTAGTGACCTTCCTCGTAGAGCGTCAGCACCGGCAGCGCGCGCGACGTCGGATTCGGGCTGGGAACGGCGTCGAGGAAGTACGCGGACAACACAAGGTTGACCGCCACAAAGACCGAGCCCAGCAGCCATCCGACCTTCCCGGACAAGACTCGAGGAGCTAATGCGGAGGGGCGGCGCGCCGTCAACGAAGGCTTACGTCTGCGAGGCATGAGCGCACGATCTTATCCAACTCGGTCGTCGCTATAATCGCGAAGGATTGAACTGGCTTCAACCGAGTCCGAACGTGGCAAGGCTCTGCGAGAAACGACGCGAGCGAGCGCAGCGAAGCGAGCCACGCGAACGGAGCGAGCCGGCGAAGCGGCTCGCGAGAGAGCGTGAGGGGGAGTCCGAGGGGCGAAGCCCCTCGGAGTAATAAGTGGCCGCCAGGAAACGACAGCGATCGACCGCAAAGCCCGGAGCGGTTCGATCGACCCCAAAAACACCGGCTGCTTTTCTCCCCGCCCCGAACAATTCAACCCGTCGGCTCACCGCCGCTGCGCTCAGCGTCGTTGTCTTTGGACTCTACGTGCGCACGCTGGCGCCAACCGTGGCCGGAGGAGACAGCGGCGAGCTGATCACGGTCGCCTTCACGCTCGGTGTCGCACACCCGCCGGGCTACCCGCTGTACACGATGCTGGCGAAGCTTTTCACGCTGATTCCAATCGGGACGATCGCGTGGCGAGTGAACCTGTTCTCGGCAACCTGCGGCGCCGGCGCCGCGACAATTCTGTTCGTCGCTGCAGCCCGCTGGTCTGGAAGCCTGTGGACGGCACTGGCAGCAGCGTCGCTCTTCGCGTTTTCCTCGCGTGTCTGGCCGCACGCCGTCACCGCCGAGGTATTCGCGCTGAACAACCTGTTCAGCGCCGGCCTCGTCTACCTGACGGTGCGCTTCAGTGAAGCCGCCGCGAATTCAGGTCACCGCGACGACGAACTACGGACCGGACTGATCGCGGGTGCGCTGTTCTTCTGGATCGGTCTTGGCCTCACAAATCATCACACCCTGATCTTCTACGCCATCCCCGCTGCGCTGTTGGTTCTCACGTCCAGCCCGGCGATGCGCACGCCGCGACAGCTCGGCATCTTCGCGCTGTGTGGTCTCATAGGCCTCCTTCCCTACGCGTACATTCCGGTCGCATCACGTCGACTTCCTCTCATGAGCTGGGGGGACCAAACCACCGTGTCGGGCTTTCTGGATCACCTGCTGCGACGCGAGTACGGAACGTTCAGGCTGGGCGTCCAGGAGCAGGCGCCAAACCTCACCGAGCGGCTGGCGGCTTATCTCTCAGGCTCGTTCGCAGACCTGCTCTGGATCGCGCCGCTTCTCGCGCTCGCGGGTCTCGTTCTGATCCGCCGTCGTCGAGACAAGGCTCTGCTCTGGTGCTGGGGCGGTGCGTTCTTCTTTTTTCTGGTTACGTTCAACGCCCTCGCGAACGGGCCGCTCGAGCCGGGAGTGTCGCGCTTCGTCGAGGGGCGATTTTGGCAGCAGCCGCATCTCTTGTTGTGCGTCTTTGCCGCGTTGGGACTGGCAGCCGTCGCTGAGCGCCTCGGAACGCTCGGCGTCAAGGCTCTGCCTGTCGTTGCCGTCGCCATCGCAATCGCGCAGCCGGTCGTGAACTTCCGCGGCCAGGACAAAAGCGGCGCGGTTCAGATCCACGACTTTCTGAAAGACATCCTGGATTCAACACCGCCACAGGCCCTCCTGCTCGAAACCGGCGACTATATCTACCATGGCCTCCGATATCTGCAGATCGTGGAGGGATTTCGGACCGACGTGCGTGTGCTCGATCAGATGGTGCTCGCGTACCCCTGGCATCAGCGTCTCGCGCAAAGGTACTTTCCTGACATCGTGTTTCCGGGCGCTCGCCTGCTGCCCCACTCCAACCGCTCCGGAGACTACGGCATGAAGGCGCTCTTCGACGCGAATCGCGATCGGCATCCGATTTACTTGTGCGATGTGAACCTTTGGGACGATGCGCGCGCGAGCTACACGCCCTGGCCGTCAGGCCTTGTCGACTCGGTGTTGCCCACACCGCAACAACCGGCTGTCACGGTGTGGATTGACGCGGCAAAAACCAGTTTCGACCGCGTGCCCCTCGATGCGCTCCGGCAGGCTCCTGTCGACTCCTGGGAGAACGTCGCGCTCAAGTACTACTGGAAGCAGATGGGGAAACACGCGCTCAGCCTGGCGCGATGGGGCGGCGAGCACAGCGATGGCACGGCGCTCAAGCGCGCGTCAGCATTGATGGAAACGATGCTGGCAAGTTGGCCGGAGGCGCCGGCCGAAATTCATCGCGACCTGGGGATCGTCTACCAGCAGCTTGCGCGCGATGATGCGTCGCTTCTGGTTCCGATGCGGCGGGAGTTCGAGGCTTACCTGAGCAACGCGCCGGTCAGCGATCCGAGCGTCCCGGCAATACAGGAGATTCTCCAGCGGATGAAATAAGCGGTTGCTTGTGGCTGGCGCCGCACCCAGCTAGCGGAGCTGATGAGAGAGCGGAGGATCCTTCACCACGGAGCTAGCAAAGGCCACGGGAATCATGACGGTTCTCCGTTGCCTCCGTTAACTCTGTGGTGAGCCCCTCCGCTCCCTCCGTCTACTCCGTTAACTCAACAGAGCGATCAGAACGAGAATCGTATCTGTGCTTGTACCCGCCATTCCTGCTGCCAGGCGTTGGCCTGCCCGAAGCCGGCGTTCGACGGCTTTACTCTCGTGGGAATGATCGCTCCCGTCGAATCGTACGGCAGGTTCGAGATCGTGACCGGATCTGACGGGCTCGCCAACGT
>JBKPNQ010000183.1:0-48451 GCA_046732715.1 Acidobacteriota bacterium | reverse complement strand
AGCGATTAGCGATTCAGATGTCGAAGTCCCCTGTGACCGGCGCGTGGTCGCTCGTGCCGGTCTCTCGCTCAATCGTGCAGCCCCGCACGCGTTCGAACAACCGCTGACTTGCGAGCAGGTAGTCGAGTCGCCAGCCGATGTTGCGCTGACGCATGTTCCGCCACGGTGCCCACCACGTGAACATCTGGTCGTTGTCGGGCTCGAGCGCGCGGCTGACGTCGACCAGCCCGTGCCCGATGATGCGTTCGAGCTGCGCGCGCTCCTCCGGGAGCTGCCCGATCGCGCGAGGCTTGCGCTCCTTCGGGTGTACGTCCCTGTCGGCTCGCGCGATGTTCAGGTCGCCGCAGATTACGACCGGGTTGGCGTCGGCGCTCATGCTGGACGCGAACTGCTCGAGCGCCTCGAGGAACTGCACCTTGGCCGGAAAGTCCTTGCCGCCATTCGGCACGTAAACCGAGACAACGGTCACCGCCGGAAGCCTCACCAGGACGATTCGGTTCTCGTAGTCGAAAGGCGGATGCTCAAACGAAGGGGGCTCGGACGCGAGCTGCTTGCTGACATGGATGGCGACACCTGAGTAGCCCTTCCCGCCGTGCCAGTAACACCAATATCCCTCGATTTCGCAGAGCCAAACGGGGAGCTGGTCGATGGTCGCCTTGATTTCCTGGAGGCAGACCACGTCCGGGTGGACACGGTCCAGCCACTCCTGCAGTTCCGTCTGGCGCTTTCGAATACCGTTGACGTTCCACGTTGCGATCTTCATCCTACCGACAGGTTCTACAGGGTTCTGCAGGGTTCTACAAGGTTCTGCAGAACGAACCTAGTGGAACCCAGCAGAACCTTGTAGAACCTGATCTCTATCGGTCGGCGAGGACGTTGGTGGCGCGTGTGGTGTCTTCGGCGGGAACGATCTTCCCGTTGATGTGCGAACGGTTGGGGCACCCGGTACCTTTGGCGTCTACGATCGCAACGACCTGCCCGTCATACGTTTCGTACACGCCCGCCAGGCACCCGCAGGGCAGGGACTTGCTGGATAGACCACGAAGAATACGCATCCGAACTCTTTAGACCGTCGAGCGCGGATCAAAGTTTAACCGAGGAGCTGTTAGCCGTCGCCCTGCCAGGCCGCCGCTACTCGCGCAGAGCGGCGACGGGATTCAAGCGAACGGCGCGGAGCGCCGGAACAACGCTGGCCAGCGCCGCGACCCCGATCAGCAGTACTCCCACCGCGATGAACGTCGTCGCATCGACCGTGCTGACACCGTAGACGAAATCCTTCAGCGTCCGATTCAGCGCGAGCGCCGCACCCGTGCCGATGATGACTCCCACCACAGCCAGGAGTGCGCCCTGGCGCAGTACCTGTTGGACGATTCTTCCTCGCGACGCTCCGAGCGCCATCCGGATGCCGAATTCGCGACCGCGTTCGGCGACCATATAGGCAATCAAACCGTAGATGCCGGCAAACGCGAGGAAAAGGCCAAGCGCTGCCAGCCCACTGAGCAGCCGCATCTGGAACGTCTCAGCGGTCATCGAATTCGACTTGACGTCATCCATCGTCGCAAACGCCGAGAACGGCTGCTTCGGATCCGTCGCCCGCATCGCTTCCCGGATCTCGGCAATGAGCTGCGGACCGCCGTCGTGTGTGCGGACAACCCAGCTCATTGGAAAGTAGGTATGACTCGCTTTGATTCCGGCGATGTTCGCCTGGGTAACCGGCACGTACATCAGCGGAATGGGACGGCCGGTCAACTGGCGTTCCCGCAGGTTCTTCGCAACTCCAACAATCTCGATCGATCCATCGTCTCGAAACACGCGGATGTGATGCCCGATTGCGTTCGTGCCCTTCAGGAATTTCCTCGCGAATTCCTCGTTCACGACCGCAATCGGCGGAGCACCGGCGCGATCGGCGCCGTTGAACGCGCGGCCGGCGACGATCGGAATCCGCATCGTCTCGAAGTAGTCGAGGCTGGCGTACCGCCAGTCGACGACGGCCCGCTCGATCAGTTCTGGACCATCAAGCACGTCGACATTCAGGTTCAGTCCGCGCTCGATCGGTACACCGTTGACGATTGAGGCCGCCTGGACGCCCGGAATTCGTCGAATCCGCTCGAGCGCCTGGTCGAAGAAGCGATTGAAGTCCGCCGTCGTCGCATAGCGATCACCCTGCAGTGACATCCTGGCAGTCAGGAGACCCCGTGGGTCGAATCCCGGATCGATGGATCGCATTCGAACGAACGTCTGAATGAGAAGGCCGGCGCCGACGAGCAGGAGCATGCACAGCGCGATCTCCGCGACAACGAGTCCGCGCCGCACCCAGGCGGACCTGTTTCCGATCGTCGTCCGGTTGCCGTCTTGCTTCAGCGCGTCGCCGGCGTCGTGCTTCGACAGGCTGATGGCTGGCGCAAGACCAAAGATCAGGCCGGTGGTTGCACACACCGCCAGCATCACGGTCAGCACGGTCAGGTCCACGCGAGCGTCCTGGTAGACCGTGTAGGCCGTCGGCGTCAGCGCCAACAACGCGGGAACTGACCAGTACGCGCAGAAAATGCCCAGCGTTCCGCCGGTCAGGAAGAGAAGGACCGATTCGGTCAGCAGTTGACGAATGAGGCGTGCGCGTCCGGCGCCAAGCGCCGCGCGTACCGCGATTTCCCGCCCTCGCGCCGATGCGCGCGCAAGCAGCAGGTTCGCGGTGTTGGCGCACGCGATCAGCAGCAGCATCCCGACCGCGCCCAGCATCAAGAGCAGCCCGGGACGGGCCGAGCGGACCATGCTGCCCTGGTATGGAATGAATGCCGCAGCGTATTCGGTCTTGATCATCGCCTCAGGGTGCGCGTCGCGAAACGAGATGAATACCGACGAGGCTTCGCCATTGGCCTGTTCGAGGCTCACTCCATCCTTCAAACGACCGACAACCCCATAATTGAACCCGCCTCCGGGTCCGGTTGTGCTCGGACGCAGCGGCACGTACAAATCGGCGGGCGGTATCGTTTCGAAGTCCCTCGGCAGAACGCCGATCACGACGTAAGGTCGATCGCCAAGCGTGACGGTCGATCCGACCGCGGAAGGGTTTCCGGCGAACATTCGCGTCCACAACCCGTAGCTGAGAACGACGGCATCGACTCCGCCAGTGCGGTCGTGAGTTTCGTTGAACGTCTCGCCGTAGACGGCGTGGCCTCCGAACACGGAAAAGAATTCCTTCGACACCGGCATCGCTTTGACGTACTCGGCGTGATCGCCGGTCGCCAGGTTGAACCCGGTGAGTCCACGCCAGGCGGCAACCGCCTGCATCGATCGCAGGTTGTCGCGGAAGAACATGTAGCGTAGACCCGTGTGTCCGCCGCTCTCGCCTCCTTCGGTCCGTCTGACAAGCTGCACGATCCGATCGGGCTGCGGATACGGCAAGGGTCTGAGAAGCACGGCGTCAACGACGCTGAAGATCGCTGTGTTGGCGCCCACGCCAAGCGCAAGCGTCAGCAGCGCGGCAACGGTGAATGTCGGGGTCCGGCGCAGCGACCGGATGGCGTACCTGATGTCCTGCGCCAGCGTCTCGAACCAGCGGAACCTGAGGTATTCCCGAGTGTCTGTCATCTCAACCCCCTGGCCGGGTCAGTCATTATCGTGGAAATTAATCCGAACGGGGCACGGCGCCTTTCCGTAAGGGTTTCTCATGGAGCGACTTCTTCACGACGTGAAATTCGCCGCTCGAGTCCTCTCGAAGGATCGCGGCTTCGCCGTCACAGTGATCCTGACGCTCGCGGTCTGTATCGGTGCAAACGCGGCGATCTTCGCCATCATCAACAACGTGCTGCTCCGGCCGCTGCCGATTCCCGAGGCCGATCACCTCGTGACGCTCCATAACAGTTACCCGCGAGCCGGCGTCGAGCGCGCCTCCACCGGAGTGCCCGATTACTACGATCGCCTTCGTGAAACCGATGCGTTCGAGGAGCTCGCGCTGTATCGCCGGACCGGTCAAACGATCGGCGGAGAGACCGATCCTCAGCGCATCACCGGGATGATCGCCAGACCATCGTTGTTCCGGATGCTCAGGGTGACGCCGTATCGGGGCCGCGTCTTCAACGAAGACGAAGGTGAGCTCGGACACAATCGCGAAGTCATCCTCAGCTATGCCCTCTGGCAGCAGCTCTTCAGCGGTCGAGACGCGGCCATCGGTCAGCAGCTGCGAATCAGCGGCGTGAATCACGCGATCGTCGGCGTCCTGCCGCAGGCGTTCTACTTCATGGACCCCGACGTCAAGCTGTGGACGCCAGCCGCATTTGCCCCCGAGGAACGTTCGGACGATGCGAGGCACAGCAACAATTGGACGATGGTCGGCCGCCTGAAGGTTGGAAAGAGCGTGGCCGTCGCCCAGCAGCAGGTCGACGCCCTGAACGCGCGCAACCTCGAACGGTTCCCCGAATTGAAACAGATTCTCATCAACGCCGGATTCCGCACGGTCGTCACGCCGCTCCAGGAGGATTTGGTCCGCGAAGTGCGGTCAACCCTGCTCATGCTGTGGGCAGGCGGGCTCTTTGTGCTCGCGATCGGAGCGGTCAACGTGACCAACCTCGTGCTCATTCGATCGTCCGCGCGGATGCGTGAGCTCGCGACGCGTCATGCCCTGGGCGCTTCCCTTCCGCGCCTGGCGCGGTACCTGATCACGGAAACCGTGCTCCTGGCCCTGTCGGGAGGCGTGCTCGGAATGGGGATCGGGTACCTGGCGCTCACCGCGGTCGGGAGCGTGGGATTGGACGCGCTGCCGCGGGCGAACGAGATCCGGGTGAATCCGGAGGTCATCGGGTTCGCGATCGGGCTGGCCTGGCTCATCGGCGCGGTCGTCGGCCTGGCCCCGGTTGTGCGTCTCAGTCAGCTCAATCTGAGTCAGGCATTCCGTGAAGAAGGGCGCAGTGGGACAGCCGGACGTGGCGCCCGCCTTGTCCGTCGCCTGCTCGTCGCCAGTCAAGTCGCTTTCGCGTTCATGCTTCTCGCCGGTGCAGGATTGCTGCTCACGAGCTTCCGGCACGTGCTGGCCATCGCGCCGGGTTTCAATCCTTCAAACCTGTTGACGGCTCGCGTGACCCCGCAGTCACGCTATCCGGACGACGCGTCCGTACGACTGTTCGCCGATCGCTTTGTTGCCGCGGTCCGTACGATTCCCGGCGTACAGTCGGCGGGTCTCGTCTCAACCATCCCGTTTGGCGGGGACTTCAGTGACAGCGTGATCCTGGCTGAGGGATACCGCATGGCTCCGGGTGAGTCGCTGATTTCCCCGTATCGCGTGATTGCGTCACCCGGCTACATGGAAACGCTTGGCATCCCGCTCAAGAGCGGCCGTACCTTCGCCGATAGCGACACCGAATCTGCTCCGCCGGTCGTGATCGTCGACGAACGACTCGCGAAAAAGTTCTGGCCCGGCGTCGATCCGATTGGACGACGGATGTTCAAGCCGGAGAATCCCAAGGATCTCTCGACACCGGACAAGAACACCCGTTGGCTCACCGTCATCGGCGTCGTCGGCGAGACCAGGATGGCAGGATTCGTGACGACCGAGGATCGTGTCGGCACTTACTACTTCCCGATCCGGCAGGCCTCGCAGCGTGGACTGACGCTGGCTGTCCGGACGAGCGGAGATCCATTAGCGGTGGCGCCGGCGGTTCGCCAGCAACTCAGGGGCCTCGATCCTGAACTGCCTTTGTACAGCGTCAGAACCATGGCGGATCGAATGAACGAGTCCGTGGCCGATCGGCGCACGCCAATGGTCGTAGCGATTGTTTTTGCGGTCGTTGCGCTCTTCCTCGCCGCGATCGGCATCTACGGCGTCCTCGCCTATCAGGTGTCGCAGCGCACGCGGGAGATCGGGATCCGGTTGGCGCTGGGCAGCGACACCCGCCGGGTGTTCGCACTGATCGTGCGGGAAGGCATGGCCCTGATGGCGGGCGGCTTCATCGTCGGTATGGCCGGGGCCTTTGCGATCCGACGCACGATGGCCGCTCAGCTTTATGGGGTGAGCCCGATGGATCCCATCGTGCTCGCAACGGTCGGTGCGACGCTGGCGATTGTCGCGTTCGCCGCGTGCACCCTGCCGGCCCGGCGCGCCGCGCGGATCGATCCGATCATCGCGCTCTCGGAACGGTGATTGACGTTCGCCGCTCGCGTCAGTCGAACGCGCCGGTACCGATCAGATCGACGAACTCTGTCAGCGAGCCGACGCGCGGGCAGTCTGCGTCGGGATAGAGACCGCCTTCATCGATGAGCACGGCACGTACGCCTGCGTTGCGTGCCCCGACGACGTCGACGTGGTAGAGATCGCCGACGTGAATCGTCGTCTCGCGACGGGCGCCGCTTCGTTCGAGGGCGATCTCGAAATAGCGTGGATCCGGCTTCTCGACGCCCTCGTCGTGTGAGTCGAGAAGACAATCAACGCGGCCGGCAAGCTGAAGGCGATCGAACAACAGCCTCAACTTTCCGTTGGCGTTGGACACGACGGTCAACTTCAAACCGCGCTGACGCAGCGCGGTCAGGGATGGGACGACCGACGCAGGCACGAGTTCCCAGAGATTTGAGGTCTGATGGTAGGCGTGGAGATCGCCGAGGGCTGCTTCGACGGCGGCGGTCAGGGGCACGCCGGCACGTTCGAAGATTAGATTGAAATACAACCAGCCGCGCCCCGCGTCCGTCGTCGACGCGATCGTCGTGCGATCGTCGATCTGCTTTTTCGCGAATGGCTCGGCGCGGGCCAGCGTCTCGGGATCGACTTGCACGCCATGTTCCGCCAGCGCACGGCTGATCCGGACCCAGTTCGGATAGACCAGCACCCCGCCGGCATCGAGGAAGACTGTCTCTAACACTCTGTCAGCTTCCCGCTACCATGCCTCTTCAGCACTAGCCGCGCCGCTCGATTCGTGCCCAGGTGTCCTTCAGCGTCACTGTTCGATTGAAGACCATCTTGCCCGGGACTGAATCCGGGTCGACGCAAAAGTATCCCAGCCGTTCGAACTGATAGCGCGTGCCCGGCGGCGCGTTCAACACGCTCGGTTCCAGCCGGGCACCGGTCAGCACGTCCAGGGACACCGGATTCAAATCGGCCAGGTAATCGGCGTTGTCCGGCAATTCGCTCCGGAACAGCCGATCGTAGAGGCGGACCTCGACGTCGAGCGCGTGCGCCGCCGACACCCAATGCAGCGTCGCCTTCACACGCCGGCCGTCGGCAGCATCACCACCCCGCGTTGCTGGATCGTATGTGCAGCGCAGTTCGGTGACGTGTCCGTCGGCGTCCTTGATGACGTCCGTGCAGGTCATGAAGTAGGCGCCGCGCAGGCGCACCTCGCGGCCCGGTGCCAGCCGAAAAAACTTCTTCGGCGGATCGTCGCGGAAGTCGTCGCGTTCAATGAACAGCTCTCTCGAGAACGGCACGCTGCGCACGCCGGCGGACGGATCTTCCGGGTTGTTGATGATGTCGAAGTTCTCGGTCCGTCCGTCCGGGTAGTTTTCAATCACGACGCGGAGCGGATTGAGCACGCCCATGACCCGCGGCGCCGTCCGGTTGAGATCCTCCCGAACCGCATGCTCGAGCAGGGCCACATCGACGACGTTCTCGCGCTTCGCGACGCCAATTCGCTCGCAGAACGTCCGGATGGCCTCGGGGGTATATCCGCGGCGGCGCATGCCGCTGATCGTCGGCATCCTTGGATCGTCCCAGCCGTGGACATGTCCCTGTTGCACCAGCTCGAGGAACTTGCGCTTGCTCATCACCGTGTGCGTCAGGTTGAGACGCGCAAACTCAATCTGCCGCGGCTGGGCGGGAACCGGAAGATTCTCGATCAGCCAGTCGTAGAGCGGCCGGTGGTCTTCGAACTCGAGCGTGCACAGCGAATGCGTGATGCCCTCGATCGCGTCGGACGGAGGATGGGCGAAGTCGTACATCGGATAGATGCACCAATCGTCACCCGTCCGGTAGTGATGCGCGCGCCTGATGCGATAGAGCACCGGATCGCGCATGTTGATGTTCGGCGACGCCATGTCGATCCGCGCCCGCAGCACGTGCGCGCCGTCCTCGAATGCACCGGCGCGCATGCGGGCGAAGAGATCGAGGTTCTCGTCGACGGAGCGATCGCGGAACGGGCTCGGCGTTCCCGCCTCGGTCAGCGTTCCACGGTTCCGCCGGATATCTTCGGCGCTCTGGCTGTCGACGTACGCCTTGCCGCTCTGAATCAGGTGCACGGCGTACTCGTACAGCGTTTCGAAGTAGTCGGATGCGTATTTCGGCGCACCCTCCCATTGAAAGCCAAGCCACCGCACGTCCGCTTCGATCGATTGCGCGTACTCGACGTCTTCCTTGGTCGGATTCGTGTCGTCGAACCGCAGGTTGCACGTGCCGCCGAATTCGGACGCGATGCCGAAATTCAGGCAGATCGACTTGGCGTGGCCGATGTGCAGGTAGCCGTTGGGCTCGGGGGGAAACCGCGTCGACACGCGGCCTGCATTCCGCCCCTCCTTCACATCGTCGCTGACGATGGTACGGATGAAGTCCGTCGAGGGCGCGTGACCGCGCTCGACGCCACCGATCGTTGCATCTGGGATGTCGCTGTCCATGTTGGGCAAACCAACATTATAAGGGTTCTGCTGGGTTCTACAGGGTCGGGCAAGGTTCCGCTGCTTCGTTCAGGGTTCTGCTGGGCTCTACGAGAGATCTGAGAGCGCCCGAACTCCGGATTTCATCCCCATCCACCAGACGGCAAGACTCATCACCCCGGCCGCGACAAAGCATCCGTACATCTGAAGGCGCTCGGTCGGCTCGAGCGGCGTATGACGTACTTGATGGAAAAGATAGACGGACGACGGCCAGCCAACCAGCACGACGATGACGAGCACGAACAACACCGCCATCACCATGAACGCGATCCCTCCGTACGATCCCGCGACCTGGCTGGCGTTGTCCGCGCTGAACCGTGGATACCGAGCGCCGAGCCCAGTGGCGAGGCCGACGAGGGCAAAGCTCATGAACAAGATCGCCACGGCGGCAACGACCTTGAGAAATGGATCGACGCCGAGCAAGTGATTGCCGGCAATCGTCAACGCTTCGGTCAAGAGGAGCACAGGCACGAGCCCAATCCAGAACTTCGACCAGAGAAAATCGCGCAACGACACCGGCGCGCTGCGAACGATCCAGAAGGCAGCGCCTTCTGAGGACACCCCGGGGAACACGAATCGTACGGCGACCGTGGCCATGACCAGGCCCGCCATCCCGAGATTCACGAACCCGTAGACGTTCTTGATCACGCCGCTGACAAACGGCAGGCGATCGAGATCGAGCACGCGAAAGTTGTAGAGGTACACGAGCATCAATGCCACCAGCAGCAGAAGCTGTGACCACTGGCTGACGTCGCGAAAAAACACCTTCGCGTCTTTGAGCAGGAGGTGCCGCCGCACGACGGAGAGCGGCAGCCGGCGGGCGATTCGATCGAAGCTGCGAAGCCTCGTGAATCGAGCCTTGCTCGCCTCCTGCGCGTTGCTGTAGCCGCCGAAGTGCCAGCGCTCGTGCGCGGCGCGGAGCAGCAGCATCATCGACCCCGCGGTCGTCCACAGCGCGACGAAGTGGAGAACGTCGCGGCCCCCCTGCAGGCTTGCAAACAGCGTCTCACCGGCCCAGAACGACGGCAACAAGGGCGTAATCGGCGACTGCAGCGTGGCAAAGAAGCCGGTGACGTCGGGAAGAGACTCGACGCGCAGCAGCCGCTCGGGCCGGATGTAACGCAGCAGGATCACCAGGCTGGCCGCAAACAGCAGCCCGGTCAACATCAGGAAGTCACGGGCGCGCCGCGCGGGAAACACGTTCACGAGCACGAATGTGGCGGCGGTGCCGAGCGCGACCGGAATGATCGCGAACGGGACGATGGTCAACGTTGCAACGACATAGAACGACCATGGCGCGCACCGCGCGACGCCGAGGCCGAGGAGCAGCGGTACCAGGAACACGATGATCATCCACGACGCCAGCGCCAGCGTCCTGGCGAAGCACGCATGAAACAACCGGCGCGGTGCGACCGGCGCGGCGAGCAGCAGCCGGAGATCGTCCGACAGGAAGAATGTCGAGAGCGCGGTCACCAGCCCGCTGAACGCGAGAAACGACAGGAACGTCAGGAACAGCCACGACAGGCCGACCCGCAGCAGGTAGTCACCGAGTTCGGCAAAGTCCGCAAGCTGCCACGTCAGCCAGAACGCGGCGACAAAGATCGCAGCCGCCACGAGCAGGCCGATGCCGCCAAACGTCAGCGACCGGAACAGATCGCCGCGCTCCCGTCTGTTCGCGCGGTTGCGCGAGGCTAGCAGCGACGGCAACAACAGATACGGGTACGGCTTCGGCTCGACGCTCACGGGTCAGTGTCCAACTCGGCACGCATTTCTTACTTTGCGCCGGGGCCCGCCTTTTCTGAGTGCGCCTGGGGCCCCACCCCCGCGCGCTGCCGAGGGCTCTCGCGCCGGGTGGTCCCTGCGACTGCCCCGTTTAGACAATCTCGTCGATCTCCTGGAGTCCGCTGCCACCCGTCAGCTTCAGAAACACGTTGGTCAGCTGATCGTCGGGATTGCCCGCCATGGCGCGGACCTCGGCCACAGTGCCACGAGCGATGATCTTTCCCTGCAGGATGATGCTGATCCGATCGCACATCTCCTGGGCAACTTCGAGCGTGTGCGTGCTCATGAGAATGGCGACACCTCGGGCGCTCATGCGCCGGAAGACGTCTTTGATCAGTCGGGCGCCTCTCGGATCGAGACCGACCATCGGCTCGTCAACGAGGACCGCCTGCGGGCGGTGCAGGAACGCGGCACACATCACCAGGCGTTGCTTCATGCCGTGCGAGAAACTCTCCACCAGCTCGTTCTCCCAACGTCTCAGCTCGAACAACTCGAGCATCTCGTGGACACGCTCGCCAACCGACGCGCCGTCGAGGCCGTAGAGTCCGCCGTGAAACCGGAGGAACTCGCCGGCGGTCAATTTTTCGTAGAGAAAGGGGCGGTCCGGAATGAAGCCGAGCGAGGCTTTGGCGGATGCCGGCTCCGCCGCCAAATCGTGACCGTTCACGACAATGCGTCCCGACGTCGGTTTCAAGAGACCGGCCACCATGCGAATCGTCGTGGTCTTGCCGGCCCCGTTCGGACCGAGAAACCCGTGGATTTCGCCGCTCGCGACGTCCAGCGAAATGCCGTCCACCGCGGCGAAAGTTCCGTATCTCTTGACCAGATCGTGGATGGCAATCATCGGCGGCGGCGCCGCTTTTCCGGCGGTGTTGACCAGCAGTCTCCGGGCGCGCGCGACGGAACCGCGATGCTGAGGGGACTCGTGTCATCGGGCCGCCGCCCGACGACGATTGGCGACGTGTTGGGCGCAGTTTCGAGTTCCACAATCTCGATCTGCAAGCGTCCGATGAGCGGAAGGATCGTCGCCTGCTTGTCCAGTCCGCCGCGAGCCAGACGCACATGCGTGGCGTCGGCGGGAAACTCGTTCAGCGTCGGGTCAACCGGCAGCCACATGCCGCGCGAACGGCCGTCGGCGAGATACACCTCCGGCCATGCGTGGTAATAGAACGCCCCGTGCACGGAAACGAGTCCGACCGAGATCCGCGACGGAATACCAAGCGCGCGCGCCATTGCGACAAAGAGCGTCGTGTGTTCGTTGCAGTCTCCGACCCTCGTGCGGAGGACTTCACGCGCGGAGGGCAGGCTGACGGTGGGCTTCTTCTCGAGGATGGCGTTGACGTGCCGGGTCAGCCGCTCGGCCTGCGCACGCGGACCCACGGCGTTTCGCACGGCGGCCTGCGCCTCGGCCACAATCTCCGGCGCATCGCTCTCGATGAGCGCTTCCGCATGAAGGTAACCGTCGATGTCCGGATCCGCCGGTCCTGGCTGAAAACCCTGAGCGTCGCGAATTTCGAGGACATTTTCGTCAAATGATTGGCCCACGCCGGACAGATCCGTCGCGTCGATGGCGGCACCCGTCAGACGGAGGCGAAGCCGACGCACGTCCCGCGGCTCAACGATCGGTGCCTGCCCGGTCGGAACGATCGCCGATGCGCTGAGCAGGTCGGTCCTGACGTTGAACGGCACGGCCATCGTCTGCGCATCGGCCTGGCTCTCGCGGACGCTCTCGAATCCCATCGGGCTCTTCTCGAGCACGACTTCGCCTGTGTCCGTGATCCACGATGTGGTCCGCAGACCCGAGTACTCCGTCTCGACGCGGAAGGCTGGCACGCGCCGCCGGCCGCCGTTGACGAGCTCGCGCGAGCCGACGTCGAGCACGATCGGTGACGAGCTCAGCGTGGCGGGATCAAAAATCGTCCATGTATAGCGACGACCGGGCGCCAGACCAGCGTCGGCGAGACGACGGGCAAGGTTCAGCGTCAGAACCGGAGACTCGGTCAGGTCGCGATCCTGCTCATGACTGCCGGCCGCCGTCGCCACGATCAGATGGAGTCGTCGACCCTGGATCTCTCCATGGACCTTGGTTCCGCCTGTCCCCGGGTCGAGGGAGAAGTCAAAGGAACGCAGAGTGAAGTCGCGATCGACGCGCGCGGTGGTTCGGATCGACACGACGTTCCGTGCGCCGAGCAGCGACATCTGCAGACGCCCGTCCTCCTGCAAGTCGAAGCCGTCGCTCGTCGAGATGGTCTGGCTGACGGTGAATCCGATCTTTTCATTGCGGTAATAGACGCCGCGCCATTCGGCCGCGGTTCCGTAACGGGCGAGATCGGTCGCCAGGCTGGCAGCGCCAGCGTCGGCAAAGGCTCGATGCACGACGATGACCATCGTCGCGATCCACGCGCACAGAACGAGGAGGGACAGCGGGCGCGTGATCCGCAGAGGCAGCGGCCGAAACACCGTCATGCGCTGAGGAACACCACGCCGCGATTATAGGGCATCGGTTTACTGACTCTGCGCGAGGCGGCGTGGTTGGGTTCTTTCAATGACGGTGTCGCGCGCGCGCCAGGTGGGCCTGACTGTTCGTTGCGGCGTGCGAGCGAGTATCACGAGCGAGTCACGCGATCGGAGCGCGTCGGCGAAGCGGCGCGCGCAGCGAGCGTGCAGCGGAGCCCGAGGGGCAAAGCCCCTCGGGAAGAATTGGATTGTTTCGATCAGGGTGTCTCGCGTGCTCTCCGGAATCGGAACGGAAATGCAATTTCGACACGCATGATGCGTTCGCGCCGGCGCTCGGCCTCGAGGTTCAGTGCCCTCGCCTTGAGCAGGTCGTCGAGCGAGATCATTCCAACCAGGCGGTTGACCGCTTCGCTCTCGACGACAGGGAACCGCGTCAGGCCGGTTTCGGCCATTCTCTGCACGACCAGGCGCAGCGGTTCGTCCGGATACGTCACCGTGGGATTGTTGTAGCGAATGCTGTCGAGGCTGACGGCGGGATTACCGGAGTGGCGATCGGCCAGCTGCTGCAGCATGAAGCGGGTGACGACTCCGAGCAGACGACGATCCTCGTCGATGACGGGAAAGAGTTGTTGCGGTCGCGTCGCCGGGTCGACCCGAAGTGAATCGCGGAGCGTGTGAAGCGTCGCATCCGCTGGCAGCGCGGCGATGTTGGTTCGCATGACCTCGCGCGCGAAGAGTATCTCGAGCGGGTCGATGGCGTACTCCCTCGTGAGGTGGTAGCCGCGACGCGCCACCTTCTCGGTCAGAATCGACCGTTTCAACGCGAGCACCGTGAACGCGTGCGCAATCGTGACGGCGACCAGGAGCGGCAGCAGCATGTTGACGTCGTGCGTCAACTCGAGCGCGAAGATCACGCCGGTAAACGGCGACCGCATCGTCCCGCCCAGGATCGCGCCCATGCTGACCAGCGGCCAGAATCCAGTGCCCTCGTTCGGCAGGACCCACGCCTCGACTCCGCCGAGCGCGCCGCCCATCATGAGCAGCGGCGCCAGCACGCCGCCCGACGTGCCGGACCCGAGCGCGACCGTCCAGATCACCGCCTTCACGATCAGGATACCGAGGATCGTGCGACCCGATACGTCCCCCTGAAGCAGTGAGCCAATCGTGTCGTATCCGACGCCGAGCGCCTGCGGGAAGATCAGGCCGCCGAGGCCAATGACCACGCCGCCGAGAGCCGGCCACCACATCCAGTGGGTGCGCACGTGCGCGAAGGCGTCCTCAGCCGCATAGACACCGACGGTCAGGAGCGCGGACAGGCCGCCGGCGAGAAGCCCGGCGGTCACGCAGCCGGCCAGACCTTCAGGGCCGATGAACGCTGGATGCGGAGGTACTGGAAACAGCGGTCCCATGCCGATGATGTAACGGCGCGCCGCCGCCGCGGTCGCGCTGGCCAGTGCCACTGGTACGAGACTCCGCGGTTTCCATTCGAACAGCAACAGTTCGACCGCCAGCAGCACCGCGGCCACGGGAGAGGCAAAGGTGGCGGACATCCCTGCTGCGGCGCCGGCCACCAGCAGGGTTTTTCGCTCGGCGCTCGTCAAATGAAAGAACTGCGCGATCAGCGATCCGATCGCGCCGCCGGTCATGATGATCGGACCCTCCGCGCCAAACGGGCCGCCCGATCCAATAGAGATGGCGGCAGACACTGGCTTCAGCACCGCGACGCGCGGCTCGACGCGGCTGCCGTTGATCAGAATCGCCTCGATCGCCTCAGGAATCCCGTGACCGCGGATGCGTTCAGACCCGTAGCGCGCCATGAACCCGATGATCAACGCGCCAATGACGGGGACGATGACGATCCAGAGGCCGAGGGCAGTGTCGGCGGGGGAGGTCGCCGCGGCGCTGATCCGCTGGAAAAAAAAGATGTTGGTAAAGAAGTTGATCAGCAGCAGCAGGCCGCGCGCGATGGAGGCGCAGACGACACCGATCGCCACCGCCATCAGGCCGACGGTCACCATGCGCGGCGTGGCCGTGAAGTCGCCGAGCCGGCGGGACGTTCCGGGAACGTTATGCATGCTTCGCGCTCCGTTGGCGCTGACCGGCGTGCTCCTCGAAGAACATCGACGGTTCGCCGGCGGCCGAATCCATGGCCCGGGCCACGGCGGTGAGCGACGCGGCGAGCCCGCGGCGTTTGGCCGGCGACAGTTCGCGAATGCCCTGAATCAGCCGTTGCTGGGCCGCGTTCGGCGCGCGGGCGGCGAGCTTTCTGCCGCGCGAGGATAAGTGGAGCTCGATCGTGCGCCCGTCACGTGGCGACCGCGTTCTCGTCACCAGGCCTTGATCGACCAGGCGCGCAACAATGGTCGAGACGCTGCTCTGGTGGGTATGCGTACGGGCGGCGAGATCGTTCAGGGACTGGGCCGGCGCCTCGTCGAGCTGTTGCAGGACGAACAGCTGCGCGCCGGTCATGCCGACGTATTTTTCCGCCCATCGGGACGACTCGCGCAGGCTCTGGACGATCCGGCGGACGCCGTCGAGCACGGCTCGGACATCGCCCTGCGCAGATGTATTGGTTCCCATATATTATCTATTGTGACGGACTGCGGGCCAGAAAGGCAAATTGGTGAGTCGGGTGAATTGGCGAATTCGTGGGTTGGTGGCTTGGTGAATTCGGCTTCGCACGCGCTGCCGCCCGTGCTGTTACAGCGCGGCGGTAGCCGCGCGATGCCAATTCACCAACCCACCAATTCACCAATTCACCAATTCCGGTCCGGTAAGCAAAGCGATCGGACCGAAAGTATAGTACTGACATGTCCCAGACTCCCCGCGCCGACGTCGAGCAGACCGAAGTCGGCAGCTATTTCGTGGCGAACTACCCGCCGTTTTCCGTATGGAACGCGGGAGCCGTCGCCGCCGACGCACGGCCGGCGCTGGCGTCACCGCCCGTCCCCGGCGTGCCGCTGGGCGTCTATCTGCACATTCCCTTCTGCCGCAAGCGCTGCCATTTTTGTTACTTCCGCGTCTACACCGATCGGAATGCCCGCGAGGTTGAGTCGTACCTCGACGCCCTGGCGCGCGAATGGGAGTTGTATGCGCCGATGCCGGCGATCGCCGGACGCGCGATCGACTTCGTCTATTTCGGCGGCGGCACGCCGTCGTTCCTGTCAACCACGCAGCTCGCCCGGCTCGTCGAGCGCCTGACCGACACCACCCCCTGGAGGGGCGCCGAGGAGATCACATTCGAGTGCGAGCCTGGCACGCTGACCGAAGCCAAGCTGGCCGCGATCAAGGACATGGGCGTCACGCGGCTCAGCCTGGGGGTCGAGAACTTCGACGATCGGATTCTCGAATTGAACGGGCGCGCGCACCGGTCGCCGGAAATCGGCCGCTCGTATGTCTTCGCGCGATCGCTCGGATTTCCGCAAATCAACATCGATCTGATTGCCGGCATGCTTGGCGAGACCGACGAGAACTGGCGTGCGTGCATCGATCGCACGCTCGCGCTCGATCCCGACAGCGTCACCATCTACCAGATGGAGCTGCCCTATAACACGACGATCAGCAGCGATCGCCTCAAGGGGACGCATCAGTTCGCGCAGTCGGTCGCGAGCTGGGCGACGAAACGCCGCTGGGTGGCCGAAGCGTTCGCCGCGCTCGAACGCGCCGGCTATCACATCGGCAGCGCCTACACGGCGGTCAAGAATCCCGGCACCACGAAATTCGTCTATCGCGATCGGCTGTGGCAAGGAGCCGATCTCGTGGGCCTTGGTGTGGCGTCGTTCGGCCACGTCAACGGGGTGCACATGCAGAACCTGGATACGTGGGAAAAGTACGTCGCCGGAATCGAACGTGACGAGATCCCGCTCGGCCGCGCATACCGGCCGACGGCCGAAGAGCGATTGATTCGCGAGTTCGTGCTGCAACTGAAACGGGGCTCGCTGCGGCCGGACTACTTCAGCATCAAGTACGGTGTCGATGTGCTCGAACGCTTCGCCGACGGGATTGGGTCGCTGTCATCTGCCGGATATGTTGCGCAGGCCGATCGAAACGCCATCGCGCTCACACGGGACGGACTCCTGCGCGTGGATGTCCTGCTCCCGCGCTTCTTTCTTCCCCAGCATCTTGGAATTCGCTATACCTAAACTCGGGTTCTGCAGGGTTCTACAGGGTTCTGCGAGGTTCGTTCGGGGCGGCAAAAACGTCCCAGAGCGGGCAGAAGCCGACCGATTCAGAAGCCGAACGAACCCGGTAGAACCTGGCAGAACGCGAACGAACCCTGCGAACCTGGCAGAACCCAGCAGAACCTTGTAGAACCTAAGAGAGATGCATTCCGAATATGACGTGGTGGTGATCGGTGGCGGTCCCGCCGGCTCGACGGCCTCGACCCTGCTTGCCGACGCCGGTGTCCGCGTCGGCCTGTTCGAGCGCGAACGCTTTCCGCGATTTCATATCGGCGAATCGCTGATCCCCGAAACCTATTGGGTCTTGAAGCGCACCGGCATGCTGCAGAAGATGCAGCAGAGCCACTTCGTCAAGAAGTACAGCGTGCAGTTCGTCAACGCCACCGGCAAGCTGTCGGCGCCGTTCTACTTCCACGACAACAAGCCGCACGAATGCTCGCAGACCTGGCAGGTGGTGCGGAGCGAATTCGATCAGATGATGCTCGAGAACGCGCGCGAGCATGGTGTCGACGCGCACGAGGGCGTGCACGTGCTCGAAGTCCTGTTCGAGGGAGATCGCGCCGTGGGCGTCGCGCTGAGAGACGCCACCGGCCCGCGGCGCGAAATTCGGGCGAAGGTCGTCGTCGACGCCAGCGGGCAGGCCGCGTTGCTCCAGAACCGGTTCAAGCTCCGCGTCTGGGATCCGATCCTGAACAAAGGCGCCATCTGGACGTACTGGCAGGGCGCGTACCGCGACACCGGACGCGACGAGGGCGCGACCATGGTGTTGCAGACCGACAACCGGAATGGCTGGTTCTGGTACATTCCGCAGCACGACGACACGGTGTCGGTCGGAATCGTGGCACCGTTCGATTACCTGTTCAAGGGGCGCGGCGTGAACCACGAGAAGACCTACCTCGAGGAGGTCGACCGGTGTCCAGCGGTGAAGCGACGCATTGCCGGTGCGACGCGTGCCACTGGTTACTTCGTGACGCGTGACTACTCGTATCGATCGACGCGGGTCGCCGGCAATGGCTGGGTGTTGATCGGCGACGCGTTCGGCTTTCTCGATCCGTTGTATTCATCCGGCGTGCTGCTCGCGCTCAAGTCCGGCGAGCTCGCCGCCGACGCGATCGTCGAAGGGCTGTCGCGGAACGACGTCAGCGAGCAGCAGCTCGGCGCCTGGGGGACGATGTTCAACGAAGGCGTCGACCGGATGCGCCGGCTCGTGTGCGAGTACTACGACGGGTTCAGCTTCGGCCAATTCGTTCGCCAGTACCCGCACCTGCGTGGCACCGTGACCGATCTTTTGATCGGCGATTTGTTCAACACGCGTGTAGATGCCGTCTGGGGACCGATGGAATCGTTATACAAGCCCGGCAAGGCCCCGATTCCTCCGTGGAACGCCGGCACCCCGGGGGCGCTCGTCGAAGACAAGGTGCCGCACCTCGAACTGCCTGAAGGGCAACGGCGGTGACTATGGCGTCACAAGGATTTCGCTACAGCCGTCGCGTGCAGTTTTCCGAGACGGATCTCGCGGGGATTGCCCATTTCAGCGCGTTTTTCCGCTTCATGGAGGAAGCGGAGCACGCGCTCTGGCGGGCGGCCGGTCTCAGCATCGGCGCCGCGGAGAAAACCGGCGGCTGGCCACGAGTTGCGGCTGCCTTCGACTACAAGCGCCCGCTGCGATTCGAGGACGAGTTCGACGTGACGGTCTGCATCGCGGAACTGACGCGACGATCGATTCGCTACTCGTTCACGATTACGTCGGACGGCGCGCTGGTGGGGACGGGAACCATGACGGCCGTTTGCACAAAAAAAGAAGACGGGCAGCTGCGCGCCGTCGATCTGCCTGCCGACGTGGTCGAACGGCTGCAGGCCGCTGCCGGCTGTCCGGCACCCGCGGAGTAGCCCGTTCCGATCCACCGGAGCCGCCATGCGAACCAGTCGAGTGAGTCTGATCATCGCGGTCCTGTCGGCCACGCTCGCCCAGACGCAGAGCGGCACCCTTCGTGGCATCGAGGCATCCGATATCAACCGCAGCGTCGAGGCCTGTTCGGACTTTTTTGAATTTTCGAACGGCAAGTGGCGGGCCGAGAACCCGATTCCCGCTGCGATGCCGCGCTGGAGCCGTCGCTGGGCCGCTGGCGAAGCGGCCAAGGATCGCCTGCATGAAATCCTCGATCAGGTTTCCGCCGTCAGCGGACCGGCCAAAGGGTCGGTTGACCAGTTGATCGGCGATTTCTACGCCGCGTGCACCGACCAAGCCACCATCAATTCCCTCGGTGCCAAGCCCGTCCTGCCCCTGCTGGCTGAAATCGATCAAGTTCGCGACGTCGCCGCCGTCCAGCGGATGATCGCCAAACTCCACGCCATCGGGATTCGCGTTCCCTTTCAGCTGGTGGGCGGATCGGACAACCACAAACCCACCGATGTGATCGCTCAGTTGTACGCCGGCGGCCTCGGCATGCCCGATCGCGACTACTACGTGAAGCCGGACGCGCGCTTCAAAGAGGCGCGAGACAAGTACCTGACGCATGTGGCCAACATGTTCCGGCTCGCCGGCGTGAGCGAGGCCACGGCAATGACGGACGCAACCTCGGTCGTCCGCATGGAAACCAGGTTGGCCGACGCCTCGCTCGACAACGTCGCGCTGCGCGACCCGGCCGCCACCGATCACAAGATGTCGTTCGGCGAATTGCAGCGGCTGGCGCCGTCGTTCAACTGGGCCGCCTACTACAAGGCTGCGGGCTTGCCGCAAGCCGCATTGAATGTTGCGGAGCCGCGCTTTCTGCAGGCCTTCAGCCGAGACCTGACGGCCGAACCGGTCGCGCAGTGGAAGGCCTACCTGAAGTGGCACCTCCTCAACAGCGCCGGACCGTCGTTGTCGGACGATTTTGTGCGTGAGGACTTTGCGTTCAACGGAGCGTTCCTCAACGGCGCCTCCGAGATGAAGCCGCGCTGGAAGCGATGCGTCGAGCTCACCGATTCGCTGCTCGGCGAGGCGCTCGGAAAGAAATACGTCGAACAGTACTTTCCGCCCGAGGCCAAGGCCCGCATGCAGGAGCTGGTGAAGAATCTCCTCGCCGCCATGGCGGAAACGATTCAGGGACTCGACTGGATGAGCGCGGACACGAAGCGGCGCGCGGCCGAGAAGCTGGCCACCTTCAATCCCAAGATCGGGTATCCGGATCGGTGGAAGGACTACAGCGAGGTTCCAATCAGTCGCAGCTCGTTCTGGGAGGACGTCGTCGCCGGACGAACCTTCAACGCGCGAGACGATCTCTCGACGATCGGAAAGCCCGTGGACCGCGGACGATGGGGCATGACGCCGCCGACGTCCGATGCTTACTACAACCCGCTGCTCAACGAGATCGTGTTTCCGGCTGGCATCCTGCAACCTCCAGCGTTCAGCATGGATGCCAACGATGCCGTCAACTACGGCGCGATCGGTGTCGTCATCGGTCACGAAATCAGCCATGGGTTCGACGATCAGGGCGCGCAGTACGACGCGCAGGGACGGCTGAGCGACTGGTGGACGCCGGAGGATTTGAAGAAGTTTCAGGTGAAGACGGAATGCGTCGTGCGTCAGTTTGACAACTATTTCGTCGAGCCCGGCCTCCATCACAACGGCAAGCTCGTGCTCGGTGAAAGCATCGGCGATCTCGCGGGCGTCAAGATCGCCTACCGCGCATTCCAGATCGCGCAGCGCGGCAAGGAACCCATCCCGACGATTGACGGCTTTACACCGGAGCAGCAGTTCTTCATCGCGTGGGGACAGTTCCGCGGCGACGCGGTCCGTCCTGAATTCGCGCGCACGATGGTGCAGGGAGATCCGCACCCCATCGGCAAGTTCCGTGTCATCGGACCGCTATCGAATCTGCCGGACTTTGCCCAGGCCTTCGGGTGCAAAGCCGATGCGCCGATGGTTCGGCCTCAGGCCGACAGATGTGAGGTCTGGTAAATCCCTCATCACTAATCACTGATCCTGAATCGCGAATCCGTAAATCGCTGTCTAATCCGAAAATCGCTGATCCTCAAAATCCTTGAATCCTGGCGC
This sequence comes from Acidobacteriota bacterium, assembly GCA_046732715.1. GTDB lineage: Bacteria > Acidobacteriota > Vicinamibacteria > Vicinamibacterales > 2-12-FULL-66-21 > JALZOC01. The sequence continues at coordinate 27,364 of JBKPNQ010000183.1, read as the reverse complement.
GAGTAGCGAGTCGCGAGGAGCCGGCCACCAGTAGCCAGCAGCCAGCAGCCAGCAGCCAGCAGCCAGCAGCCAATGGGATGCATCACGCATCCCGGATCCAGGCAACTAATAGTGCTCAACTGATAAACTTTGTTTTGGAGGACGGAAGATGCGTTGGAAGGCGTGTGTACTGGCAGTCTGTGTCGTCGCGTGTTTCGGTCACCCGGTTCGTGCTCAGGAAGAAGAACCCGCGCAACCTCGAGCGACCGCCCCTCCGCCGGATCCGAACATCAAAGCCATGGTCGATCGTCTCGAGTTGGACAAGTACAAGGCGACGATTAAAGGACTGACGCAGTTTGGCGATCGCCGGCAGGGCACCGATCGTAACAAGGCCGCGCTCGATTGGATTGAGGCGCAGCTCAAGAGCTACGGTTGCACCAACACCGAGCGCATCACCTATACCTATCCGTCCGCCGCGGCATCGGATCCAAACGCGCCCGCGCGGGGCGCCGGGGCTGGCGGGGCGGGACGCGGCGGCGCCGGACGCGGAGGTGCGGCCGCAGGACCTGCCGGATCACCGGCCGGCAGCGACACGCGGCGTGGACGCGAGGGTGGCAGCTCGCAATTCGGCGACCGGTCCAGAACCGGCGTCTATCAGCCGACTGCGCCGGGTGCTGCACCGCTCGACCCCCGGTTACAAGCCTTGAACGCGCAGCCCACCACGCCGGGCGAGCGTCAGGACGTCTATTGCACCAAGATCGGCACGACACATCCCGAGGAGATGTACATCATCGGCGGTCACATGGACGGTCACGGCTGGGGCGAAGCGGCGAACGACGATGGCTCCGGAACCGCGCTGGTGATGGAAGTCGCGCGCGTGTTCAGCTCCCCTGACGTGCAGACCGAGCGCTCGATCCGGTTCGTGCTCTGGAACAACGAAGAAACCGGACTCAACGGCGCATGGGCCTATGCGAATCAGCGAAAGGACCTGCAGGGCAAGGAAAATCCCACGGGCTCCGGGAAATACCCTGAGCCGAAGTGGCTCGGCATGATCCAGCACGACATGATGATGTGGGACCACGGCATGCCGGGACCTGACGGCAAGGTGAATCCCGAGCAGCGGCGTGAAGCGGATGTCAACATCGAATTCCAGATGAATTCAAAGTTCACCGATGACGCTCAAAAGCTGGCGTGGGCATTCAAGACGGCCAACGACAGGTACGCGACCGACTACCCCGCGACCGTTGGACCGCACATGACCAACACCGACTCGACGCCGTTCATGAATCTCGTTGCCGCAATCAGCCTGCGCGAAAACGAGCGGGGGATGCAGATCGGCGCCGGCTGGGATCCCAACTGGCATCAGCCCAGCGACGTGTTCACCACTTATAGCGACAAGGATTTTCGCCTTGGCCTCAACGCGGCGCAGACCACGCTCGCCGCGCTTGCTCAACTCACGGCAGCGACGTTGAAGAAGTGAATCGCAGTTCGCGGTTCGCAATTCGCGGGTTTACGGTTCGCGGCAGCGATTCATTCGTCCCGAAGCGCCGCCACGGGGTCGATCCGAGTCGCTCTACGGGCAGGCAGCCATGCGGCGGCGAGGCTGACCAGGGCGAGCACGCCAGCAGTCGCGGCAAAGCTGACGGGATCGCCGGCGCTGAGGCCGGTGACGAGGAACATCGCCAGCGGCTGCGTCACCAGCGACGCCACCGCGAGACCGAGGACGATACCGCAACCGGCCAGTATCGCGGCGTCGGACAGGACTACGCGAAGTACCGCCCCACGCGTGGCGCCAAGCGCCATGCGGATCCCTATCTCCGCCGTGCGGCGGCTGACGGCGTACGAGACGACCGCGTAGAGGCCCACCATCGCCAAGGCGAGCCCGAGCGCTCCCAGCGTGCCGAGCAGCGTCGCGCCGACCCGGCTGGGCAGGAACGCGAACGCCAGCGCCGATCGCATCGGTTGCACGTCGACGGCGGCTGACGAATCCATCTCGACGAGCGCCTGTTGCACGTCACGAACGGCGAACACCGGATCCGTTCTCGTCCGCACGATCAGGTGCACGAGCCGGCTGCGATTGCCTCGTTGCAGGAACGGCTCGTACATCGCAGCTTTCTGTCCCTCGCCGATCGTGCGATGACGGCTGTTGCTGACGATGCCGACGATTTCCGCTGCGTAGGTCTTGCCTTCAGCCCCGGGCAGAAGAATTTGGTGACCGACAGGATCGATCCGACCCAGGTATCGCGTCGCGAACTCCTCGTTGATCAGGACAACGGTCGGCGCGCCTGAACGATCCTCGGAGGTGAAGCCGCGTCCGCGGATCAATCGGATGCCCATCACCGGGAAATAATCAGGACCGACGAGGTTGACCTCGTACTGTGCGTGAAACCACTCCTTGGCGTCGGCGAGTCGAAGCTCTGCTCCCGTCGTCATGCCGCTCCGAATCGTGAGTGGCACGCCGTGCGAGTACGTGGCACGCTCGACGGTGGGCAGCGCGTTCAAACGATCGACAGCCGCGCGAAGAAACACTTCACGCGTCTCTCTCGTGTAGCGCCCCTCGACGAAGCTCACCTGCGCCACCATCGTTCGACTGATGTCGAATCCGGGATCGGCACCCGACGCCAGGCTCAGGTTCCTGACGAACAGCAGCGCCGTCAGCAGCAGCACCATCGCAACGGCGAGCTGCCCGACGACGAGGAGTCCTCGGAGTGACCAGCGCCGGTGGGCATAGCGAGGCGCTTCCTGCTTCAGCGCGGGAACGAGGGTCGGCCGGGTTGCCTGCAGCGCCGGCACCAGCGCGCAGAAGACCGTCGTCAGCACCAGGAGAAGGAGCGAATAGACCAGCAGTCGGAAGTCGATCCGCGCGCCAATCTCGACGGGCATTGGCAGTGGCAGCGAGATGCGGCCTATCAGTTCCATCAGTCCTGACATCAACACGAGACCGACGAGCGTACCGAGGATCGCAAGCCAGAGTCCCTCGGTAAGAAGCTGCTGTACCAGCCGGGATCGGCTGGCACCGAGCGCAACCCTGACGGCGATCTCGCGCCGGCGGACGGTCGAGCGCGCGAGAAGCAGTCCGGCGACGTTCGCACATGCGATCCCGAGCACGAGGCAGACCGCCACCAGCAGTACGACGAAGAACGCTCCGACTTGACGGAAGTCGCCCATTTTCTCGAACCCGCTGGCGGGCGAAAACTGCGTGACATCGCCAAACTTCGGATCGTTCAGAAGGCCGCGTGCGTCATGTCCGGCCAGGGTCAACGCTGCTCTCCCCTGCGCCATCGTCTGGTCGTCGCGCAGACGTCCGAAAAGCTCGACCGTCGCAGCGCGCGGTTCGTACAAATCGGGCAGCAGCTCGCGACTGAGCGGCAGATAGACTTCTGGAGCGACGCCGTAACCGGGCAGCGCTGTGTAATCGGCAGGCAGCACGCCCAGCACTGTGTACGGACGGCCGTTGAACGTCAGGGTGCGGCCAACGACGTTGACGTCGCCGCCAAGTCGCCGCTCCCAGAATCCGTGGCTGATGACCGCGACATAGGGGTGGGCCTCGGCCGCAGCGTCGCCGGCCGTAAACGCCCGGCCGATCGCGATCGACGTTCCAAGGACGTCGAAGAAATTTGACGTGACGATCAGCGGAATCAAACTGAGAGAGGTTTCAGGACCCCGCCAGTTCACCTCGGCCTCAATCTGGTAGCCAGCAACGCCGTTCAAGGCGTGACTCTCCTCGAGCGTCCGCCACTGTCGATAGGAAACGTGGCTGTTGCCGTTGACCTGAATGCGCACGAGCCGGTCAGCATCCTTTGCCGAGGGGGTCGCAAACAGCAGCTCCGAGGCGAGGCTAAAGATCGTCGTATTGGCTCCGACGGCGACCGCGATCGATACCGTCGCCGCGAAAACGAGCAAGGGCTGATGACGGAGCGAGCGAGCCGTGTAACGAAGATCCTGCGAAAGACTGCTGACGAAACTTACGCGGCGGGTGTCGCGGCACTCTTCCTCAATGCGGGCGACTGGTCCAAAATTGCGCAACGCGGCTTTCCTTGCCTCGGCGCGCGTCATCCCGCCGGCGACGTACTCGTCAATCTGTTCGTCGAGGTGGAGTTGAAGCTCATCGCGGAGCGACGATTCCACCGCTGTTCCGCGGAAGAGCGATCGCGCGCGAAGACGGAAGACGTCGAACCATCTGGTCATCGCTCACTCCGCCTCTCGAACCACCAAATGTATGGCGCCCGACAGCCGATCCCAGCTTTCGAGTTCCTTCGCCAGCTGCTTGCGGCCGGCCGCCGTGAGCGCGTAGAACTTCGCGTCGCGCCCGGTTGCCGTCTGCCCCGCTTGCGCCTTGATCCATCCTTGTTGTTCGAGTCGATGCAAGGCTGGATAAAGCGACCCCTGGGTAATCTGCAGAATATCGCCGCTCACCTGCTGAATCCGCTTGGCAATCGCCCAGCCGTGCCGCGGTTCGAGCGCGATGGTCTTGAGAATCAAAAGGTCGAGCGTGCCCTGAATCAGATCGGATGGTTTGCCCATATACCTCAACGCCTAGACTATCGACAATATACACCTAGACGGTCGACAATGTTCCCTTCTTCTTGGGTTCTGTTGGGTTCCGCCACGTTCTACTCGGGTTCGACTGAGTTCGTTCTACGGCCTCTGCGCCGGCGAGCGAACCTTGCAGAACCTGGTAGAACCCTGTAGAACCTTGCAGAACCTTTAGTTATAGGATGAGCACTATGACGATGACTCGCCGCATGTTTCTCGGACAAGTGGCCGCAAGTCCCCTGATCCCCGTGGCCGCGGACGTGTCTCGCCGTAGCGGCGAAGCCGCGAAGGCGGAACACAAGATCGATCGCTTGGGCCTGCAGCTCTACACTGTCCGCGACCAGATCGGTAAGGACTTCGAAGGCACGCTGGCCAAGGTGGCCGCGGCCGGATATCGAGAAGTCGAGTTCGCCGGATACTTCGACCACACGCCGAAGGACGTGCGGGCGATCCTCGATCGGCACAAGTTGACGGCGCCGTCGGCGCACGTTGACTACGCCAGCATCGAGAAGAAACTGCCAGATCTGCTAGAGACGAGCCACGCGATTGGCCACCGATTCCTCGTCAATCCATGGATCGACGAGGAGATGCGGAAACAGCCGGATGTGTGGAAGCGCATGGCCGCTACGTTCAACAAGGCCGGCGAGGCGTGCAAGAAAGCAGGCGTGCAGTTCGCGTATCACAACCATCACTTCGAGTTCGTGCCCGTCAACGGCGTGATGCCGTTCGAACAATTACTGAAGGAATGCGACGCCAACCTGGTCAAGATGGAATTGGATCTGTGCTGGATCACCGTCGCTCGTCAGGATCCGCTCGAGTATTTTCAGCGCTACCCGGGCAGGTTCCCGCTGGTCCATGTCAAGGGCCTGAAAAAGATTCCCGAAGGGCAGGCCCCGGTTCCTTTCGATCAAGCCATTCCAAACATCACGGACGTCGGCACCAACGACCTGATCGATTGGAAGCGGATCTTCGCGAAAGCCGATCAGGCAGGAATCCGTCACTACTTCGTGGAGCACGATCAGGCGCCATCGCCTTTTGACAGCATCACCGCCAGCGCGAAATATCTCGAGGCGCTGCGGTTCTAAAAACCCGACACTACTGCACCTTCTGCTCGTAGTTGATCATGATGACGAGATCTTCGGTGCCGGTCTGCTTGAGACCGTGCGAGCTACCGGGCCTCGTCAGCACTGCCGTGCCCGGCTCCACGTCGACGCTCTTGCCGTCGATCGTCATGGTCCCGCGACCACTGAGGACGTAGTAGATTTCGTCCTCCTTCTGCTCGTGATATCCAATTCCCGAGCCTGGCTTGAGCGCGCGCTTTCGGAATACGAGACCAAGTCGCGGCGCCTTCTTGAAGAAGGAGTAGCCTATCGTCTGGCCGCCGCCATTGTGCGTGCCAGGTTCGGCGGCCGCAACCTCAGCATCACGCTCCAGGATGTAGCCACCGGGAGCAGGTTTTTGTGCGGCGGAAAGTGTCCAGCCTGCAGCGAACATCACGAAGCTCAGCACGGCGGCATGTCGTATCGTCATCGACGAATCCTCCTCGGAACGGAAAAGAGATAAGAGACAAGGTCCGCTGGACTATGATGCCCCGAGCGATCGTGGCACGGTCAATGACAAGGAGAAAATAGCACTATGCGCTCTCCCTCGAACCCACGGCTGATCTTATTCACGGCGTGTGCTTGCCTGACGGCCACGCTGGCCTACGCCCAGGCAACCGAGCAGAAGCCCTTCGAGCCCACCGTCGGTCAGGCCGGGAAAGACGTCGTCTGGGTCCCCACGCCCCAGGCACTGGTCAACAAGATGCTTGACATGGCCAAGGTGACGCCCTCGGATTTCCTCATGGATCTCGGCTCGGGTGACGGGCGAACGGTGATCACCGCCGCCAAGCGAGGGGTCAAAGCGATGGGCATCGAATACAACCCCGACATGGTGGAGCTGTCGAAGAAAAATGCGGCAGCGGCAGGCGTCAGTGACAAGGCGACGTTCGTCAAGGCGGATATCTTCGAGACGGATTTTTCGAAGGCCACGGTCATCACGCTGTTCCTTCTCCCGGATTTGAATCTCCGGCTGCGGCCAAAAATTCTCGAGATGGCGCCAGGGACGAGAATCGTGTCGAATTCCTTCCGCATGGAAGCGTGGGAGCCTGACCAGACCGAGACGGTATCGGAAGACTGCGTCAGCTGGTGCACGGCTCTCATGTGGATCGTGCCGGCGAAGGTCGAGGGCACGTGGCACCTCGCTCAAGGAGGCGACCTGACGCTGACGCAGCAGTTTCAGATGCTGACCGGCACGCTGGGATCCACGCCGATCTCCAACGCCCGGATGCATGGCGGCGAAATCACCTTCACGGCTGGTGGCGCGCAGTACACCGGACAGGTGAAGGGGACGACGATGCAGGGAACCGTTAAGGGAGGAAGCGGCGGATCCTGGAGCGCAACAAAAAAATAGTACCGAAAACATCGCCGCGAGCGACGACGCCTGGAGGCGAACGAGCGCGCGAGTGAGCCCACGCGAGCTGCCTCCGCGGTATGAGCTACGGCGCCCAAGGCGGGAGCCGGCGATTGAAGAAAATCCCGCGCCTGCCCGCCGCAGCCTTGGCGCAGGCGGGAGCGAGCGCGTGAGGGAGTCCGAGGGGTAAAGCCCCTCGGTTGAAGATTAGGCGCGGCCAGCGAACTCGCGGGTTTCGGTGTGGACCTTGACCCTCTCGCCTTCCTTGATGAAGAGCGGCACACGCACCTCGAGGCCGGTTTCAAGCGTGGCCAGCTTGGTGACGCCGCCGCTGGCTGTATCGCCGCGAACGCCGGGCTCGCAGGACGTGACGATAAGTTCGACATGCGGGGGAAACTGAACGCCGATGGGAGCGCCGTTGTATTTCTGGACCTGGACCAACACGTTGTCGACGAGAAGCTGGCGATCGTCGCCAAGCATGTCGCCGGTCAACGTCAGCGTTTCGTAGCTTTCCTGGTCCATGAAATGATAGCCGCTCGCATCGGCGTACAGGTAGGTCGCAGGAACAGTGGCGAGGTCCGGCTCCGAGAACTTCTCTCCTGCCTTGAACGTCTTGTCGAACACGGCGCGCGTCAGCAGGTTCCGCATCTTGACCCGCACGAGCGTCTGGCCGCCGCGCGCGGTCGGCTTTGAGACGTCCACGTCGATGCAGTGGTACGGGGCGTTCTCGTACTCGAAAAACATCTTCCGCTTGATGTCAATCGCTTCAATCAGACTCGCCATCCTGATAGTTTACAGCCGGTTTCACAACCAGCAGCCGGCTGGCGAACGAGCGCGCGAGTGAACCGACGCGAGCCGCCTCCGCGCTACGCGGCTACGGCGCCCACGGCGGAGCCGGCGATTGAAGAAATTTGGCGCTTGCCCGCCGCAGCCTTGGCGCAGGCGGGAGCGAGGGTGTGAGGGAGTCTGAGGGGCAAAGCCCCTCGAGGATGGATGCTATGCCGTCACTCAAGGACAGGATCGCGCTCGTCACCGGGTCGACCTCCGGCATCGGGAAGGGGATTGCCTCGCATTTCCTGAGCCTCGACGCCTCGGTCATCGTTCATGGACCGGACCTCGCCAGCGCATCGGCAACGGCCGAGGCGATGCGATCGGGGAGTCACGCGGTCAACGCGGTTGCCGGCGATCTCAGAAATGTCGACGCGTGCCGTCAAATCATCCGGAACGTCGTCGAGCTCCATGGCGGCCTTGACGTCCTCGTGAATAACGCCGCGACAGTCGCTCGCTGTTCGCTCGAGGACGCCACCGTTGACCAGTGGGAGACGATCATGGCCGTGAACGTGCGCGCGCCTTTCTTGCTGATCCAGGAAGCCGTCCGGGCGATGAAGGCGCGAGGTGGCGGCTCGATCGTGAACATCGGATCGATCAACGCCTACGTCGGCCTGCCGCAACTGGGCCCATATTCGGTCTCCAAGGGCGCGCTGATGACGATGACGAAGAATGCGGCGATGGCACTCGGCCGCTATCGCATTCGCGTGAATCAATTGAACGTGGGCTGGACGTTGACCGAAGGGGAAGAGGCGGTGCAGCGTGCCGACGGGAAGGGACCCGACTGGTACCAAGAGGCCTGCGCCACCCGACCGTTCGGGCGACTCCTCCTGCCCGCCGACATTGCACACGCGGCCGCGTATTTCGCGTCCGACGACAGCGCCGTAATCTCAGGCGCCGTCGTCGATCTTGAAGAGTTTCCACTGGGAGGACTGCAGCCGTGGTGAATTGCTGAATGCTGATTGTTGAATGCTGATTGTGGTTGGCGATCGGCTGTTCTTTCAGCAATCAGAATTCAGCATTCAGCCTTTCGCTGCCGTCACTGCACATGGTCGAGGTTTTTCGTCAGCAGCATGTCGGCTGGCGCACCGGCACGCGCCTTTGACGCGTGATCGAGATAGCGGCTCCGATCGCCCTTGTCGGCCGCAATCAACGCGGCGGCAAACTGAAGCCCGGCATCGTTCGGTTTGGCGGAGATGGCCTGGGCAATGAGGGCATAGCCATCGGCGTTGCCAATCGCTGCGCGAAGGCCTGGCGCACGGCTGGTGAACTCTCCGTTCAACGTCGACATCATGCGGAACGCCTCGGTGACGTACGCCGCGTCCAGTAGCGCGAGCGCATCGGGATGGCCGGCGGCATTGGCTGAATCAACCTTCGCATTGAGACGGCTCAGTAGGTCCTTTGCGAGCTTGGCATCCACACTCGCGTAAAGAGCCGCGCGGCGTAACGTTTCCATTCTCACCACGACCGGCGTCGACGGCGCCAGCAAGGCCTCGGTGTCAGGGATGAGGTTTTCCAGCTTGTAATCCGCTCGCTGGCCAGTCCAACCGGCGGCGTCGTTCCATGGGAGCGACCGGGCTGAGCCGATGTCATAGGGGTGGCAGAGCAGAGGCGGCCCGGCGAATGCCGATGACGCAAGGGCAGCGGTTCCGAACGCAATGGCGAAAGTTCGAAGTACTGAATGGTGACGGTTCATGTTTCCCTCCTTGTGGTGGAGGACGGGCGGAGGGAACCGGTGTTAACCGGACTCTGCCATTGGAAGTATTCCGCCCGCTTGCGTTTCAGAAACGACACGGATCGCGCAATCTCGTCGAGCCCTTCCATACCAGCTTCGACTGAGATCCAGCCGTCGAAACCAGCGTCGGCCAGCAGTCGGAAGATCGCGTCGTAGTCGTTCAGGCCCTTTCCCGTTTCGCCATGCTTCAGTGCCGACGCGTATCCGAGCGAGCCGTCACCAGTCGCAAGATCGTCGAGCGTGGCACCTGGTGCCAGATACCTGTCGGAAGCGTGCATGGTGACGACCCGGTGCCGAACTTTCTCGAGGAACTTCACCGGATCGAACCCGCCGACGAACGCATTCGAGGGATCGTACTGAACACCGAAGTACGGTGAGTCGATCTGCCCGATGATTTCGAGAAAGATGTCCTCCGGCTGCGCAAATTCGGGATATCGCCACGTGCCGTCCTTGTAGTGGTTCTCCATACAGAGCACGACACCACGGCGTTCGGCGTGTTCGAGCGATCGCTGAATGCCTTCCAGGGTACGTGCGATCCCGTCGGCTCGTGAGAGTCCCGGATAACGCTGGCCGCTGAGGGTCCGGCAATGACGGGCACCGAGGCGTGCGGTGAGGTCGATCGCCGCCTTCTGACGTTCGACCTGACGAAGGCGCTCGTCGCGGTCCGCGTGAGTGAAGTCGGGTGAGAAACACATCATTGACGTCGTTTGATTCGTCGCCTCGAGAACCCGTGCGATTGAATCCACATCCTTGTCCTCGAGGCTTCGGAAGAACCCGTCGTAGTGTTCGACCCCCTCGCCGCCCAGGCCTGCGGCGTCGCGGATCCACTGGTCGAACGCCACCGTTCCGGATACCAGGCCATCGAACTGGAATTTCGGGAACACGCTGATCCTGGGGGCCATGCGGTCAGGAATCTAACAGCGAAGCGGGATCGCCAGCAAACAGTTTGGAAATCCGAAGTGCAAAAATGCTCGGTTTGTCCCGCCGACCGATCAAGTTTGTGATCGGTCCCGACATCGAGGCGTCGACCCAGAGTCGGTTAAGCGCCTGCTGCGGTGGTACTTAATTGAAGACGCATACCGCTGGGGTCGAAGGCGTACCCCTTGCACACCGCGACCGGGCTTCACATGGACCCGACCCATCCCGCCACGAGCGGTGCGTCCATCCTCGTCGTCGATGACAACGAGTTGAACAGAGACGCGCTCGCGTGCCTGCTAAGGCTGCAGCAATACGAGGTGGAGAGCGCCGGAGACGGTCAGGCAGCGCTGTCGCTTATCCAGACGCGCGGCTTCGACCTCGTCGTGCTTGATATTGAGATGCCGGGCCTGAGCGGGCTCGAAGTCCTGACCCAAATCCGCGTCTGCCGCAATCGGACTGACCTCCCGGTCATCATGTTGACCGCCCGGACGCACGGCCCCGATGTGGTCGAGGCGTTCGCTCTCGGCGCCAACGACTATCTGACCAAGCCAATTGATTGTGCGGTGGCGCTTGCACGAATTGGCACACACCTTTCGCACAAGCGAGTCATCGAGAGCTTGCGCGAAAGCCAGGAACGCTACACGCTGGCTGTCAACGGCGCGAACGACGGCTTGTGGGATTGGAACCTGGCGACCAACGAGGTGTATTGGTCACCGCGCTGGAAGTCGATGCTGGGGTACGACGATTCCGAGATCGGTGTCACGCCGGACGAGTGGCTGGACCGACTGCATCAGGACGACTGGACTCGCGTTCGCCAGACCATTGCCGAACACATCGCGCGCGGAAATGGTCACTTCGAAAGCGAACATCGACTTCGCCATCGCGACGGCTCGTACCGCTGGGTGCTGTGTCGCGCGGCGGCGATTCGAAACGAAGCCGGCATCGCCACCCGTTTCGCCGGATCGCTCACGGACATCACGGAAGCCAAGCTGGCCGACGGTTTGACTGGCCTGCCGAATCGGGTTCTGTTCCTCGATCTGTTGGACCGTGCCATCATTCGCGCTGCACGAAAGCACGACTACCAGTTCGCGCTGGTGACGCTCGGCCTGGATCGCTTCAAGACCGTCAATCACAGCCTCGGAATCGCGCTCGCGGATCGCCTGCTCGTCGAGGTGGCGCACCGGCTCCAGGCCTGCCTGCGCGCGAGCGATGCGGTTACCCACGGCGGCCACGGCTTTACGCTGGCGCGGCTCGGCGGCGACGAGTTCACCGTTCTGCTGGACGACATCGACGATGCGAGCGATGCCGTGCGCGTGGCCGAGCGGCTGCGCGAGGCGCTGCAGCAGACATTCGTCGTCGAAGGACACGACGTCTTCGTCACCGCCAGCGCCGGCATCACGATGAGCCGGTCGGGATATAGCGACCCCGAGGAGATCCTCCGCGATGCCGGCATCGCGCTTTATCGTGCCAAAGAGGACAACACGACCCATTGCGAGATGTTCGACATCGGCATGCGCGATCGCGCCGTGGCGCGGTTGAGGGTTGAGACCGACATGCGTCAGGCAATCGAGCGCGGTGCGTTCGAGGTGCACTACCAGCCCATCGTCTCGATCCGGACCGGCATGCTCGATGGATTCGAGGCGTTGGTCAGATGGCGGCATCCAACCCAGGGGCTGATCGATCCGGCTGACTTCATTCCGATCGCGGAAGACACCGAAATGATCGTGCTCATCGGCCGCCAGGTGCTGGTGCAGTCATGCAAGCAGATGGTCGCGTGGCAGCAACGCTTCGGAGCGGCGGCCCCGCGGGTCGTGTGTGTGAATGTGTCGAGCAAGCAGTTCGGCGACGACGATCTGACCAATGAAATCCAGACCGTCCTCGAAGAGACCGGGCTGCACCCATCCAATCTGAAACTGGAAATCACGGAAAGCGCATTCCTCGGCGATTTCAACCGAGCGCAGATCGCGCTTCGCCGGCTGCAGACGCTCGGTGTGGCCTGGAGCCTGGACGATTTCGGGACCGGCTACTCATCGTTGAGTTACCTCCACCGTCTTCATGTCGACACGGTCAAGGTCGATCGCTCTTTTGTCAGCCGAATCGGACTCGACGACGGGTCGGAGATGGTCCGGGTGATCGCAGAGATCGCGCACAACATGGGGATGGACGTTGTCGCCGAGGGAGTCGAATCCGCCGATCAACTTGACTGGCTGCGCGATATCGGCTGCGAATATGCCCAGGGGTTCCACTTCTCGAGACCCGTCGATGAGAAAGCGGCCAGCAGGATAATTGCGTCGCCGCCCTGGCGCGGCAGCCAGCCGACGCTGCCGGGCACGGCCGTTCAGTTGCAGATGTGGCCCACTGAACCACACATCGTCCGCCGCGTTTCTTGACACCGCCCGCCGGCCGACGTAGCCTGCGCAGCAGCCGGGGGCGCAGATGCAAATCATTCGTAACCGCACTATCTACGATGTGGCCGTGATCGGCTCGGGCGCTGGTGGCGGCATGGCCGCCATGGTGCTCACGCAGGCCGGGGCCAATGTCGTCATGCTCGAAGCCGGTCCGATGTGGGACTCGTCAACCGATTCGGCCATGTTCAAGTGGCCCTACGACACGCCGCGGCGTGGCGCGGCGATTCCTGAGCGCCAGTTCGGCGAATTCGACGGGGCGCTTGGCGGCTGGACGCTCGAAGGCGAACCGTACACGTCTGCGCCGGGGAATCAGTTCGACTGGTTCCGATCGCGCATGCTGGGCGGCCGTACGAATCACTGGGGACGGATTTCGCTGCGCTTCGGTCCGCACGATTTTCAGCGCAAGACGCTCGACGGCCTGGGCGACGATTGGCCGATCGCCTACGAAGATCTGAAGCCGTACTACGACAAGATCGATCAATTCATCGGGGTCTTCGGTACGAACCTGCCGAGCTTTCCCAACGAGCCCGACGGGTTTTTTCTGCCACCGCCGCAGCCGCGCTGCTATGAGCTGCTGATCAAGCAGGCGTCCGAGAAGCTCAATATTCCCTGCGTGCCCTCACGCTTGTCCATCCTCACGAAGCCGCTCAACGGTCGTCCGGCGTGCCATTACTGCTCGCAGTGTGGTCGAGGATGCGCAACACACTCGAACTTCTCGTCGCCGTCGGTGCTGATCCCGCCGGCGCTGAAGACGGGACGGCTGAAGATCATCCCGAGCGCGATGGCCCGCGAGATCACCGTTGACGAAGCCGGCCTGGCCAACGGCGTCACCTACGTGGACAAGGCCACGGCGCGCGACAACCACGTCCGCGCGCGCATCGTCGTGGTGGCGGGCGGCGCGTGCGAATCCGCGCGTCTGCTGCTCAATTCCAAATCGTCGAAGTTCCCGCAGGGGCTGGCAAACTCCAGCGGAGCCGTCGGCAAGTACCTGATGGATTCGACCGGCACGAGCGTCACCGGTTTCATCCCCAAGTTGATGGATGGCACGCCGCACAACGAAGATGGCGTCGGTGGCATGCACCTGTATACGCCGTGGTGGCTCGACAACAAGAAGCTCGACTTCCCGCGCGGGTATCACATCGAGCTCAGTGGCGGGCGCCGCATGCCCAACGCCGGTTTCGGGTCCGGCATCCACAATTACACGAGCGTCGAGGTTGCCGGCCGTCCGCACGCATTCGGCGGCTACGGCAAGGGGCTGAAGGAGGACTACCGGCGGCTGTATGGCGCGACCGTCAACTTCGCCGGCCGCGGAGAAATGATCCCGAACGCCGACAGCTACTGCGAGATCGATCCGTCAGTCGTCGACAAGTGGGGCATTCCAGTGCTTCGGTTCCACTACAAGTGGAGCGACTACGAGTTGAACCAGGTGAAGCACATGCAGGAAACCTTCCGCGCGATCATCCACGAGATGGGCGGCACTCCGACCTCGACGATGCCGACGAAAGAGGACGGCTACGGCATTGCGGCCGGCGGCCGGATCATCCACGAAGTCGGCGTGACGCGGATGGGCAGCAACCCGTCAACCTCTGTGCTCAACAAGAACTGCCAGGCCCACGATGTCAAGAACGTCTTCGTCGCGGACGGCGGCCCGCTTCCGTCGCAGGCCGACAAGAACTGCACCTGGACGATCCTCGCGCTCTCGATGAAGACGGCCGAGTTCATCGCCGACTCACGACGGGCAGGGACAGTCTAGGTCGCGGCTCGTCTGCCTTCGCGGCGGCGCCGCGAGCGAGCGCGCGAGCGAGCCACGCGACCGGAGCGAGCCGTCGCAGCGGCGAGGGAGGGCGCGTGGAGGGGAGTCCGGGGGGCGAAGCCCCTCGGTTAGGACTAGGGATTGAGAATATGGAAACGAACAGACGAACGATTCTGCAGATGCTGGCAGCCGCGCCCGCCGCGGTCGTGTTCACGTGGACGGACGCAGAGGCGCAGCAAGCGCACACGCATGCGCAGGCCGCCCAGGCGACGGCACAGAAGACCGGGACGCCCTACAAGCCCAAGTTCTTCAACGCGCACGAATGGGCCACGGTCGGGATGCTGGCTAACATCATCATCCCGCAGGACGAACGGTCCGGCAGCGCGACGGATGCTGCCGTACCGGAGTTCATGGATTTCATGATGGTCGATCAGCCAAACCGGCAGACGGCAATGCGTGGCGGCCTGTCGTGGCTTGATCGTGAGTGTGAGACCCGCTACGACAAGACGTTCGCCAACTGCACCGAAGCGGAGCGGACGAACGTGCTGGACGACATCGCATGGCCATCGAAGACCCCGCCTGGAATGTCACACGGCGCGGCATTCTTCAACATGTTCCGCGATCTCACGGCTAGCGGCTTCTGGACCAGCAAGATGGGCATCAAGGATCTGCAGTATATCGGGAACACCGTGGTGCCCGAGTGGAAGGGCTGCCCGGACGAAGTGCTGACGAAGCTGGGAGTCCAGCGCGGCTGACTTGCGACCGTCTGTGCCTGATGCGATTCCGTGCGTTGACGTGTGTCCTGGCATGCCTGGCGATAGGCTCCTGCAAGGCCGAAGCGCCCGCCACGCAATCGGTGCCGCCTGCGGAGAAGATGAACCCCTTTCAATCCGATCTCGCATTTCTCAATCGCCACACCAAGATTGTCGTCCTCGCTTCAGGCGCCGCGCAGGTGGCGGTCGCGCCGGCGTACCAAGGGCGCGTGATGACCAGCACCACCGGCGGCAGCGATTCGCCCAGCTTTGGCTGGATTGGGCGCGCCGCCATTGCCGCCGGTCAACGACAGCCGCACATGAATGTCTTCGGCGGCGAGGACCGGTTCTGGCTGGGCCCTGAAGGGGGACAGTACTCGCTGTACTTCAAGAAAGGCGATCCGTTCGATCTCGATCACTGGCAGGTGCCGGAGTCCTTCGACTGGGGCGCGTGGGACATCGCCAGCCAGTCACCAACTTCAGTCACGTTTCGGAAACGGATGACGCTCGTCAGCTATTCCGGGACGTGGTTCGACATCGACGTGGAGCGAACCGTGAAAATGCTCGACAACGCCGAGGTTGCGACACAGCTGGGTGAAGCGCCGGGCGATGCGGTGCAGACGGTCGCCTTCGAGTCGTCCAACACGGTGACGAATGCGGGCAGCAACGCATGGACAGCGGCGTCGGGTCTGGTGTCGATCTGGATTCTTGGACAGCTCACGCCTTCGACGTCGACCACGATTGCGATTCCTTACAATGCGTCGGGCTCGGGCCCGGTCGTGAACGATTCCTATTTCGGGAAGGTTCCTGCCGATCGCCTGATCGTGAAACCGCCGATGATCTACTTCCGTGGGGACGGTCAGTATCGCAGCAAGATCGGTCTGCCCCCGTCACGGGCACTTCCACTCGCCGGAAGCTACGACGCCGCGGGCCAGGTGCTCACGCTCGTGCAATACACGCGGCCGCCCGATGCCCACAACTATGTGAACTCGATGTGGGAAATTCAGCGCGAACCGTTCAAGGGGGATGTCATCAACAGCTACAACGACGGTCCGCCCGCTCCAGGCAAACCGCCGCTCGGTCCGTTCTACGAGCTCGAAACGTCTTCGCCAGCTCTCAGCCTCACGCCGGGCGAGCACTATACCCATGTGCACCGCACGTTTCACATCGTCGGGCCGGACGTGCAGATCGATCGAATCGCGAAGGCGACGTTGAAAGTGGGCCTTTCTGAGATTCGGAACCAGTTTCACTGAATCCCTTATCGCTCATCACTGATCCTGAATCACTCATCCCTGAATCCTTCATCCCCGAATCGCTCATCCCGCAATCGCTGGATCGTTGCATCCCTGAATCATCCGTCGAATCACGTCCAATCGTGGGTTTGGATTCGATAGATCAGCGATTCGAGGATGAGGGATTCGAGGATGGGGGATTCGAGGATGGGGGATTCGAGGATGAGGGATTCGAGGATGGGGGATTCGAGGATGAGCGATTCAGGATCAGTGATTAGTGATGAGGGATTCGATGAACCGCATCGCAAATCTGTTTCAGCGTGTTGTAGAGATTGCCGTCGGCCGGCCGGAATGCCGCTCCATCAATGACGAGCGGCGCACCGACGACTACCAGCGGTGCACCGCGTCGTGCGCACTCAATCGCTTGATCGATGGACAGGCCGCCAACGGCCTGGACCGGAATCGAGACGGATCGGACGACGCTATCCAACTCGTCGAGCGGGCTGAGCCCGCGGATCATCCCACGCTCGTCGAAGCCGATGTGATGGACGATGATATCCACGCCGAGGCGCTGGAGCCACTTCGCGCACTCGACCCGGTTGTCGGCGCCGAGATTGTCTCCCATCACCTTGATGTGGAAATCGCGGCCTGCGTCGATGACGCGGCGGATGGTGGCCTCGTGCGCGCGGCCCATGACGACGACGAAGTCGGCGCCGGCCTTCGCCATCATCTCCGCCTCGAGATAGCCGCCGTCCATCGTCTTCAAATCAGCAACGATGGGATGGTTCGGAAAACGGGCACGCAGTTTCTCGACGGCGTGGAGCCCTTCGGCCAGGAGCAGGGGCGTGCCGGCTTCAAGCCAGTCGACTCCGGCCTCGACGCCGACCGCGGCGGTCTCGATCGCTTCGTTCATGTCGATGAGATCCAGCGAGAGCTGGACGATGGCGTGTTCCTGTTTCTCGAGTTTCATGAGGTGAACGTCAGAGGCCGCGGCCGCGAATGAAACCGATCAGCAAGAAGACGACGGCGACGACCAGCAGGATATGCAGGAGGCCGCCGAGCGTATTCTTCGTGATAATCCCCAGAAACCAGAGGATGACGAGAACGACGACAATACCGACCATGACCGCCTCCGACGAGCATCATACGTCGAGCGCGAGTATGATTCGCGGATGCCGCCCTACCAACTGTCCCGCCGCGATGTGCTTCAACTGACCAGCGCGGCGCCTCTTGCGCCTTTCGCATCCATGACTCGTCAACCCAGTTCTTCGACCGCCGGCGGTCCGGCTGCGCGGCGCCGCGAGCTATACGGCCTGCTCGGCATGCTGCCTGACCGGAAGCGACCAATCGGCGGTAAAAAGCGGGGCGAAGACACACGCGATGGATATGTGCTCGAGACCTGGGACCTCGATCTGAATGGCATCGAAACCGTTCCCGCCTACTTTGCCCGGCCCCGCTCATTGAGCGGACGTGTCCCCGGTGTGCTGTTCAACCATTCGCACGGCGGCGGATACAAGATCGGCAAGCAGGAATTCATCGAGGGCCGCAGCTACCTCGACAAGAAGCCCTACGCGCAAGAGCTGACCGAGATGGGCTGCGTGGCGCTTTGCATCGATTCCTGGATCTTCGGTGAGCGCAGCCACACGACCGAAGCCGACATGTTCAAGGCGATGCTCTGGCAGGGCCAGGTGCTGTGGGGCATGATGGTCTACGACGGCCTGCGCGCGCTCGATTATCTGCTGACACGATCTGAAGTGGATTCGCAACGGGTCGCGACGCTCGGCATGTCGATGGGGAGCACGATGGCATGGTGGCTGGGCGCGCTCGATGAGCGCATCAAGGTCACCGTCGACATCAATTGCCTGACGGATTATCAGGCCCTGCTGGCGCGCAAGGCGCTGTCGCTTCACGGCTTCTACTACTTCGTGCCCAGCCTGCTCACGCACTTCACCACGGCGCAGATCAACGCGCTCATCGCGCCGCGCGCGCACCTGGGATTGGCCGGTCTTCGCGACAAGCTGACGCCGGTCGAGGGACTCGACGTCATCGACAAAGAATTGCGACAGGTCTACGCGAAGCTGGGCCACCCGGAGCGGTGGAAGCTCCTGCGCTACGACGTCGAGCATCAGGAAACGCCGGAGGGGCGTCAGGAAATCGTCGCGTTTCTGAAGACGTTTCTCTAAAGTGCGACACATTCCGTCGTTCCGTCAACCGACGGTGCCAGACCTGGGCATTGAAACCATACAGTGCGGAAAGTGCGCGACACCATATAGATGCCTGCGCGGCCGGATCTGAACCACAGCTTGTGTCGGCCGTCGCGAGCACGCTGCCAACCGGGGTCAGACCCCGATGACGGGACCGGGGCTCGGGGTCAGACCCCGATCAACCGGGGTCAGACCCCGATCACCCGGGTCAGACCCCGGTGAAGGAGGACGATCGTGATTCGAGGTGTTTTTTCTGCCGCGATTGTCGCCGCGGCCAGCGCTGCGGCGCTGCCGCAGCAACCGGCGACACCGCCCGCAACTTCACCGCCGGTAGTAGCCCAAACGCCAAATCCCGACATTCATTACCAGCTCGGGCCTGACTCGCTGCCACGGGACGGCGTTCCCACCGGTCAACTGCGTGGACCCTATACGCTGCCGAGCCAGGCGTATCCCGGCACTCAGCACACGTATTGGGTCTACGTGCCGGCGCAGTACGACACGTCAGTCGCGGCGAGCCTGATGATCTTCAACGACGGTCAGGCATTCAAGAACATGGACGGCGACGTTCGCGCCCCGAACGTCATCGACAATCTTATTTACCGCCGCGAGATCCCGGTCATGCTCGCCGTGTTCATCAACCCTGGGCGCACACCCGAACAACCCGAACCTACGCCGCAGGAATGGGGCGATCGGACAACAAATCGTCCAACCGAATACAACACGCTCGATGACAAGTACGCACGCGTGATCGTCGACGAGCTCATGCCGGTCCTCAACAAGGAGTACAACATCTCGAAGGATCCGGAACGCCGCGGCATTGGCGGCGCCAGTTCGGGTGCGATTGCGGCGTTCACTGTCGCGTGGCAGCGCCCGAACGACTTTCGCAAAGTGCTCAGCATCGTCGGCAGCTTCACGAACCTGCGCGGTGGGCACGCGTACGCCGACCTGGTTCGGAACAGCGAGAAGAAGCCGATTCGGATCTACCTGCAGGATGGACGGAACGATAACCGCGGCGTCGGCCGCAACGGCCAGTACGACGAAACCCGCGACTGGTTCCTCCAGAACGTCAGGCTGATGAAGGCGCTCACGGAGAAGGGATACGACGTCAACTACACATGGGGCATCGGGCGCCATGGCCAGAAGCAGGGAGGCGCGATCTTCCCGGACATGATGCGGTGGCTCTGGCGGGATCACACGGTGTCGACCGACGTCAACGATGCGGTCGAACGATCGTTCAACAAGCCAGCCGAGAAGAAGGGGCCAGGACTATAGAACATGCTGAGCGTTGCGTGTTGAATGCTGATTGAGGGCCGGCCTGCGATTAGCGCCTGATGACGACGCCGACGGATGCGGTCATGTAGCGCACATGGCACCCGGGAGGAATACTGGCGGCCATGCAGCCCTCGTCGCCTTTGTGGATGCTGTTGTAGTAGCGAAGATCGAAGCGAACACCAGTGCGCTTGGAGAAGAACCCAACTGCGCCGCCGCCAATGTTGAATGCCGGAGTGTTCCAGCTGTCAGGATACACGCCGTCGGTGCGTGACACGCCAAGTAAGCCAAATCCGCCAGAGAGCACTGGCCGAAGGTTGTACTCGGTCCACTTTCGCGGCGTCGTCAGCACGACGTTTCCCATCATCGTGAACGCATGACTCTTGCTGACGAGTGGGGGCCGCCCAAGCACCTCGTTACCGGCAAAGAATCCAGGGATCCAGACAACCGTTCCCTCGACACCGAGAATGCCGGCGCCCAGGAGCGCTACCGATCCGCCGAAATTCCAATGAACGTTGGAGGTGCCGCCATCGGGGTCAAACTGGTTGGTGTCTGCCGCAAACGTCCAGCC
Organism: Acidobacteriota bacterium; assembly: GCA_046732715.1. Lineage (GTDB taxonomy): Bacteria > Acidobacteriota > Vicinamibacteria > Vicinamibacterales > 2-12-FULL-66-21 > JALZOC01. Next base: position 6,728 of record JBKPNQ010000183.1, on the reverse strand, counting down.
TACGGTCGGGACGAAGTGCCACTCGGCGGCGGCGGCAGCTGGAAATGTGAGCGCGAGCACTACCCCGGCCGCAAGACTCGTCAGGGGACGCGCCAGCACTACGTCACGAGCCTGAGAAAGAGCGTCGCAAAAAGCGATTTGGTGACATTGCCTGCCGGCAGTTGGAAGGTGGCGCTCAAGCCGTCGCTGTTCGCCAGGAGAATGAACGTAATCTTCTGATCCGGCAGCTTCAACACGAGCGACGAATACGCATTGCCGATGTTGCCGAAGTGCCAGACGACACGCTGGTTCCGATGGCTCTGGACGAACCATCCGAGCCCCATCGGAGACACGAACCCGGTCGTCGGGATGACGACCGGGTTCCAGGCCATGTCGAGCGTCTCTTGGCGCAGAATCCCGTTCGAGTCGAGCATCGCATCCAGGCGGGCGAGATCACGGACCGTACTGACCAGCCCGTTTCCCGCGCTCATCGTCATCGGAGGAAGCTCGGTTCGTTCGGCGCGGAGACGTGTATCCACCCGGTAGGGCAACGCCATGCGGTCCAGCACACGGCGGTATCGATCGATGGTTTCGCCTTCGAATTCCCCCTCGCGTAACACCGTGTCCGAGCGCCAGAGATCCGTCCCAGGCACGGAGTCCTGCATCCCCGCGCGATCGAGCAGGATCGCGACACTCTTGCGATACGAACGAGCTTCGCCGCAGTGCTCCACGACCGGCGTCAGCTGCTCATATCGTTCCGGACTGTAGAGAAACGGCTCCTCGAGACCAGGAGTGGTATGGCTGAGGACCTGCGCAATCGTGACGCCGGCCTCAGGAAGTTCGCCGCCATATTTCCGAATCGGCTCATCGAGATACAGCTGCCGGCGCTCGGAACACTCGAGCAGCATGGCTGCAGCGAGCGTGCCGCTCAGATCGCCGACAAGATAAGGCGTGTCCGGCGACGCCGGGATCCGTGAAGCGGTGTTTTGGTAGCCATAACCCTTTTCCCAGATGATCACGCCGTCGCGGACAACAGCGGCCGAGAGTCCAGGGATGCCTACCTGCTTCCGGAAGGCGTCGAGGTAGTTATCGAGGACCGGCAGCGCGCCGTTCGGCGTAAAGACCGGCGGCTGTTGCGCGATCAGGACCGTCGCGGCCAGAACAGACAGCAGGATGATCGCCGAAGGAAGTCGACGCATCACCGCATGAAGGTGAATTTTGCAAGGCCGACGACGTCGTCGGCCTGCCATGGCCACACGAAAGACATGATGCGGGGCGTGCTGTGGGCCCGGACCCGAACGTAGTATTCAGCGTTCACTTCGAGCGGCGCGCCGCGAAAGAGCGGCATCCGCTCGAACTGGTCGGTCAGCCAGGCCCAGACCGCTTCCTCGGTGTCCTTCGAGTCGGCCTTGTCAATCCGGCCGTCCACCGATCGGTTGACGGCGTACTTACGGGTCAGGTTGTCGTATCGCACGCTGGAGGTGACGACAGCCGACGCGATCGTCCGGTCGAACCAGCCCGCGGAGCTTCGGCGGAGATCGAGCTTGTAGACGAGGCTGACGGTCAAACCGCTTTGGATGGCGTTACGGATCTCCTCGTTGGGCTCCTGCGCGAGCTTGAAAGAAACGAGGACCTCATCACCACGGGTCAGCGGCGCGACCTGAAGAATTTGTTGTCCTTCCTGGGGCGCAAACGCCAACACCGAAAGAAGGACCAGGGCGGTACGAGGCAACATCAGACTGTGCCGTAATGATACGTCAAAGTCGCCGAAAAGCGTCCCTTTGGCGGTTTGGAGTCATCTGGTTGTCTTTGGACGAAGGTTGAGCTTCTGCACACGCCAGTTTGTGAGCTCCCCTATATAGATTTCGTTCTCTGTGCGGCAATCAATAGCGTTGACCAGCCCAAATTCTTTGTCGAGCTTTCCGGCCTTGCCGAACCTGCCGAGAACCTTGCCGTCCAGTTCAATTTTGTAAATCGCGGCGTCGTCCATACCGTACCTGTCGCCGGCGTGGGAACTGTACAGATATTGATGAGATCCGCCGGAAACGCAGATCGCCATCGGCACCCCTATGTCTGTGATTTGCGACTTAAAAGTGCCGCGTCCGTCGAAGATCTGGATCCGCTTGTTTCCTGAATCGGCGACATACACGTTTCCCTGAGCGTCAGTGGCAATAGAGTGCGGAACGTTGAACTGTCCTGGCTCGGCGCCGCGGCCGCCCCAGGACAGCAAAAACCGGCCAGTGCGATCGAACTTCGCGATGCGGGCATTGGCTCCGTGGCCATCCGCCACGAAGATGTTGCCATCTGAGTCCCAGGCGACGTCGCTAGGGCGCACGAACTGATCGCCTGCGCCTCCGGCACCCGCCGCTCCTGCCGCTCCGCGGCCCGATGGGGCACCTGACGCAGGCATTCGAATCGTCACCGCTTCAGGCTTCCGGCCCAGTACCATGAGCACGCGGCCATCCGGGCTGAATTTCACCACCTGATTGGAACCTTCGTCGACGATCCAGATGTTGTCTTGCGGATCAACGCGAACGGCATGCGCGATCAAGAACCCGTAGATGCCCTGACCGATTTCGCGGACGAACGTGCCGTTGCGATCGAACTGAAAGAGTCGCGACCCTCCGTGGGTGAATAGTCGCGAATTGCCCAGACCCACCGTCGGGTTTCCGGTCCGGGTGTAAACAAGAATCTGCCCCTTCGAGTTGGTCGCCACGCCAGCGACCTCACCGAGGTAGACATCGGCGGGCAGTTTCAGCATGCCCGTCGAGGCCTCGAAAGGAATTTCGGGAACCACACCCTGACCTTGAAGCCGGGCGACGGCCCCGAGACTCAAGATGATGACGGCAAGACGGAGCGAGCGGACCACGACTTCCTCCTATCGTCCGGTTGCGGCCGGCGGCTGCGGCCGCAGGATGATCTTCTGAATCCGCCACGCCGTGATTTCCGCGACGAACAACTCGTTCGGGTTGCGGCAGTCGATCTCGTGCACGGTGCTGAACTCTCCCGGCTGTTTTCCCGGCTTGCCAAACTTGCCGAGGATGGTGCCATCGAGCTCCATCTTGTAAATCTCGCCGGTGATATCCCGGTATTGCGCCAGGCCGTTGTCGGGGATTGAATTCGACACGAACAGGTACTGATGCGGCCCCGGAGAGACGCAGACCGCCCACGGATTCCCGACGTTGTCGTAAATCGCTTTGACGTTGAGATCGTTGTCGAACACCTGGACACGCGCATTGCTGCGGTCGCCGACGTAGACATTGCCGTTGGCGTCCATCGCCATCGTGTGCGGCAGGTTCAACTGACCGCGCTGATTGCCGCGCGTTCCTGCCGCCTTGATGAATCGGCCGTTCTTGTCAAACTTCACGACGCGTGAGTTTCCGTATCCATCAGTCACGAAGATGTTCCCGGCCGCATCAAAGCCGACATCCGTCGGCCGGCTGAACACGTACGGCTCTGGCGGCGGATCCGGCGTTCCAGCAGCCGCGGCGACGAGCCCTTCCACAGCTTCAGGTCTTCGCCCGATCACCATCGCGACCTGGCCGTCTGGCGCGAACTTGATGACCATGTTGGTGCCTTCGTCGACCGCCCAGATGTTGTCATCGCGATCGACTCGGACCGCATGCGCGAATTCGAACCCGTACAAGCCCTGGCCGATCTCGCGCACGAAGGCGCCGGTCTGATCGAACTCGAACAATCGCGTGTCGCCGCTGCGCGTGTATACGAAAACGTGGCCTTTCGAGTTGGTCGCCACGCCAATGCCTTCGCCGAGATACAGGTTGGAGGGAAGCTTCAGGAAGTTCGGCACTGACTGGTAGGGAATCTCGGGGACGTTTTCTGCCTTTGCCTTGGTTTGGGCGGAAGCCGTGTGCCCGCCGGCCAGAAATGCCAACACGCCCAAGATCGCCGTCCCCGCACGCGTCATCATAAGGCCTCCAGAGAGTCGGCTGAGTCCTCGCTCGAAGAAGTGGTTCAAACCCGATCGCGGGTGGCCGCGGACCGGGCGCCCCGACGGGCGCGCACGACGTCTCCCGTTACTGTGCTTTTCGTCCGAGCACCCGGTCGGGCTGGCCGCGGACCGCCGCGGACAGGACCCGCGCCTGACCCGGGTTTTGAGTCACTTCTCTTAGTCATGTCTAAGTGCTCTGATCGGATCTAACCGCGCGGCCCGCGCCGCCGGATAGCTTCCGGCAATCAGGCTGATGCTGATGGAAAAGCCAATGGCGCCGCCGATCAGCCAGAATGGCAGCGAAAACAAATTGCCCGGCGTGCCCCCTTGATTCTGGATGTAGACGTTCGCGCCAAAATTCACGACCCGCCCGACGATCCAGCCGAGGATGACACCGGAGACGCCACCGAGGAAGCCGATCGCGGATGCCTCGATCAGGAAGATCTTGCGGATGTCGCCGTCGCTGCCGCCAATCGCTTTCATGATGCCGATCTCGCGGGTCCGCTCCAGGATCGACATCACCATGGTGTTGACGATGCCGAGCGACGATACCGCGAGGGCGATGGATCCAATCAGGCTGAGGACGATATCAAGCAGGATGAACGCGCGCTTGGCCCCCTGCAGCGCATCGTTCAGCGAAAACGCCGAGAATCCCTTCTTCCTGATCTGCTCTTCCACATCTTGCACGTTCTGCGGATGCTGCACTTTGATGATGACCTGGTTGTAGGGCGCGTTGCCGGCGACCCGATCCGGTGCGAGGGCCTGCGTCAGCGCGCGCGTCGACAACAGGATCTCCTTGGCACGGCCCAACGGAATCATCACGCCGGACACCGCCGCCGCGCCCGCGAACGGCCCGGTCTCGCGCTCGATGATGCCAACGATCTTGAACGGCACGTCGATGCGAGACGCGTTCGCGGACGGCATCGCGCCAGGGACAGGCTGGGCCGTCGCGGCTCCGCTGCCGAGCGCGCCGTGCGCCAGCGTCAGATCCTTGCCGACGAGCGATTGCGGGTTCGCGTCGTCGATTCGCTTCGCCATGTCGAGGCTCAAGAGACATTCGGCAGCTGTGTCGCTGCTCAGAAACCTTCCATAGGTAATCGACTGAAACGATCCTTGATCCTTCGCGCTCATCGGCACACCGGCGGCCAGGGTGCCTTCGGATTCGTCGCCGAATTTCGCTTCCACCGGGACGCGAATGCTCGGATAGACCTCCCTGACGTTCGCCATCGACGTCAGTTCCTTGATGGTGTCGTCGTTCAGATCCGATCGGAGCGGTGCGGCCTCCGGCGACGCTTTCGCCGCACGCTCCGCCCTGCGCCGGGCGCCAAATCCGCCGCGTCCGGCAAATGCCATCCGGGCGAGCCCGCCTGGAAGGTCCTGGCCGGGGGTGACGGAAATCGTGTCGAACAGTCCCGACTTCGTAAAGCGACTGACGAACTGATCCTGAAGACCGACGCCAAGCGACACCATGCCGGCGAGCGAGGCGATGCCGATCGCCACGCCCAGCGTCGTCAACGACGTGCGCAGCTTTGCTTCACCGAGGTTGCGCAGCGCGAGATCGAGCGTGTCGCGAAACGTCATGCGCCCGGCTCCCGTTGCTCGTCTACGACCACGCCGTCCAGAAGGGTAATCGTCCGATGCGCGTAGGCGCGTGCGAACGGCGCGTCGTGCGTCACCATGATGATCGTCTTGCCCTCCCGCTCGTTGAGATCCTCGAGGATTGCCATGATCTCGCGTGAGGTGTGGCTGTCGAGGTTGCCGGTCGGCTCATCCGCGAGCAGCAAATGGGGTTTGTTCGACAAGGCACGAGCGATGGCGACCCGTTGCTGCTCTCCGCCCGACAGCTCGCGCGGCCGATGCTGCTGGCGCTCTCCCAAGCCGATCGATCCAAGCAGCTCGTCGGCGGCGGCCTCACGCTCGGCACGCGGAACGCCGGCGAACATCATCGCCAGCGTCACGTTCTCCCGTGCCGTCATCGTCGAAACCAGGTTGAACGATTGAAAGATGATGCCAACATTCCGCCGGCGATGGACGCTCAACTCGGCGCTGGACATCTGCGAAAGGTCCTGATCGAAGATTCGCAGCGATCCTTCGGTCGGCCGATCAAGCCCCGCGACCAGATTGAGGAGCGTTGACTTTCCGGAGCCGGAGGTGCCGAGGAGCGCGACGAACTCTCCCTGTTCGACCGAGAGGGACACGCCGTCGAGGGCGCGCACGGTTGACGTGCCCATGTGGTAATGCTTTTTGAGGTCCCGCGTCTGCAGCAGCGTCGTCATCGTTTCGGATGCGAGAACGATAACACTTCGCCCCGGAATTGATGGGTGGGCTCCGACTTCGCCCGGGGCCATGCTATTCTGAGACGTTGGTTCGCCTCGCCAGGTGCGACGGCGCAAAAAAAGGCACGAGCGACCAAGCTCCTTGAACAGGGGGCCCTCAAAATCGGGTCGCGGCCGGGAGGTGCACACATGGCACACACTAGCGGGGGAAGTCGCTAAGACTTCCCTACCGTCAAATGGAAACGGCCGGCAGTTGATGCCGGCCGTTTCTTTGTACCCTCCGAGGGGCTTCGCCCCTCGGACTCCCCTACACGCTCTCTCGCGAGCCGCTTCGCCGGCTCGCTCCGTTCGCGTGGCTCGCTTCGCTACGCTCGCTCGCGTGTTGCTTGATCCGCCGGCCCTCCCCGACCCACCCGACCGTTCGCGTGGCTCGCTTCGCTACGCTCGCTCGCGTGTTGCTTGATCCGCCGGCCCTCCCCGACCCACCCGACCGTTCGCGCGGCTCGCTTCGCTACGCTCGCTCG
>JBKPNQ010000182.1:0-12706 GCA_046732715.1 Acidobacteriota bacterium | reverse complement strand
CACGCAAGGCGGCCGCTGAAATGCGCGAGCGCATCATCCGCGAGCTCAAGGCCGCTGCGTCGCGTTCCGAGTTCGATCGCGCACGCTGGAACGCCGTTCGAGACCGGCTGGGAGAAATTGCCATCAGCACAATCGATGCGTTCTGCTTATCGCTGCTGCGCGAATTTCCACTCGAAGCCGATCTCGACCCGGGGTTTGAAATGGCGGACGAGACGGAGGTGCCGCGGCTGATCGACGACGCGCTCGATCGATCGATGCGCATCTTTTCGAGCCTCGCCAAGAACGAGTCCGACATCGCTCTCGTGCTGGCCCAGCTCGGTGTGTCGCGCACCCGACAGGGCCTGGCGCTCCTCCTGGATCGTCGGCTGGTTGCCTGGAATGTGCTGGATCGATTCCTGGCGAGCGGCCCTTCCGACCTTACCGCCGCCGACGTGTGCCGGCGCGCAGCGACGGCGCTGCAGGACGCGCTCCGCACCGCCCCCGGCGGTCTCGCGGCGTTCCTCAGTCACGGGCCGGTCGACCATCCGCGCTACCAACTCCTGGTGCGCGATCTTCGACGCGGTGCCGCGCTCGATCGATCGGACGACGCGGACATTCGCGCCGTGCTCGACCGGGCCGGCGCACACTTCCTGACGGCGGATGGCAACCCCAGGCGAAGTGGTGCCATCCCGCCTTACAAGGGAGACCGTGACTATCCCTCCCCCGAGGTGGCGAGGCTGCACCGGACCGCTGTGTTTCAGGTGGCACCCCAGGTCGAACGAGTGCTGGCGATGTTTACCCGCGACCTGAACGTCATCCTCGCGCGCGGCATCAGGCGGATGTTCTCGGTTGCGCTGGCCCAGTACCGCGAGATCCTCGAAGAACGCTCCGTGCTCGATTTCTCGGACGTGCTGCAGCGAGCGCTGGCGTTGCTTCGTCAGATGGACGAATTCTCTCAGAGCCGGTTCCGGCTTGAGTCCCGGTACCACCACGTGCTGGTCGATGAATTCCAGGATACGAGCCGGGCGCAGTGGGAGCTGGTGTCACTCCTGATCCAGTCGTGGGGTGAAGGATTGGGCCTGCCGACCGAGCCATCGATCTTCATCGTCGGCGACCGCAAACAGTCGATCTACAGGTTTCGTGATGCCGAAGTGGCCGTCCTGCAGGAAGCCGGGAAGTACATCGAAGGGCTTCGCGCCGGAGGTAATCCACGGCGATCGATTACACGCAGCTTCCGCGCCCTGCCGGAGCTGCTGTCGTTCGTCAACGATCTGTTCGGCGAGATGGCACAGCCGGGATCGCGGCCTGACGACTTTACCTACGATGCAACCGATCGGTTTCCGATCGACTCGGCCAGCGATCGGCGGGGACCGGTGCTCGGGCTCGTCGCCGAAGCGGATGCCGAGAAATGCGCGGCAGCCGCTGCCGCAGAAATCACCAGGATCTTGAGAGAGGAGAGCGTTCGAGATCGCCAGACCGGAGTGCCGCGACCGGCCCGGGCCGGCGACATCGCCATTCTGTTTCGATCGCGCACGAGCCATCGCGAGTTCCAGCAGGCGCTCGAGGAACGAGGCATCCCCGCCTACGTCTACAAAGGGCTGGGATTTTTTGACGCCGACGAGATCAAAGACGTATCCGCGCTCATTCGGTATCTGGCCGATCCCGCGTCCGATCTGCGCGCGGCGGCGTTTCTACGATCGAGATTCGTACGTCTGTCCGATCGGGCGATCGCCAGGCTGGGACCGCGGCTGGCTCGCGCCATCACTGATCCGCGAATTCCCGATGGATTCGGCGATCTCGATCACGAAGACCGACGCGTCCTGGAGCATGTGAGAACGCATGTCGGGGAGTGGCTGTCGAGTGTGGACCGGATACCGCCCGCCGATCTCATCGAGCAGTTGCTCTCGACAACAGCGTATGCGTTCGAGCTGCGAGGCCCGCGACGCCACCAAGCCTGGGAAAACCTGAAAAAGATGCGCGGCCTCATCCGCCGCATCCAGAATCGTGGCTACGCAACGCTGACCCGCATTGCCGACCACATCGATGCGCTGACGCCGGGCGACGAATCGAATGCCGTCATTGAAGCGCTGGACGCGGTGAACCTGATGACCGTCCACGCCTCGAAGGGGCTCGAATATCCAATCGTCTTCGTCGTCAATCTTGCTCGTGGCGCCAGCGGCCCGCCGGATCCGATTCGAGTCGTCGCTGACGGTGAAGGCGGTCAACCGTCGGTTTCCGTCGGCCCCTTTGTCTCGGAAACCGACGAGGCCGAGCGTGATCGCGAGAAGCACGAAACCCGCAGGCTGCTATATGTCGCGTTGACACGCGCGCGCGATCGCCTCTACCTCTCCTCGATGCTGAAAGACCGGTCCTTGGTCCCGGGCCGCGGCAGCCTCGCGGAAGTCCTGCCAGATTCGTTCAAGCACCTGTTCAATCACGCGGCAACCGTGTTTGACGGGTGCGAGCTTGTCGGCTGGACCGGAGGGTCGGGCCAATCCTACGACTGGCGAATCTGCAGACCCCCCGCGACCAGCAGCGCTGCTGTGAGTGCGGATCCCGAGCGGCCGGTCAGCGCCCTGGTCGATCGATTCGGACCAGTCGCTGATGAGTCGCCCGCCAGATGCTCGGTTACCGAGTGGCTGGATCGTTCTGAGGTGGGACACTCGAACGGAGACGAACGCTCGCGAAACGTGACCGCCGGAATCCTCGTTCACCGCTTGTTCCAATCGTGCGCTGAGAGCAGACCGGCTGGCGATTCGGACGATCTGGCGCGCGCACGAGGCCTGCTCACCGCGAGCGAGCGCGCCTCGACCGATCATCTCGACGACATCGTCGTGGAGGCCGTCACCGCCTGGCGACGTCTTCGATCGCGAAAGGACGTCGCGACCCTGCTCGCTGGCGATCGACTCCTTCACGAGGTGCCGTTTTCGATGTCGATCAGGCGCGATGGGGAGTCTGTCGTGCTGAGGGGTGTGATCGACTGTCTCGTTCAAAAAAGTGACGGTTCCATCCTGGTCATTGAATTCAAGACTGGCCGCCCTCGCCACTCACATCAGCGCCAGCTCGACCTCTACGTCGAGGCAGCCATGGCGATTTACCCCGGTGCGCGTATCGAAGGCAGACTCGTTTATGCCGACTGAGCGTCGGATGCCCACGTGACGACGTCAGGGAGAGATTTTGGCCCCGATTTGACGGGTTTGCAGCGTTCGCCGCCACATCTGTAATCCTCCCTTGCCCGAGGTCTACACCGGTTTCGCCAACATACCGTTTTGTGGATAGTGTGACGAAACGGCACATCTTGCGTAATGGTCCAGTAACTCGCTTCAGCTAAGGCAGTTCGGTCCAGTTCTCGGGCTGTTCGTCATCGGCCTGCGGATCGTTGTAGCTCACGGGGGTCAACTAATTGGAAACAGGGCTCAGTCGGACTCGGTCGGTCAACTCTAAATTTTTCAGTACTTTGGCAGAATCACGGAACCAAAGACCGCCTCGTACGGTCTAAATCCATAGCTGGCGCCGGGATTGCATTAGAGGCCGGCGTCAGGGAGGTGGGGAGATGTCAGTTCCTGCGGCTGCGCTAAACCACGGAAGGCCGACGACGACGACGGTCTTCGAACTCGAGGCGCTCGAAGGGCTGCCGTGCGGGTGCGTGGCAGCAGCGTATCGTGCGCGTCCCTGGGATGTCTCCGTCGTGTCACTCGAGGCGAAAGGGCCGCACTGCATCCTGGCGGGACATGCCAGCGGTCAAATTCTGCGTCTGGGCGAACCGGAGGAATTCGACGAGGAGGGCGATTCCGAGGAATAGCTGCTACTGCGTCTTTTGCAAGGCTCCCCATCGTCGCGCCCGCTCTTCGGCCTCCTTCCGATTTCGTCCGACCAGCACAACAGATCCCGACGGTTTCCCCGTGGCGTCACCGATCCAGGCGACCCAGTGCGGCCCACGCTCTTCGGAGTGCACATTCAGGGACGACGGAGGTTCGGCCATGGAGCATCGTATACCCGCGCGGGCAGTTCTTGTCAGGACGGATCGCAAAAATCGTGGAAGATCTTGATTGCGTACGGGAAATGCGTTCTCGTACAATTCGAAGGTTTGGCAACGGCCGGAAAACGGCCGAGAGGAGAGCGACCTAGATGGCCCTGACCTGTCCGAGCTGCGGGAACGACCAGAACTTCCTGGTCAAGACCCTGCAGATGCATATCGTCCAGTTGCGCAACTCGCGTGTCGAAGCCAACGAGGAGGGACGCCCTGCGGTTATCGAGGTGCTCTGCGACGAGTGCGAAACCGCGCTTAATTTCGCCGATTTCGAAGACGAGATTCGCAACGAAGTGCTGTTGACGCTCGGCGCCCGCTGACGTTCGCGCTTATCCTTCCCCGTCGGCCTCTTCGAAATAGTCACATTCGGGGCAAATCCACTCGCGCACCTGCCGCATTGCCCCGTCTTTTTCCTGGACGTCGCGTACGCTGAGGCGCATCGACTCACCGCAGAGCGGACACTCGTGCATCCATAAATTGTAGCAGCGCTGCATGGTGCCGGTGGTGGGGAGCGGCCTCACCGGGCGGCGCTTGCAAAAATGTGCGGAGCGTGGGCCAGCCGGGTTGACATCGTTTCGGGCGGACCCTATCGTAGCCTCTAAGCAACGAGCCGAGCCCTCTGAGGCTCGCGGGCTGGTTCTTGCAGGCGTTCTACTGGGCTGAATGCGCGATTACTACGACGTTTTGGGCGTGTCGCCGGACGCGGGAGCCGCTGAAATCAAGCGGGCGTACCGGCAGCTTGCGCGCCGGTACCATCCGGACATCTCGGGAGAGGACCGCGCCGGCACGTTCCTCGAAGTCTCGCGTGCCTACGAGGTGTTGCGCGATCCCGACCGGCGTCACTCGTATGATTCGAGGCTCCGCTCGAGGAGCCGTGCCGACTGGCTTGGCGACGAGGTCGCCATTGACTTCCCGTCCGTGTCCAGCGTGCTCGATCGCATGCGTGACTCGTTCTTCGGCGGCGGCCGGGAAACCGTGTTGTCGGCGGAGATTGTCGTGAGCCCGCAAGAGGCGTTCTGGGGAGCGCTCGTGCCGCTCCGCGTCCCGCTTCGACGGACCTGCCCCCGGTGTGGCGGGCGCGGAGAGGTCTGGGACGAGTGGTGCGCGGGATGCTGCGGCGTGGGTGAAGTATCGGCGGCACACGAGATGCGGCTTCGCGTTCCGGCGGGCGTCCGCGAAGGAGCCACGTTCCGTTTCAGTGTTGCGCCGCAAGGCGCACCGCAGACCTGCGTCGAAGTCCGGATTACAATCCGATAAAGCCCCACCTTCGCTCCGTCTTGCTCGCGAGAACCTCACGAGCAACGGCGCGGCCAGGCGTTGGGGGGACCCGTTCAGCACTCATGCGCGCGCATCTGCATTTACTGGGCATCCTTCAGCTCGTCTGGGGAGCGATCGGGCTGCTGCTCGGCCTCTCGATGTTGCTCCTGGCAATGGGCGCGATCGCCATCGGCGTCGCCTCAGGCACCGATCGGATGGCCGCCGGCCTGACGGCTGGCGCATTTGCGATCTTCGCGGCAGCGCTGCTCGTCGGCGGCGGCGCGAACGCTTGGGCGGGGCGTGCGCTCCGCCGTAACCGGCCTCACGGCCGGCTCGCGGTGCTGTGGCTGGGTGCGCTCAATCTTTTCATCCTTCCGTTTGGAACAGCGCTCGGAATCTATGCGTTCTGGGTGCTGCTCCACACGAGGACGCGCGCGGTCTTCGTGGTGGAGTCGTGAGGCGACAGCAGATGGGATCGATCAAGACCGCTAGCGGGTTCGACGAAAACGTAGCCGGTGCGCTCTGCTACGGCCTGGGATGGGTCACCGGCGTCATTTTTTTTGCCACCGAGCCGGAGAATAGTTTCGTCAGGTTTCACGCGATGCAGTCGATGATTGTCTTTGGCGCCGCCTGTCTCGCATTTCTCGTCTGCCTGGCTATCCCGTTCCTGGGATGGATCCTGTCGATCTTCGTGTTTTACGGATCGGCAGCCCTCTGGCTGGTGCTCATGTTCAAGGCCTACCAGGGGGAACGGTTCAAGTTGCCGGTCGTTGGCGAAATCGCCGAACAGCGGCTCTAATCGCGGGACGCGATCCCGGGTACAATTCAGTAGATCCATGTCTACACCTCTTTCTGAATCGACTGTCCTGGACGCGCTTCGCACGGTTCGCGATCCCGACCTCAATCGGGACATCGTTTCACTGAAATTTGTGAAGAACCTTCGCATCGAGGCGAGTGGACGTGTCGGCTTCTCGATCGAGCTGACGACACCGGCCTGCCCGGTCAAGGATCAAATGCGCGAACAGGCGCGGCAGGCTGTCGCTGCCCTTCCCGGCGTGACCGCCGTCGAGATCGAGATGACCGCTCAGGTGCGTTCGACCGCAAATGTCGATGCGGCCAAGACGCCGGTGGCCGGCGTGAAGAACATCATTGCCGTTGGCGCGGGGAAGGGCGGCGTCGGCAAGACGACGGTGGCTGTCAATCTGGCGATCGCGCTCAGTCAGATGGGGAGCCGCGTCGCGATGATCGACGGCGACGTCTACGGTCCCAACGTGCCGATCATGCTCGGCATCAATACGCAGCTGGTTGGCGACGAACGCGGCCAGATCATTCCGGCCGAGCAGTACGGCATCCGGCTGGTCTCGATGGCATTTCTGGCGAGCGACGATGCCCCGGTCATCTGGCGAGGCCCGATGCTGCATGGCGTCATCCAGCAGTTCTTCCGCAACGTGCACTGGGACAACATCGACTACTTGATCGTGGACATGCCACCCGGAACGGGCGACGTGGCGCTGACGTTGAGTCAGACCGTCCCGGTTGCCGGCAGCGTGGTCGTCACGACGCCGCAAACCGTGTCGGTAGCCGACACCCGTCGCGCCGTTCGGATGTACCAGAAACTCAACGTCCAGACGCTCGGCCTCATCGAGAACATGAGTCATTTCGTCTGCCCCGAGTGCCGGCACGAGAGTGACATCTTCGGCAAGGGGGGCGGCGAACGGCTCGCCGCCGATCTCTCCATTCCTTTCCTTGGACGCGTGCCGCTTTACGAGCCGATCCGGATGGGCGGCGACACCGGCGTGCCGATCACAATCGCGGAACCGCAGTCGGGCCCGGCGGAAGCGTTCCGCTCCGCCGCCCGACAGCTCGCGGCGCAGCTGTCGATCGCGAGTTACAAGAAGACGGCGATTCCATTGATTCCGATCGCTTGAGTCTTCGGAGGGTACGAAGGGAACGGAGTTCACACGAAGAAACGAAGCCAACGAAGGCGAACGAAGAGACACCGCCGTCCGGCACTACCGGCAAAAGTATTCAAATAGAACCCGGTAGTGCCGGACGGCGGTGTTCCTCCGTTCGTCTCCGTTAGCTTCGTTCCTTCGTTGTGAACTCCGTTTCCTCCGTCACCTTCGTTCCCCCATCACCATCAAGCGCTTCATCGCCATCGCCCCGAGCACCGGCCCCGGCACCAGCATCAGGAACGCCCACCGCCACCCCACGAGTCCGGCGAACCACGGCACCAGGCGGATGCTCGCCATCGTCAGCAGGAAGCCGACCGACGTCTGCAGGGTCAGTGCGGTCCCCACGTCCGTGCGACCGCTGTGTTCCGAGACAAGCGCCGAGAACTGCGCCGAGTCGGCGACAATGGCGAACCCCCAGATCGCGGCGAAGAGAAACAGGATCGCCGCCGGCGCGGTGAAGACGAATCCGGCGATGGCGGAACACGTCGCGCTGGCGATCAGCGCCAGCCGCGCGATTCGCGCCTTTCCAAACGTATCGGCCCATCGCCCGGCCGCGACACAGCCGACAGCGCCGCTCGAAATCGCCGCGAATGCGATCAATGAACCGATATGGCTCTCGACCCCGGATCGGGCGATCATGGCGGCATTGCCGAAGACCGAAATCCACGTCCACATGCCATACAACTCCCACATGTGGCCGAGGTACCCAAGCGTGGCCAACCGAACCGCCCGATTCCGTGCCATCTCAACGATCGCATGTGGATCGAACGGTGCCGTGGCGCTGACGTAAGGGCCATCTTCGACGGTGAGCGACACGACACAACCACCCGCGACCGCCAGCAGCGATGAAATCCACATCAAGTGCCGCCAGGCTACGGCGCGCGTGCTCCACGCCAGCAGATGGGGAAACGCCGACCCGATGGTCAGAGCACCGACAACGATGCCGAGCGCGGTTCCGCGACGATCGAGAAACCATCCGGCCGCGATCTTCAATCCTGGCGGATACACGCACGCGAGCGCGAATCCCGTCAATCCGCGAAGGGCGATGATGCTGCCGGGTGCGGAGGCGAAGGGGATGAGGCCATTCGCTGCCGCCCCGAGTGCGCACCCGGCGGCGAACAGTCGTCGCGCGTTCAACACATCAGCAAGATTCAAGACGCCGCTCGTCAGCGTCCCCAGCACGAATCCGGCCTGCACCGCCATCGTCAACCACGCCGCGGTCGATCGGGTCATGACGAACTCGACGGCAATGGCCGGTCCCGCCGCGGTTGCGGAAAACCACAGCGTCATGCCGAGGAACTGCGCCAGCGCGACGAGCGCCAGCATGCGCCGAGCGACTTGAGGTTTACCCTGCGATGGATTGTCGTTACGATTGACCACGAGGCACACACGATACATGAACATTCCGTACACGCGACAGACGCTCGACAATGGACTCGATGTGCTGGTTCACGAAGATCACGGGTGCCCGATCGTGGCCGTGAACCTGTGGTACCACGTGGGCTCGAAGAACGAAACGCCGGGCCGGACCGGGTTTGCTCACCTCTTCGAGCACCTGATGTTCGAGGGCTCCCAGCATTACGACAAAGGGTACTTTCACCCGCTGCAGGAAGCGGGTGGGCTGCTGAATGGATCGACCAACGCGGACCGTACCAACTACTGGGAAGTGGTCCCGACCAACGCGCTCGAGCTTGCACTCTGGATGGAATCGGATCGCATGGGCTACCTGTTGCCAGCTCTCACCGATGCGAAGTTCGCGAATCAGCGGGATGTCGTCCTGAACGAACGCCGTCAGAACTATGAGAATCGCCCGTACGGTTTCGCCGGCATGGCGGTCATGGCTGCGCTCTATCCTGAGGATCACCCTTATCACTGGATGACGATCGGCGCAGCGGAGGATATTCAGGCGGCACACATCGACGACGTCCGCGCCTTTTTCCAGACCTATTACCGCCCTCGGAATGCCTCACTGGCGCTCGCCGGCGACGTCGATACCGCGCAAGCCGTGGAGCTGGCGGCCCGTTACTTCGGCGAACTCGACGGAGGCGACGAGCCCACGCCCGTTCACGCGCCTCCAGTTGTCGAGTTTGGAAGCGAGCAGCGGCTGGTGCTCGAGGATCGCGTCGAACTGCCGCGGCTATACCTGTCATGGCACTCGCCGTCGATTTTTGCCGCCGACGATGCCGAGCTTGATTTGGTTGCCGAGATCCTGTCGGGCGGCAAGACCTCCCGTCTCTATCGCACGCTGGTGTATCAGGAGCGGCTAGCCACCGAAGTCGCGGCTTCGCAGAGCTCGCGGGAGCTTGGCGGCTACTTCCAGATCATCGTCACGGCGGCGCCGGGCAGAACCCTCGCCGAACTCGACCGCGCCATCGGCGTGGCGATCGACGTACTCGCGAACGAAGGACCGACGCTGGACGAAATGGAACGATGCCAGGCGCAGGCTGAAGCCAATTTCATCTTCCGCTTGCAGACCGTCGGAGGCTTCGGCGGCAAGTCCGATCAGCTGAATGCGTACAACGTCTTCGTCGGCGATCCAGGGTTCTTCGAGCGTGACTTGGATCGATACCGGCGCGTCACAGCGGCCTCCGTGCAGCGCGTCGCACGCGCCTGGCTGCGACCCGAAAGGCGCGTGCTGCTGAGCGTTGTGCCAGGAGGGCGGAATGATCTGGCACTGGCCGGGTCCCAGCCCGTCTCGGTGTCGTGATGCGCGTCGATCGCGCGCGGCTTCCCGCGCTCGGCGCCGATCCGTCGCTCCGGTTTCCGGAGATCCGGCGACGTACGCTGTCGAATGGGCTCCGGGTCTGCACGGTTGAACACCACGCGGTCCCGCTCGTCAGTTTCCTGGCGCTGATGCCGGTCGGCGCATCAGTCGATCCGATCGATCGGCCGGGGCTGGCGGCGATCACGAGCGACATGCTCGACGAAGGTTGCGGCGATCTCGACGCGATGGCGTTGCACGATACGCTGGGCCGAATCGGCGGGCATCTCGACTCGGAAATCGGATCCGACGCAACCATCCTGACGCTGTCGAGCCTCGCGCGATTCGCCGATCGGGCGAGCGGGCTTCTCGCCGACATGGTGATCCGCCCGCGGCTTGAAGCCTCGGATTTTCAACGCGTCCGTGAGCTGCGGCTGAACCGGCTTATCCAGCTGCGCGACCTCGCGCCTGCGCTGGCTGATCGTGCGTTTGCCCGGCTTCTCTACCGGGATCATCCCTACGGACACACGCCGCTCGGCACCGAGGAGTCGCTGCAGTCGGTGACGCTTTCCGAAGTGCGCGCGTTCCACGGTGCCAAGTTTGCCCCGGCCCACACGACGGTCATCGCCGCCGGCGACGCCACCCACGACGCCCTGGCCGCGTCAGTCGAAGCGGCATTCGGAGGCTGGTCCGCGCCTGGTTCGGGAGCGCCGCCCGATCCAGCGCTGTGGACACTGCCAGGGCCGCCTGACGATCGCATCGTGATCGTCAATCGCCAGGCGGCGGCGCAGTCGGAATTGCGTATTGGTCACATCGGCGTGCCGCGGCGTACGCCGGACTATCACGCGTTGCTCGTGTTGAACATCGTGCTCGGCGGACAGTTTGTCAGCCGCATCAACATGAACCTCCGCGAAGACAAGGGCTACACCTACGGGGCGAGAACCTCGTTTGATTTCCGTCGCGGTGCCGGTCCGTTCTCAGTCACGGCCAGCGTCCAGTCGGACGTGACGATTGAGGCGGTGATTGAAGCCTTGAATGAGCTCCAGGCGATTCGCGGCGATCGTCCGGTGACGGCGGCAGAACTGCAGACCGGGCGCGCCGCGCTCACGCGCGGCTACCCGCGCAACTTCGAGACGGCGGAGCAAGTCAGCCGCGGGGCGGCGCAGCTGGCGCTGTACGATCTTCCCGACGACTACTTTTCGACCTTCGTACCGAAGGTCCTCGCCGTCGACGAAGCGGCGGTGACGAACGTCGCCCAGCGCTACATCGACCCCGCCCGTCTCGTGACCGTCATCGTTGGAGACCGGGAGAAGGTAGCGCCCGGTATTGCGCGCTTGAATATGGGTACGCCGGCCGAGCTGACGTCCACATTTGAGCCGTGGATCGGCCGGTAAGTGAACCATGGCGGCGGTTGCCCCGTCCAACTGACAGTTGTACGGGGCCCCGATGTACACTGTATCGGTTCGTATGAGCCTAGCTCAGCGCAGCCTCAGCCTGGCGGGGATCATCGGGATCCTCACGGCAGTCTTCGCCGGCGGGCTGATTTACCTGCTCGTGACACAGCCGGTCAGCACGGCTGAAAACATCGCCCAGGGCGAGGTGTCTCCCATCGTCAAAGCCGTCGCCGGCGTGTTGTACGATGCGCTGCGAGGGATACTGAAGTTCCTGTAGTCACCAGTTCCCAGTCTCCAGTTCCCAGTGAGTGAGAACACAGGAAACTGGCAACAGGAAACTGGCAACTGACTACAAACTCCTATTCAGGAATCTGCAAAGCGTAATCCCATCGATCCATTTGAACGGCGTGATCCCTGTGCTGTAGTGCCCGCACGGCAGTACCGCCACCTCGTGATGGATGCCGCGACGACCGAACTCGTTTACCAGCATCTTCGACAGCGTCACGGGGAACGTCAGGTCGTACCGCGCGTACACGAGCAGGATGTGTTTGCCGCGCACGCGTTCGAGGTACGGGAAGGGGGAGATCGGCATCCAGATGTGCCGGAGCGCGTCGAGCTGAATGCGTCCGTCCAGGCCGGCACGGACGTGTTCGGTCGACAAGCCTTCCCAGATCACGTCGGCGAAGTACGGCGAGATGTGATTGAGGGCTGCGGTGCGCACGAGCGGTTCGTGCGCCGCGGTCAGCATCGCGAGGCAGGAGCCAAGGCTGGTCCCCAGGATGCCGATCGAGGTGTACCCCTGGCCGGCGAGCCAGGCAATTGCGCGGCGTGTGTCGAGCACCGCCTGCCGGCAGACCTGCGCCGTACGCCCGACGTTGGAGCTGACGATGTAGTCCGCGCGCCCCAGCTCCGGGGGCATTCGCGCATCGTGATAGGGCAGGCTCATCCTGAGCGCTGAGAGGCCGAACTTGTTGAGCAGGCGGCACAGTCCCACGTGCCCCTGGGCATCCGCGTTCCACTGCGGCAGCACGACGACCGCTCGCGTCCGTCCCCGGTCTGATCGCTCCGGAAAGTAACGCGCGTGGACGACGTTGTTTTCGCGATGCGGGGTCGATACTGCGCTCGGGAACGTCAGGCGATCGCCTCGCAGGGAGTAGTCGTCAGTCGACGGCAGGGCAAAGAACTGGTGGCTGTTTTCGACCGTCCGTGAGGCCCACGCCGAGAGCCGTCCGACCGCGTCCTCCTCACGCTCGTCCAGTCCGTCAATCCATTCAAGTCCCCATTCAAATGGCCGCACGACACGATTCTGAGCGGCCGCAGCGAGCCGCCGCTCCCAGTTATGAAATACGCGCGCGATCAATGAAAGCCCTCTCTACCGGCAGTCTTGTTG
>JBKPNQ010000181.1:0-43017 GCA_046732715.1 Acidobacteriota bacterium | reverse complement strand
CTGACCCCAGTCTGACCCCAGTCTGACCCCGTGCGGACCCGCACACCGCGGCACCAAATTCGTTAGCGGGTGCTCCATTCCGTAACAGCTTCCTAACTGCCCACCTATCAATGGAATAGCGCCGATCCGCCAAGAACACGCGCATTAGCGCTGCATCAGAGCGCGCACGCAATCAAAACCGACAGCCAGGCACAAAGTTGCGAATTTGATAAATGATTGAAAATTAATGACTTAGTAGTTCGGCGATTGCGGAAGAAACGGATCTGTCCTTGCTATAGCTCAGTCCCGCACGGATCTGTAGGTCAGCGTTCTTGAAACGGTGAGCGGGGGATCACGGTGATTCACACGGACACGAAACCGAACCGCGCCCGGGTTGCGCCCGGGCGGCCAGCAGCCAAGGAACCGGCTGCGGCACCGACTTGGCGCGCTTCGCTTCCCGTGCTGAAGGGCAACGCCGTCACGCTCCGCGAACTGCGGCTGTCGGATGCGCCGTCCTTGCTCGCCTTCCTCGACACCGAGGAGGTCACGCGCTTCATTTCTCCGCCGCCGACAACGGTCGCGGGATTTGAGCGGTTCATTGAATGGACGCACCGGGAACGCGCGGCCGGCCACTATGTGTGTTTCGGGATCGTGCCCGACGGGTACGATCAGGCGGTAGGCATCTTCCAGGTGCGTCAACTCAACGCTTCGTTCCAGACGGCCGAATGGGGATTCGCGATGGGCTCGAGCTTCTGGGGCTCGGGCATCTTCATCGAGTCGGCCCGCGCGGTCGTGACGTTTACCTTCAACGTGATCGGAGCCGACCGCCTCGAAGCCCGGTCGTGCGTGCAGAATGGACGGGGCAACGGCGCGCTGCAGAAACTGGGAGCGACCCGGGAGGGCGTGCTTCGCCAGTCTTTCCTGCGAAACGCCGAGTACCACGATCAGGTCCTCTGGGCGGTTGTCGCCGCCGACTGGCGAAACTGGCCGACGACGGGAGGATCGCAACCTCACTGAGCAGTGAGGCTGACTGTCACTGGCGCTTCAGAGTCCGGCCGAAATCCAGAGCGATCTTTGGATCGTTACGGCTGCCGTGAATCTTGATTGGAATCACGGCGCCGGCGTTGCCTCGCTTGAACAATGGATCAATGGCCTTGAGCAGGACAGATTTCACACCTCCGCCTGCTGCCTCCGAGATCGTCGCTTTCATCCTCACGGTACCGTCGAACTGCAGCGCCTCGGAAGCGAGACCGTAGGTTCCATTGGCCTGAACCAGGGCACCCGGGATCGCGAATGCCGCATCGTGAAGGCTGAGAACGTTCCGCGCGAGTCGGAAGTGCGCGCGAAGATGAGAAGCGATCGCCCCTGAATGTTCGTCCGGATCCAGTCCGCGTGCACGCTCGCTGAGATCGGACAGCTTGGCCTGGACCTCCTTGTTGGTGAAATCCGCGTTCGCCACCTCGAATTCGCCGGCAAGCTCGAGGCGGTCCATGACCTCTTGAGGCCCCGCAGGCAAGTTCAGATCGCAATGCAGGACGAGCGCTCCAGTCATCACCGGCGCATTGCCTTTGACGCCGAGGCGCAGCACGTCCTCCACCTTGCCGTCGTCGATCTTGACCTGCAACCTCACTGTTCGTCCCTTTACGCCCTCCGCGCCAACAATCGCTCCTGTGGCGGTGAGCGCGGTGTTCAGGAACGAGCCTGATACCGCGTTCAAGAAAGTGTCGCCGTCAGTTCCGTCGACGACCGCCTCGAATCGAGTCCGAAGCGAGACCGGATTGGCACTGACGTTCACTCGAAAGTCCGGTGTGTTGGTCTCACCTTTGACGCCGATCCGATCGAGCTGACCGTCGAAGGTGCCTGACGATGTCAGGGTGCCGCAGATTCCTTTGACCGTCGACAGGTCGGCGTGCTCGAACGTATAGCGGCCGCCGAGGGGTGTTCCTCCCGGATCGTCGCGATGCCACGGCCCGAACGTTCCCGTCGTCTTTATTTGCCCATTTGGGATCGGATTGGTGAGCAGCGCCTCGAACGACATCCGTTCTGCGCGGCCAAGCGGCTTCATCGTGAGGTGATGGATGCTGAAGACCCGCGGCTCCTTACCCTGCCGCTTGGGGATCAGCCTCAGCGCGGCGTCAGCGGCCGTGAGGGTGTCAACCACGATGGCCGCGGGACCTTCATCCGACGTCTGGGCGACCGGAGCGGCACTTGCCGCCGGTGAATGGTCAGGGCGATCGCCTTCCTTGAACTCCGGTGGGATGTTGATTTGAAGTCCCACCAGCGAGAGGGTTCGAAAACGTTTCGGCCGACTGAACAGTCCGATCAGCCCACCGTCGAGGTAGAACTCCCTGACCGATATGAGCGGTGGAACGTCACGCCGGCCTTTGTGACGAATGATGAGCTGGCTGCCGGTCACGTGAACGGTGGGAAATGTATCAACACTGAAGGATTCGAGTTCGACCTCGCTGTCCAGACGGGCGGCTAATGTGTCAATGACGAGCTGCTTGAGTTTTTCAGTTCGCGAGCCGGCGCCCGCAATAAGCGCCAGAACCACGAGAAACCCACCGGCGATCGCAATTCCCCATCGAATGGCTCGCAGCACGACGACCACGCCGCATCCAAACTGCGTTCCATCTGTTGTGCTAGTGTCGGAGACGGTTGGACGACACGAGCGAGCTCCTCGCGTCGGTCACGGGGCAAGCTCGGTCCGGCGCGTGCGGAAGACGACCCGAATTAGAAGCGTCCCGGGTCGTAGCCTACTGGGACGAAGTCTGCGGCTTCGGTAGCGGCTTGCGCGGCAGCCGCTCGTCTCGCATGGCGGCGTTGTACGCAAACACGGCAATGACGGTCGCCTGCTGCACCATGTCGTCGCGTTGCACGCGGTCGTAAAAGTCCATGTTCGAGTGGTGCGTCCGCGAGTTGTACTCGAGGCGATCCACCATGAACTGGAATCCCGGAAGACCAACCGCATCGAACGCCACGTGATCGGTCGACGTCACCGAGCGCGGCCCCGTCGCGACCACGCCGAGGTCTGATAGCGGCTCGATCCACTGTTCGAAAATCGACCGCACCGCCATGTTTTGCTGCAACCAGATTCCGCGAATGCGCCCGGTGCCGTTGTCAGAATTGAAGTACGCAACCAGCCTGGCGTGCTCGGGCTTCAGCACCATCGTCGCCGGATCGCCAAAATGTTCGCGCACGTAAGCTCGAGACCCGAGCAGTCCTTCTTCTTCCCCGCCCCATAACGCCACCCGAATCGTGCGACGAGGCTTCGCGCCGATCGTTTTCAGGATTCGCATCGCTTCCATCATGGCCGCCGACCCGGCAGCGTTGTCGGTCGCGCCAGTCGCAGCGGAGACGGAGTCGAAATGCGCGCCGAGCATGACGACTTCGTCCTTCAGTTTCGGATCGGTTCCGGGAATCTCGGCCACGGTGTTGAACCCATTCGGTGTCGTCTCGTCGTAGAACCTGGTCTCGACGTTGAGCTCCACTGTGACGGGGATGCCCTTCGCGAGTATTCGAATCATCCGGTTGTAGTGCTCCACCGCCAGCGTGACCGTCGGCAGGCCACTTCCCGCGTCCGCGCCACGAGACCCGTTGCCGGTTGGAAAGATGGTGCCGCCGTCGGTGTGCTGCTGCTCCGCCGACAGATCGCTGCCAACCGACGCCATGATCGTGTCGCTGCCGCGATTGAAAATCGCGACGGCGCCTTCAGACTTGAGGAACTGGGCGACCTTTGCGGCGAACGCTTGGGCAGCGCCGCGACCTCGTCCCTGACCAGGCGTGTCCTCCTCGTTGGCCGCGACGGTGCCGCGGCCGCCGCGGGCTCCACGCCCTCGCGAGATCGGCGTTGTCGCAGCCTCCGCGAAGTCGTTCACGCCCATGCGATGCACGACAAGTCCTTCGAGCATCGGCACTGGCCGCTCCGGCTGGATCAGAACGATTTTTCCCGCGACTTTGCCGCGGTATTTTTCGAAGTCTGCCTCGTCGTCAATCTGCACCCGGACGGCATCAGCGGTGACGGCACCCTTCGTGGCGGGTGTCCAGGAGGCGGGAAACCCGATGAGCGGCTGGACCTGCGGCGCCATCATCTGCGCGCTGAACCTGACGAGCGACCAACCCTTTCCAAATGCCCACGTCTCACGATGGCCGTTGGCGAGTCCCCATTCATTGAATTTCTTCAGCGCCCAATCGCTCGCCTGCAGGATGGCGGGACTTCCCGTCAGGCGTGGGCCATATACATCGCTCAACCAGCTGATGTGATCCATCACCTGCGAGCGGTTCAACCCTTCATCGCGGATTTGCTCAATCGTTGCGTAGTCGAGCTTTTCGGTTGGCGATTGGGCGGGAAGGGGGACGACAAGAAACAGGAAGACGATAACCAGGATGAAGCGATTCATGTCGGCATTCTATCGTGCGCCGAGAGGCTCGGTCTGACGCCGGAAGGCAGAAGCGACGGAGTGGGCTGGGACACACTTGGCACCCTTCGCACCCCCAACTATGATCACCTCATGAGATATCGACGCTTCGGCAGAACTGGATGGGAGATTTCGGAAATCGGTTACGGCATGTGGGGAATGGCGGGGTGGACCGGCAGTGAGGACGCAGAATCACTCGCGTCGCTCGACCGCGCGGTGGAACTTGGCTGCAATTTCTTCGACACGGCGTGGGCGTACGGCGATGGGCACAGCGAGCAGTTGCTCGCCAAGCTTCTGAAACGACATCATGGTAAGCGTCTCTACTCGGCCACGAAGATTCCGCCGAAGAATCGTCGCTGGCCGGCGAGGCCGGAGTACTCCCTGGATGACGTTTATCCACCTGACTATATTCGCGAGTACACCGAAAAGAGTTTGCAGAATATCGACGTGTCTGCGATCGATCTCCAGCAGTTTCACGTCTGGAGTGACACGTGGGCCGCTGACGATCGGTGGCAGCGCGCCGCGTCGAAGCTGAAAGAAGAGGGGCTCGTTCGCGCGATCGGGATCAGCATCAACCGGTGGCAGCCCACCAACGTGCTCCGCGCCCTCGATTCCGGCATCATCGATGCTGTTCAGGTGGTCTACAACGTCCTCGATCAGAATCCTGAAGACGAACTCTTTCCGTACTGTCGCGAGCACAACATCGGCGTCATTGCGCGTGTGCCGTTCGACGAGGGCAGTCTGGCCGGCACGCTGACCGCCAAATCGACCTGGCCAGCGAGTGACTTCCGCAACATCTATTTCCGGCCGGAGAACCTGATTCCGACGATTGAAAGAATCGAACGCTTACGTCCGGTTGTCCCTGCGGACATGACGATGCCGGAACTGGCGCTGCGGCACATTCTGCAGAGCCCGGACGTGAGCACGGTAATCCCGGGGATGCGGAAATTGAAGCACGTCGAGGAGAACATCCGGGCCAGCGATGGGCGCGAACTTTCTGCGAGCCTCATGGCTGAGCTTAGGAAACATCGCTGGAATAGAACCGTTGATTACATTGAATAAGTCGTGGATGAGCTAAAGACCCGGCTTGACCGTCGCGATACGAGAAGCAGGCGCAGACGTGGCCGCGCTCGAGGCAAAGGTGACGGCGGATCAGCTAAGACCCAGCCCAGGAACCACTTACGGCGCAGCAGTGGTCTGGTATAATGATCTTTTCCCGTCAGCGTCAAGGAGCCTGTTGTGAAGGAAGGGATTCATCCCAAGTACTACGAGATCGAGGCGCGCTGTGCGTGTGGCGCCACCTGGAAGACCAGATCGACGAAGCCCGAGCTGCACCTCGAAATCTGCAATAACTGCCACCCGTTCTTTACTGGCCGGCAGAAGCTTGTGGACACCGAAGGTCGCGTCGAGCGCTTCACGAAGCGATTTGGCGTGCAGACTTCCGAGAGCCGCAAGGCCGCCGCAAAGAGCAAGAAGTCGGAGAAGGCTGCGGCTGCGACGAAGTAGTCACGGTTTCCAGTTCCGCGCCGATCCAACGGCGCTTCGCGATGTAAGACAGGACGCTCAGCTCGGGAAGAGCTGAGCGTCTGTTTTTTTGGCGATCTTCCGATCGAGTCGAGCCAGCCGGTGACGCACGTCGTCGGCGCGACGACCGTCCGAATCCTGCAGCGCAAACATCGCCAGTTCGCGCGCGCTGTCCAGGTCTCGGTCGCGATGCTCATGATGGATCGCCAGCGCTTCGGCGGCAAACCGTCGCAGCGGGCGCATCCCGGTCATTCGCTGGACGCCCGTCGGCTCGGTCAAATCCAGAATCTCACGCCAGATGGCTGCGGCTTCACCGAAACGTCGTCCGCGACGGTGCGAGAGCGCGAGGCGATAGAGCGCTTCGGCTCGCACGTCGGCGGCGCGAGACTGAGCACCGCGTCGATAGCAGGGCTCTATCCGCGACAGCACGCCTTCGCGATTGAACATACGATCGTCGGCAGCGGCGCGTTCGTAGACGCGACCGAGTGCCAGGGCCTCATGGCAGTCGCGGCACGCCTCGTGGCCGTCTCGGGTGAGCTCCACGGCGCGGGCCATCACCGCAGCCAGTGACACGAGATCGAGTCGATTGTGCTCGAGCACAGGCTCGAGCGGACGCGGATCGCGGCTCCGCAGAAACCGGAAGAACCGCGAGGGGATCTCGAAGCCATCGACGTCGCCCACCCGATTCACGTTGAACAGTGTCCGCTCCAGTGTCGACAGGCGGCACCCGCCGTCGTCCGCATCGAGAGCGGCCGAACGGCCGCGCCAGAGTCGGCGAGCCGGGTGCAGCATGTCGAAATGCGGCACGCTGTCGAGCGGCATCTGGAGGCGATGAAACAACCACCGCGTCTCCATGACCGGTACGTCGAACGTCTTGCCGTTGTAGGTGACGATCAGGTCCGTGTCTTTGAAAAATTCTGCGACCGCGTAGAGCAGCGCGCGCTCCGCTGAGTGACTGGTCAGCAGAAACTGCCGAACCTGGAACGCGCCCAGATCGAAATATCCGCAACCGACCAGGAACGCCACGGTCCCTGCGCCGCCGCTCAACCCTGTCGTCTCGAGATCGATGAAGATCGTCCGAGGAAAAGCACGTAACGGACCGTCCGGGGTCTGACCCCGGACAATGTTGCTCAGAGACGGGTCGAGAATCACGAGAGAGTCGAGATCGCCGACCTCGCAGTCTCCGATGCGGATGCCGCCGTGCCACCGATCCGCCTCATATCGGCGATCCACAATCAGGCAGCGGCCGAAGGGTGTGTCGACGGGGCGACCGCCCAGGAGCGCACCGACCTGGCTGAGATCCGTCGATGCTTCATAGCGGCCGGTATCTGGTTCGTAGGTCAGTTCCCTTCGACTCGCGTGAGGATCACGCTCTCCCAGGGTAGGCGGTTTGGGCGGACCGCCTTTCACGATCGCGCGCAAACGCGACGACAGATCCATCACACCGCCTGAGCCTGTAGAAGCTGGTCGAGGATGCGCGAGGCGACCTGCTTCGCATGCGGACCGGTATTTCCCTCAGGCCCGACACAGGACGGGCATCCGGATTCGCAGGGGCATCCCGCAATCAGATCGCGGGTCCGCTCGAGCAGAAGCTCGTGCATCTCGTAGAGCGGCCGGCTGAAGCCGATGCCGCCCGGATAATTGTCGTAGATGAACACGTTCGGATCGGTCGCGAGCGCGTCCGGCACGCCTCCCAGCCCGCCAGTCCTGGTCGTTCTTTCGAGCGATCCGCCGTCAACCGACAGCCCAATATCATGGCCATCGCACATCAGCAGCAACTGCGCGATGTTCTTCATCGCGAACGCCAGCCCGACGACGCCGTCGCGACGGTCGTCGCCGGCAAATGGCAGCGACGTCAACACCGCCGCAGGGATCGTCAGCCAGTAAGACGAGGTGTGCATCTGCTGTTCGGGCAGATCCAGCTCGCCCGAACCCACGTTCTCGTTCGTGTAGAACTTGATCTTCTTGAAGCCCACGACTCGGGAGACGACGTGGACCTCTCCGTGGGATCGCAACGGCTCCGGACGCGATCCGCGATCCGCGATCCGATCGAGGCTGATGTCAGAACCGCTCGAAGCTGGGAGCTGGAAGCT
Source organism: Acidobacteriota bacterium (assembly GCA_046732715.1). Lineage (GTDB taxonomy): Bacteria > Acidobacteriota > Vicinamibacteria > Vicinamibacterales > 2-12-FULL-66-21 > JALZOC01. Next base: position 35,003 of record JBKPNQ010000181.1, on the reverse strand, counting down.
GGGAGCGGACTCGAAAGTGTCCAAGATCGTCACTTTCGTGTGACTAATCGCATTGGTGTAGTAGTCGCAGTCAACACTGCGCAGGTACGCCTTGCGCCCGTCGAAATCAAAACGTTCGACCTGAAAAAGCTGTCCCTCCAGGATGTAGATGGCTTTCTCGTGGAGGGTCGCCGGCCCACTCGTGAAGTCGGTCTCGCCAATGACGCGCTCGCCATTCGTGCAGTCCACGATGACGAAGTTATCTGACGAGACTGACCGGAGGCTGACCGCGTCGGCTGGATAGGACTCGTTGGTCCAGTTCCATTGGCCGTCGGCGAGATGGACGAAGCCTTCCTCGGACAGAACCGACAGGATCGCTTGAAGATCGACGTCGCCTCCGAACTGCTCCTCGTTTCCAAAAGGCAACTCAAAGGCTCCGCACTTCACGTGGTCCAGAAGGATGTGCAGGTTGTCTGGGTTGATGAGCGCATGCTCCGGCGACGCATCGAAGAAATACGATGGATTCCGAACGATGAATTGATCGATCGGCGCGCTGCTCGCCACCAGCACCGCCGCCGAACGCGTGGTCCGACGCCCGGCGCGTCCAGCGCGCTGCCAGGTCGCCGCAATCGTCCCCGGGTAACCGGCCATGACGGAGACGTCGAGGGCGCCGATATCGATGCCGAGCTCCAACGCATTCGTCGAGACGACAGCCCGCACCTGCCCTTCGCGAAGACCACGCTCTATCTCACGCCGCCGGTTGGGCAGGTAGCCGCCACGATATCCGCGAATCACGTCGGCCGCGCCCGGCGGACCATGGAACGCGTCCTTCAAATACGTCGTCAGGATCTCGACCGCGAGCCGGCTCTGACCGAACAGGATGAGCTGAAGATTATGGCGGAGAAATTCCAGCGCCACACGGCGCGCTTCAGCGAGGTAAGACCGTCGAATGCCAAGCTGCGCATTCACCACGGGCGGATTCACGAACAGGAAGAACTTCTCTCCCCGCGGTGCGCCGCTTCGTTCAACGAGTTCGAACGGGAGCCCGGTCAATCCTTCGGCAAGCTGGCGCGGATTTGCGATCGTCGCCGATGAGCAGATGAAGACCGGATTCGACCCATAGTGCCGGCAGATCCGTCGCAATCGCCGGAGAATATTGGCCAGGTGGCTGCCAAACACACCGCGATACGCGTGCAACTCGTCGATGACCACGAACCGCAGGTTCTCGAACAGCTTGGCCCAACGTGGATGATGCGGCAGGATGCCGGAATGAACCATGTCGGGATTGCTGAGAACGATGTGCGCCTTGCCGCGAATGGCGCGGCGGGCATCTGACGGTGTATCGCCGTCGTAGGTGAACACGCCGATTTGAAGATCCGTGCCGTGCATGACGAGCTCGGACAAGGCGTGCAGTTCGGCGAGCTGATCCTGGGCCAGCGCCTTCGTTGGAAAGATGTAGAGCGCGCGTGCAGCGGTGTCTTGAAGGATGGCATTCAGCACCGGCCCGTTGTAACAAAGAGTCTTCCCCGAAGCCGTCGGCGTAATCGCGACGACGTTTCGTCCCGCCAGCACATGCTCGAACGCGTCGGCCTGATGGGTGTAGAGCCGATCGACGCCCCTCCCGGCGAGTGCCGCAATCAACCGTTCATCTGTTCCCTCAGGGTACGGCGCGAACGACGCGGGAATGGCGGGCAGGCGATGCGCGGCGGTGACAATCGGATCCGCATCGCGGCCCAGGGGGGCGGGCGAGGCGGTCAAACGGGTCAGCACCTCTTGCAGCGAACGATCTTTGTCGCCGGAAACGACGGGCAGGGTCGGGTGCGCCATGGAAACTGTTGAGGCAGTTGGGATTGCGGCAGCCATCGTAGCAGGCGTTGGCCGGGCGATCAAGAGGCGAAACCATCCGATTGCTGAATAGTGATGGCTGAATGCTGATTGAGGGGCGCAAGCAGCTCCGGCCCGAGCGGCCGGAGGGGAGTGACGGGAAGCAGCGTCTGCGAGCGAGAGCGCGTAAGGCTGACTTCTTGCCGTCTATCGCCTCAGGTGCTCATTCGAGGCTCGGGCTGCTATCGCGCTCAAGCCGACGACGCCGATCAAATTCGGAAATACCTGCAGCGCATTCATCAAGTCGCCCCACGCCCACACGGTGGCGACCTTCGAGACCGCGCCAAAAGGAATCAGCAGGCAATAAATCCATCGGTACGGCATCGTCACGCGGCGGCCGAGGATGTATTCAAAGAACTGCTCGCCGTAGTAGGCCCACCCGATGAGCGTCGTGTAGCCGAAGAGGAACGCGCAGAACGCGACGACATAACCGCCAGCGACAGGGATCGCGGAGTTGAAACCGGCAGCGACGGCGGCGGTACTCGTCAGCCCGGATTCCCAGACGCCGGTCAGCAGGATGGTCAGCGCACTGATCGTCGAGGTGACGAACGAGACAATGAACACCTCGATGACAGCGTTCAAGCCCTGTTGCACCGGCTGCGCGCTCCGTGCCGTACCGTACGCGACGGCAGCGGTTCCGTATCCAGCTTCGTTGGCGTAGATGCCACGCGCGATGCCGTAGCGCATCGCGATCAGGATCCCGAGTCCGCCGCCGGCGGCTGCCTGCATCGAGAACGCGCGCTCGAAAATGAGGCCGAGCACGGAAGGAATGCGCGACGCATTGGACAGAATCACGAGCAGGCCGCCGGCCAGATACAGGGCGACCTTGAGCGGCGACAGTTTCTCCGCCGCGCGTCCAATCGATTTGATTCCACCGATGATCACGAGCCACGTCAGCACGGCGATCGCGACGCCAGACGCAATCTTGGGAATGCCGACGACCGAATTCAGCACCAGCGCCATCGAGTTCGGTTGTGTGAATGGCGTCGTCGTCAGAGCGGCGACGGCGGCGACGAGCGCGAAAATCCAGGCGAGCAGCGGCGAGCGCAGTCCGTCTCGCAAGTAGTACATGGGCCCCGACAGGACAACAGACGCGCGCGATTCACGGAACGTGATGCCGAGAACGGCCTCGCCAAACTTGATGGCCATGGCGAGAAAGCCGTAGACCCAGATCCAGAACAGGGCGCCGGGGCCGCCTGACACGATGGCGGTCGCGACGCCAGCGATGTTACCGGTTCCGATCGAGGCAGCAAGCGCCGTCGTAAATGCCTGAAACGGCGTCAGCACGCCGGAGTTTCCGCTGCTCTGGTGCTGGACCACCGTCTGCCACGCCTCCCGGAATCGCCGAAGCTGAACGAAGCGGAATCGCAGCGTGAGAAAGAGGCCGGCGCCGAGCAGCACCGTCACCACCCAGGGCATGAAGAGCGCGTCAGCGAGCGCCTGGATTCGATCGGAAATCATCTATCACTCCGAGGGACTCCGCCCCTCGGACGCCCCTGCACGCTCGCTCGCGGGGCGCCACACGCCCCACTCCGCTCGCCTGGGCTCACTCGCGCGCTCGCGACTTCTCTCGCGTAGCTTGCCTCGCCGTACGTGAACCGTTGTCAAATGTTGGACCGCGACTGACAGCCGTCGACGGTGATGGATGCGCCGCTCACCCAGCTGGCCTTGGGCGAGGCGAGAAACGCGACCACGGATCCTACCTCGTCGGCCCGGCCCATGCGGCCGAAGGGCAAGTCGCGCTTGATGAACTCCGCAATGCCCTGCGGGTCAGCCTGCTGCCGTTTGTGCCACGAGCCCCCTGGAACCAGGATGGATCCTGGCGCGACGCTGTTGACCCGGATGTTCAACGGCGCCAGCTGCTGCGCGAGAGATTTGGCGAGGCTGATTTCAGCGGCCTTCACCGCGTTATAGGTCATGCGGCCGCCTGATTCTCGCCCCCAGATGGACGCAATCATGATGATGGCGCCGCCGCCCCGCCGCTTCATATGCAAAACCGCGAGCCGCGATGCACGAATTGCCGGGAACAGTGTTTCGTCGAACGCAGCCTGCCACTCGGCGTCGGTCGTGTCGAGGAGATCGGTGCCCGCCGCCCGTCCGACGTTGTTCACGAGAATGTCGAGCCCGCCGAATCGTTCGACGGCTTGGTCCATCACGAGCGCGATGCCGTCAGACGTCGACACGTCCGCCTGCACGGTCATGACCATGTTCGGACGACGTGCGGCGGCCTCGACCTCGACCGCCGCCGCCGCGAGCTGCTCTGAGCCGCGCGCGCACAGACACACGCGACACCCCTCCGCAACGAGCGATCGAGCGCTCGCGAGACCAAGCCCGCGGCTCGACCCGGTGACGATGGCAACTTTGTCGGTGAGCTGGAGATCCATTTACTGCGGCGCGCCACCCGTCAGGTCGTTGAGCCGCCAGTCGAATGGATGATATGTCACCTTGAATTCGTTCTTCTGCAGGAATTCCTTTTCAAGTGGCAGGAGCCGTGGCGTGACAAACGCCACGATGGCGCGTTCGATCGGCGACCGCTCCGCCATCGGGCCCTTCGCCCCGGGGTCGTAGGCCTCGATGAACTCACTGCTCCGCCAGCTCAGGATCGGCGTCACCGAGACGAGATTGGCACCACGGTCGATCTTGATCATCGTCTGCTCCGACACGAACTCCTGTTGCAGGTCGTCGAGCTGCTGTTTCAGCCGATCGGCCGCGTAGGCCTCGCTCCGCAGACGTCCGCTGCCAACCGCCCCTCGCCCGAGAGCCAAATACAATCGCGGCTCCTTGAACTCGGGCAGCACGTTTTTCTCGATCTCATCCAAGGTCAGGCTTCGGCCGGCGGCACGATGCTTCAACTGCTCGAACGCCCCTGGGATCTGGCGGACGCTGTTGCTCGGATAGCTCTTGCTGGAACCTTTGATCGGATAGTGGTCGATGATGGTCTGCAGGACGAAGGTGTTGTACGCGTTCAGCCAGAACGCCATCTTCTGCTCGCGCGACCAGCGCTCGTAGACGTCCGGAGCCACGTTCAGCGACGCCGCATAACGATCCAGCCGGGACCGATCTGACCGCAGCGCGCGATAGTAAACGAGCCCGTCACGAACGTTCAGATCGAGAATCTGATCCAGCGGACGGTGAAGGCCGTCAGTCGGACCACTCTGTGTGGCGCGCGAGGCGCGCACCATCGGGCTGAACAGGAGCATCGAGAGAATGACCGCCGTCGAACCAGGTCTTGAAAGCCGCATACCCCGATCTTAGTTCAGGGGCTGTCAGAGATTCGATGCGAGAAAGTCGGACATCGCAAGCGCAAACCCATCCGGAGCCTCGAGGTTTGACAGGTGCCCGGCTTCGGGAAGAATGACGAGACGCGATCGGGCAATGTGGTTCTGCATTTCAGCGGCATCCGACACCGGCGTCGGGACGTCCTCCTCACCCACAATCACCAGAGTCGGACAGGAAATATGCGTCAGGTCCGCTCGGGAGTCGGGCCGGCCCATCATCGCCTCGATGGCGCCGACGATGCCCGGAACACTGGCGCCTTCGATCATGGTACGAACCGTCGCGGCCAGGTTGGGTCGTCGCCTGACAGCGCTCGGGCCCAGCAGCTTCGGCAACATCGAATCCGCGACTGCACGCGCGCCCTGCGTTCGCGCGAGCTCGATCATCTGGCGACGCCCCTCCAGTCCCTCGGGCGTGTCCTTTTGGGCCTTCGTGTCTGCGAGAATCATGCTGCTGAATCGCTCGGGTGCACGGCGATAGAGGGCAAGGGTGATGTAGCCGCCCATCGAGAGCCCACCAATCACTGCCGAATCAATCCCGAGGCCATCGAGCAACAGGGTGACATCGTCTGCCATGCAGTCGAGGGTGGGGCGATCCGGCTGAGCTACGGCATCCGGTCCAAACCCGCGCATGTCTGGAGCGATAAAGCGCCAGCCTTCAGGCACTCGTTCCAGCTGCGGGCGCCACATGTCGGCATGCAACGGGAACGCATGGATCAGCACTACGGGCCATCCGCTCCCGGCTTCGAGATAGCGAATCGTTCGCCCGTCGACGCGCGCTCGCGCTTCGCGGATCATGTCAACGATCATAAAGGGAAAACACAGAAGGCAGGAATAGAAAGCCGTCGTAAGATGACGCGATGCCGTCGGCGGTTGAGTTGTCTGCGTACGTCGGGCTGGTCGCCGTGGGTTTGTTGGCGGCCAATCTCCTCCTCGGATTGTTGATGGCTGCCGGCTTCAATCCGGCCCGGCATTGGCCGCATCGAGCACTCAAGCTGTTCAGGTTTCATAACTGGATCGGCTATCTCGCACTCGCAGCGGCCGTCATCCACCCCCTCATCCTTTTGTTCTCGTCGTCACCGCCATTCAGGGCGATCGATCTTATTGTCCCCGTCTGGTCGCCGGTTCAGCCGGTGTCGAACGTCCTCGGCGCGATTTCCCTCTACCTCGTCATCACCGTCGTCGCCACGTCGTATTTTCGGCGGACGCTGGGGCGACACCGTTGGCGGACGATCCACTACGCCGCCTATGCCGCCGCGGGAATCTTCTTCGTGCACGGTCTGATCGCCGATCCCACCGTCACCGGTCGCGCGATTGACTACATCGACGGAGAAAAGGTGTATGTGGAGATCTGCGCGGTGGCATTCGTCGCCGTGACCGCCTGGCGCATACAGCACAGACGTGCACGCCGACGCGCCGAGATGGCGCGCGCGTGAGGACCGGCGAATTCTACTCAGGTCGGCCCGATCGATCGACGACGAGAGCGACGATCCAGACAACAGCGGCAAGGGCGATCGCCACCAGCCAGAAGACCATACGTGACCACGCGTAGATCGGGTACGGGTTTGCCCGGCTGACGTAGCCCGGATCACCGCCTGCCGCAAGCATCTGCACCGACTGCCGCTGTTCAGCCGACCATCGATGCCCGGTGCGTGACCAGTACGAAGGGGTGTCGAGCACCGGCGTGAAATACTTCTCGAGGATCAGGTTCTCCATCCAGGCACTCCGCGAATCGTGGGCGCCGAGCAGTTCGTTGCGCTTCTGGACGTGAGTCACACCCTCCGTCAGGTATTGATCTTCTCGTGATACGCGCTGAAGCACGAGCGGAGGCGGCTGGGTGCGCCACTCATCACGCTTGGCCGTGCCGAGGCGTTCGAGCTCGCTCTTCGACCAGCGAGACTTGAATGTGCCGGCCTCGTCGTCGCGTACGTCGTATCCGAGATGGACGATCTGAACAAAGACGGCGATCGTCAGGATCGTCGCGGCCCCCAGGTGCCCGATGCGAAAGACCGACCCGGGGCGCATCCGCCGCGAAAAACTGGTCGGCGGATCGGCACCCAGGCTAAACAGCATCCCGCACGCGATCGCGATGCCGTTCAAGAGAACGTCGGCAATCTCGCCCACACGGTTCGGAATGAACCATTGAAGCCACTCGTCGGCGGTCCCGACCAGCAGTCCAGCGAGCACCGGCAGAACGAGGATCGCCGGATCCTCGAGCGGCCGCCACGCACGATAAAACAAGAAAGTCATGACGCCGTACTCGACGAAATGAAAGCGCTGAACAACGTCGACGTCAGGATTGCCGGTAGCCTCAGCCAGCGAGTACCAGACAGCAAAGACAAGGGCGGTAGCAATCGCGCCGTACCGCACCAGGCGGTGGGTTCGAATCCGCAGCGCCGCGGCCACCACGGCGACGACAGCGAGCACGCCAATCGTGCCGCCGATGATACGCACGAACTGGCCGGGAAACGTCGTCCGGATCCAGGCCCTCACGAATCCGATGAAGGGTGCGGAAAGCACCAACGCGGTGGAAAGCGTGACGGCCAGCGCCAAGCGGCCCGGGCGCAAATGAGGGTGCGATTCCATGCGATAGGATGAGCATTATGCCCTCATTGTCTCGGTTCACATCAGCGCTGGTCTTCGCGATCGCTGTCGCCGTCGCGCTGGAGAGGCTGGTCGTCGCGCAACAGCCGCGTCCGGATGGTCCTCGCATTGAGGTGGTTTTTTCAAAGGATGCTCGATCCGAGCCTGTGACCGGCATGGTGTACGTGGCGATCAGCCGCGACAACGCGCGATCGCCGATTGAACAGGCGTCGCCGACCGGCGTGCCGTTGTTCTCCCGGTATGTCGAGGGGCTGGCTGCCGGAAGCGCGGCGACAATTACCAGCGAGGACCGAGGTCATCCGCTGCAAAGCTTGCGTGACTTGCCGGCGGGCGAATACTGGATGCAGCCATTCGTCAACGTCTACACGCGGTTCCCGCGCGCAGACGGACACACGGTCTGGCTGCACAACGACCAGTGGGAAGGACAGAACTGGAAGCGATCGCCAGGCAATCTGCTCGGTGACGCCGTGAAAGTGGCGTTCGATCCGAAGTCAGCCACGCCCATCCGTCTCGCTGCGACGAAGGCGATTCCGCCAATCCAACCGCCTGCTGATACCACGATGGTGAAGCGCATCCGCTTCCAGAGCGCCATTCTCAGCAAATGGTGGGGCCAGCCGATTTATTTGGGCGCGACGGTGCTGCTGCCCAAGGACTACGACCAGCATCCCGACGTTCGATATCCGGTCAATTACATCCAGGATCATTTCTCGCTCGCAGCACCTGGCGGATTCGGCCGCGGCGGCGACTTCGATCGGCTGTGGATGGCGCCGGACTCGCCACGGTTCGTGTATGTCACGCTTCAGCATCCGTCGCCCTACTACGACGACTCATATGGCGTGAACTCCGAGAACAACGGGCCGTATGGCGACGCGATCATCAAAGAGCTCATCCCGGCGGTCGAACAGAAGTTTCGCGTCATCCGCGAGCCGTGGGCGCGGATGCTGTCCGGCGGATCGACCGGCGGATGGATTGCCGCCGCACATCAGATCTTCTATCCGGACTTTTACGGCGGGTCCTTCGCGCTCTGCCCCGATTCAGTCGACTTCGAGTACCACCAGATCGTCAACATCTATAAGGACGAAAACGCCTATTACGTCGACAAGGGATGGACCAAGGTCGAGCGGCCCAGCGAGCGGCGTCCTGACGGAAACATCGACGGGATGATGAAGGACGAGAACTGGTTCGAGCTCGTCGTCGGCGACAAGTCGAGATCCGGCGGCCAGTGGGACATCTGGGAGGCGACCTACTCACCGGTCGGAGCCGATGGCTATCCGAAGCGTCTCTGGAACAAGACGAGCGGGGTGATTGACAAGTCGGTGGCCGAACAGTGGAAGAAATACGATCTGCTGCAGATTCTCAGAAGTAACTGGCCCACCCTCGGTCCCAAGATCGCCGACAAGCTGCACGTCTACGTCGGCGACATGGACACCTACTACTTGAATGACGGCGTCGAGAGGCTGAACGAGTATCTGTCAGAGGTCAACAATCCGAAGTTCACCGGCGAGATTGTCTTCCAGCGTCGCGCGCCGCACTGCTGGGGGCCGCGTGGCGGCGAGCTGTTGCAGAAGCTTGCAGCGCAGGTCGAGAAGGGCGCGCCTCCGGGCACCGCGAAGGCGTGGAGGTATTAGCCACGCGGTTCGTGGTCGGGTCTGAGAACTAAACTGGAGGCTGGGAAGCTGCGGACCAAGAAATCGAGCCGGCAGCTGGCAGGCGGAGCTGGAAGATCAAACAAAACGCGTGACCGTTACGTCAAGCGTCCGTGCGCGACGGGTACCGCGGTGCCATTGCACGAGAATCGGGCTTTGATAGGTGCCCTCGACAATCGATCCCTCGCCAGCCCGATCGCGATCCGAGACCAGCAGGCTGACGGAGCGTTTCATTCTGAGGAAGCGCGACGCCGGCATCGCAATCGCCCGAGACAGCACGTTCTCGACACGTGACTGCCCGAGGCCGAGCGCATCGACCAGCCGGTTGAACACCCGCACGAGATCGTACTTTGCGTAGTCCAGCGTCCGTGCCGGAATGGCGCGGGGATTTCCGAGCATGTGGCCCGCCTTTTCCGCCATGAACCGCAGCGGATCGCGCAGCACCTCCGATAGATCGTGACGCATCAGGAGCGTTTCATACTCGTTCACCGTGAGGCCGGCGTGACGCTCACCCGGCGCCAGCGAGAGCCGGATGCGGCCCTTCGCCACACCGTGCTGCCGGACGAGCTCGGCACACTGCCGGTAAACGCCAAGATGGGGATCCTTGAGATTCAGCGACTCGACGCTGTGCCCCGACAGCGGCACGACGATGCGCGCCGTGGCGACCGTCTCTTCGGCCGAGTATCCGATGACGCTGGTCCGGCGCGTGCGCGGCCGGCCGGCGTGCACGCCGTCGAGATCGATGAACGACATCGGCTCGCCGGGACGATTCAGGTACGAGACGCACGTCCTGAGCGCGCCGGCCATGAACGCCAGATGGGAGTCGGCGTTCAGTGGCTCCTGCGGCCGCTGTGCGGCCGTCAGCTCTGTTCGTCGCTCGATCTTGTCGTGCTCGTATCCCGCGCCCTCCGGGAACATCGTCCGGAACACGTCGATATAGGGCATGACGCCGTCGGGCCCTTGATTGAGTCGAGCCGCGACGCTCCGATCGAGATAGCCAGCGGTTGTATGGAAGGAACAGCAGAGGGCCCGCGGATACGGACCGAGCGCATCGCCGTAGCGCGATGAAACCTCGGCGCGCACGTCGAAAACATCGACGCGGGCTCGAGGTGTCAACTCGAGCGCGAATTCAGACGGGGACGCAGACATCAAAAAACGGCGCTGGGAAACCACTGCGCCGCACCCTTAAGCATAACACAGGAATGGCTTTAGCTCAGTTTTGCACTAAAAAAGGTGCCTGGCACCTTTCCCCGGAAAGTGCCGGCCACCTTTCAGGACTCTTTCTTCAGGACTTTTTCTTCGCGGTAAAGCTCCCTTCGCCAAAGTCGGCGAGCTTCACCTTTCCCTTCATCGAATCCTTCTCCACGGTTCCGGCGTAAACGATGTGAAGGTCGTTGCCTTGGACTGAAACGTCAATGGCGAATTCGATCGCCGCGCCTTTGATCGTTCCGGCAAGCGGCGCTTCGCCGAGCTGGCCGCTATAGTGCCCCGACAGCTTCTCCCCCTCCTGCTTGAACGTCATCGTCGGGGTGCCGGTGCCGGCGTCGGTCTCGACCTGGAACGACCAGGTTCCGGTCACATCGACCTTGGATTCGCCGCCCTGGGACGGCGGTGAGGCGGCGCTGGCACGGCGCGCCCGCCACTGACCCTGACCGCGACCGCCAAAGTCCATCGACCCTTTCATCGTGTCGCCCTCGGCGGTTCCGTTCATCGTGATGTTGATCGGACCGTTCTGCGTGCGCACGCTGAACCAGATCGTCACCGCCCTGTCTTTGACGCTGGCTTCGACGCTTTGATCTCCCTGCGGGCTCGAGAACGTACCCACGATCTGATCGCCGTCCTTCTTGAGCACCAGCGGAGCCAACGTCTCCGGGCCGGTGCCGGTCGTCACGGTGACGTCCCAGTTGCCGAGAATGTCCGCGTCTTGCGCCACAAGCGGCGGCGAGATCGTCAGCGCACAGACCAGCGCGGCCAGAACCCGATTGACTTTGAAAACATTCACCATGTTGCTCACCCGCGAAACGTTGTCGCGATCCCGGATCCCGACACGTTTACAACTGATCAGACTCGATTCACGAGCGGCGCACTCGCCGCGGCCCGCAATTTCCCGCCCAGCAGGATGCCGACGACCGCGACCAACCCGAGCGCGGATGGATACCAGCCGGGTTCGCCCGGCACCGGCGGGGCTGCCGCAAGCAGCTCGATCGTCAGCATGGCAACGATTGCCGCCATCGCGGCGGCGTGACCGTAGGGCGCAAATGTGGCGATTCGCGCCGCGAGCCAGCCACCAATCACCGCGCCGATTCCGAGCACGATCAGGCTGACGTAAAAGAACCCGCTCGGTGGCGCGGGAGCCGAAATGCCGTCGCGTGTCTCGCCGAAAGCGACCGACGTCACGAGCATGCCGACGGTGGTCGTTGCCGACATGAAGCCGAGTCCCACGATAACAGCGGCAACGCTTCGAATGAATCGCATCGAATCCGGATGTCAGGCGCCTTCGGCCGCCTGCATCGCCGCAGGAGTTTCGTGACCGAATTGCAGAAGATATCCGTTGTTATCGTAGATGGCGAATTCGCGCATCCCGTACTCGAAGTCTTCGATCGGGTAGCACACACGCGCCTTGTCCTTGACCCGCTCCCACAAGGCATCGACATCATCAGGGTTGATGTAGAACGAACCGGTGAATGCCGGGCCGCTGAACGGCTCGTGCTCGTTGGGCAAGGCGAACATGATGGCGACGTTGTCGCGTCTCACCGACGCCCATCCGTACTCTTCACTCGAGCCGTCGCACTCGAATCCGAGCACGTTTGTGTAGAACTCAATCGATCCTTTCAGATCGGTGGTTCGAAGAAGCGGCGTCAATTCCTGGAGCTTCATATCAGCACAGCACGCGAATGACGTCGGAACGGGTGATGATGAACGTCTTGTCGGTCTTGAAATCGCGGACCAGCACAGCCGGGTTTGCCGGCGTGATCATTGTCGCCAGGAGCTCGACGGGTGTCGAGATATCCACGAACGGAAATGCCGGCTGCATGATGAGCTCGACCGGTTGCGACTTGACGCCCGCATTCGCCACCAGCTGCGAATAGAGGTGCGTCTCGTTGAGCGATCCAACCAGCCGCTTGTCTCGCGTGATGGAGACCTGAGAGAAATCATGGTCCCCCATCAGCCGGACGGCCACTTCAACCGGTTCGGTGCCCTCGATCGCCAGCAATTCTCCCGGCACGCCGGCGGCGACGAGATCCCGCGCGGTCATGCCTGATTTCTCGAGGAAGCCCTTTTCGCGCATCCACTCGTCGTTGTACATCTTGCCGAGGTAGCGCGACCCATGATCGTGGAAGATCACCACGATCACGTCATCTTTCGCGAAATGTTCTTTCAGCTGCAGCAGCCCGGCCATCGCTGAACCGGCGGAGTTCCCGGCGAAGATGCCCTCCTCCCGGGCGATGCGGCGGGTCATGAGCGCCGCGTCCTTGTCGGTCACCTTTTCGAAGTGATCGATCACCGAAAAATCGACGTTCGCGGGCAGAAAGTCCTCGCCAATGCCTTCGGTGATGTACGGATAGATCTCGTTCTTGTCGAAGATGCCCGTTTCTTTGTACTTCTTGAACACTGACCCGTAGGTGTCGATGCCCCACACCTTCACGCGCGGGTTTCGCTCCTTCATGTAACGGCCGACACCGCTGATTGTTCCCCCCGTGCCGACGCCCACGACCACGTGGGTCACGCGGCCTCCGGTCTGTTCCCAGATCTCGGGTCCGGTCTCTTCGTAGTGGGCGGCTGTGTTCGACAGGTTGTCGTACTGGTTCGCCTTCCACGAGTTGGGGATTTCCTTCTCCAGCCGTGAAGACACTGAGTAGTACGACCGCGGATCTTCTGGATCGACGTTGGTCGGGCAGACGATCACGTCAGCGCCGAACGCCTTCAATGCGTCAATCTTTTCCTTGGACTGTTTGTCGGTGGTCGTGAAAATGCACTTGTAGCCCTTCACGACCGCTGCGATCGCGAGACCCATGCCGGTGTTGCCGGACGTCCCTTCGATGATTGTCCCGCCGGGCTTGAGCAGCCCCGCCTTTTCGGCATCTTCGATCATCCGGACGGCCATTCGGTCCTTGATCGAGTTGCCGGGGTTGAACGTTTCGAGTTTTGCCAGGACGGTGCCGGAAATGACACCGCGCGTGATGTGGTTGATGCGAACCATCGGGGTATCGCCGATGGCGTCCAGGATCGTGTTGCAGATGGGTCTCAAACGCCGTCCTCGGCGTCAATTATACCGGCCGGAGCGGGCGACCCGACGGCCGTCGCGTCCTCAGCGCCCGTATCGAACGGCGGCGCGTTCGCGGGCCTTTGCCGCCACGTCCTCCCGATCCTTCGGCGGCGCGGTCGTCACCAGTGACTCGATCAGCCTGCGTGCCGCGTCGGTCACCTCGTCGACGGCGGTGTTGAAGGCGTCTTCATTCACTTTGGACGGCTTGTTGAAACCGCTGACCTTGCGGACGAATTGCAGCGCCGACGCGCGCACCTCATCGTCGGTGGCCGGAGGGTCGAAATTGAAGAGTGGCTTGATGTTGCGGCACATAATCTCAGTTTCCAGCTATCGGCTTCCAGCTACGAGCTCAATGCGAATTGCGAATTGCGAATTGCGAACTACATATCTTTCTTCGCAATATACGTCCTGCGCGCGCGAGGAACCAGATTCGGTTTCTTGATGCGCACTTCCAGCTTGTGCGTCTTGCCGTCGAGTTTCTCGGGCGTGAACGCGAGCGCATATTGACGATGGAGCTCGTCGGCGATGCGGCGGAAGGTCGCACCCAGATTGTTGGTGGACGTCAACTCGAAATACCCCCCACCAGTCGCAGCGGCGATCTTCGGGAGACCCGCGTCGACCTTCGGCTCCTCGGGCGGCAGCCTGATCGCCGGTCCCATCCCGCCGATGGGCGGACCGCCACGTCTGCGCCCGCCGCCGAACTCGCGGCTGGCGAGGCCGACCGCAAAGATCATCACGTCTTCCTGCTCCGCGTTCTTCTCGACGTCTCGATAACTGATGTTGTTGCTGCCAAACGGGCGATCGATGCCGTCGGTGAACACGAGTACCACGCGGCGGCCCTCCTGATGGAGCAGCGACGTGATGCCCACGTTGACGGCGTTCCAGAGCGGTGTGGGGCCGGGCTCCTGCAGCTCCGTGCGAAGGATTTCCAGCAAATCGTGCTGGCTGCTGGTGAAGTCCCGCGGGTCAACCTGGATGCGATTCGCGAAGCTGCCAATCCGTGCCTTGTCGGCCGGCAGCAACTGTCCCACGAACTGTTCGGCGGCCGATCGCACCAGCCCGAAGTTGCCGACCATGCTTCCGCTTCGGTCGAGCATCATCACCAGCGTGATTGGCTGCATGCCGTTTTCAAATAGCGTAATCGTTTGCTTTTTTCCGTTGTCGTAGATCTCGAAATCGTCCTGCGTCAGGTCCGGGACAAGGCGGCCCTGTTCATCGGAAACCGTGACGTAAACGGCGACGGTCCTCGATCCGCTCCGAAAAACCTGCCCTCCCTGCGGTGTCGGATTCTGCGCGATCACCACCGCGGCGAGACAGCTGACGACGACGAGCACGGCAAGTCCGGTGCGCATAGGCCCTTGGATATTCCAATAGTAGCAAGATCGAGACCTGTCGAAACCCGTTGACAGGGGCGGCCTTCACCACTCATCGAAATCGATTAGAGGTAGACTTCGGAGCCCATGGATTCAGTCGTGGTTCTCTTGCAGTCGCGCCGGCTCGAACGCGCGCAGCTGGTCCAGAAGATCAATCACGCGATTCCGGCGGCCGGTCTGCTGGTGGCAGGCATGCAGGCGCTTGCGGAAGGCGTGGCGGGGGCCGGGCTCGCGCTTGCCGTCGTCGAAATCGTCACGAGCGCAATGCTCATCGTCACGTTCGCGCGAGGAGTCCGGGCGAGCAGGCGGAGTGCGCCTCGAGAACATGGCCATTCGCACGGTGTCGACTGGATCGACATCTGGGCCGCGGGCGTGCTGTTCGCAGAGGTCGCGGAACGGTGGCATCTGACACACCACCTCTCGCGCCCGACAATTCTGACCGCGATCATCACGCTGGCGCTCGGCCTGTTTCACGGTCGCATCGCTGCCTCCATACAGCGGCGACGGTCCGTCAGGATTACCGCAGACGGGATCTCCGTGCGCGCCAGGCCGTTTCGCGGGCTCAACGCGCGATGGGCCGACGTCGCGTCGATATCGATAGCCGGTCATGTCGCCGAGGTTCGAACACGAGGCGGCCGCGTGCGGCAAGTCGACCTCACGGATCTCAGAAACGCCGATGACGTCCGCGCCGCCTTTGCCGAAGGGATCAGGCGGCTCGCTGCGTTGCGCGCGCATGAGTCCCTGCCTGCGACGTAAGATCGTTCCCGTCACGGAGGTCTTCGCTGGTGTCTCATCAAAACGTCGTTCGAGCGATCGCGTTGAGCCTCGCCGCGGCCGCGGCCTGGTCGGTGTCAACCGGTGCGGATCAGCGCTCGTCGGCGCCGACACGTGCGCTGACCGCAGCCGACTACGCGCATGCTGAAAAGTTCATGACGTGGAACACGACGCCGCTGGTGTACCGGTCGAACATCAGTCCGACCTGGCTGCCCGACGATCGGTTCTGGTATCGCATCACCACTCCTGCCGGCAACGAAGCGATCGTCGTCGATCCCGCGACCGGACAAAAACAGCCATGCACGCTGCCTGCGTGCGCGGCTTCGGCCGTGGAGGGCGGGCGCGGCGGCGCCGGCCGAGGGCGCGGGGGCCGTGGCGGACGCGGAGCGGCCGCCGTTCCGTCGGTCATGTCGCCCGATGGCAAACACGCCGTCTTCATCCGCGACTGGAATCTCTGGCTTCGCGATGCTGAATCAGGCAAAGAGACACCGCTGACGAGTGACGGCGTCAAGGACTTCGGCTACGCCACCGACAACGCGGGATGGTCGAAGAGCGACCGGCCAATCGTCGTGTGGTCGCCGGACTCGAAGAAAGTCGCGACCTTTCAGCAGGATCAACGGGGCGTCGGCGAGATGTATCTCGTCAGCACGCAGGTCGGTCATCCGCAACTCCAGGCGTGGAAGTATCCGCTTCCTGGAGACGAGACGGTCGCCATGCTGCATCGCGTGATCATCGACGTGAATGAGGCGAAGGTAATCCCGCTCAACACCCCGCCCGATCAGCATCGTTCGACGCTCTGCGACAATCTCGCGTGCCGAGGCGGCGATTGGCAGGACGTGCAATGGGCGGCTGACTCGTCGTCTGTCGCGTACGCGTCGACGTCCCGCGATCACCGGAAGGCGGTGCTGCGCGTCGCCGACGCAGCGACGGGGGCGGTGCGGGACGTTCTCGAAGAAACCGTCTCGACGTTTTTCGAATCTGGCAACGGGCGCATCAACTGGAGGTACCTGCCCGCCTCGAACGAAGTCATCTGGTTCTCCGAGCGTGACAACTGGGGACAGCTCTATCTCTACGATCTTCAGTCGGGAAACCTGAAGCGCCAGATCACCAGCGGCGAGGGAAACGTCACGCAACTGCTGCAGGTCGACGAGAAGAACCGCGTCCTGCTATTTCAAGCGGTTGGGCGCGAGAAGGGACGCGACCCGTACTTCACCCAGCTGTATCGAGTCAGC
This sequence comes from Acidobacteriota bacterium, assembly GCA_046732715.1. Lineage (GTDB taxonomy): Bacteria > Acidobacteriota > Vicinamibacteria > Vicinamibacterales > 2-12-FULL-66-21 > JALZOC01. Next base: position 17,969 of record JBKPNQ010000181.1, on the reverse strand, counting down.
ATGGATGGCGGCCCGGCCAAGCTGCTCACCCCGGAGGATGCCAACCATGACATCTCGCTGTCCCGATCCGGCCGCTATTTCGTCGACAGCTATTCGAAACCGGATGTGCCTGCGGTCACGGTACTCCGCGATTCAACCGGTGCGCTCATCCTCGAGCTCGAGCGGACAGACATCACGAAGCTGCTCGCTGCGGGATGGAAGCCGCCACAGCCGATCACGGTGAAAGCGCGTGATGGCGTCACGGACCTGTACGGCCTCATGTACAAGCCGACCCGTTTGGCACCGGGACGGAAATATCCAATCGTCAATCACATTTATCCCGGCCCGCAGACCGGCAGCGTCGGCAACCGTAACTTTTCAGTCGCGCGGGGCGATGCCCAGGCGCTGGCGGAACTTGGGTTCGTCGTCGTCGAAATCGACGGCATGGGCACACCGTGGCGCTCGAAGAAGTTTCACGAGGCCTACTACGGCGATATGGGGGACAACACGCTTCCCGATCAGGTGGCAGGCATGAAGGAGCTCGCCCGGCGCTATCCGTGGATTGATATCACGCGCGTCGGTGTCTACGGACATTCAGGCGGCGGATACGCGACCGCCGCGGCGATGTTCAAATATCCCGATTTCTTCAAGGTCGGCATCGCCGAGTCCGGCAATCACGACAATCGCGTGTACGAAGACGACTGGGGCGAAAAGTGGACCGGACTTCTCGAGCACCGCGGAAATGGTTTCACCAGCTACGACAGCCAGGCGAATCAGAACTTTGCCAAGGACCTGAAAGGCAAGCTCCTCCTCGCGCACGGCACGATGGATAACAACGTCCCTCCGAACAACACGCTCCTCGTGGTCGACGCGCTGATCAAGGCCAACAAGGACTTCGATCTCCTGATGATTCCCAACGCTGCCCATGGATACGGCGATGCCGCCAACTACATGACGCGCCGGCGATGGGACTACTTCGTCAGGAATCTGCTCGGACTGGAGCCGCCGAAGGAGTACGCGCTCGCACCGACAAACTGAAAGTGAAAAGTCAAAAGTTAGAAGTAAGAAGTTAGACGTAAGAGGGCCAGGACAGAACGGCTTCCCTTTTTCAGCGGTCCTTTTTGACTTCTAACTTTTGACTTTACCCTTCAACTGTTCTTGCTGGTGCAAGGAAACGCGTGGCCGCGCGGGTTGAGGCTTTTCGCGCTGGTCATCACGTTGTTCGCAATCAAGCGCATCATCGACGACACCTCGTGGGACGTCTCACCTCCGGTGTTCATTGCTGATGCGATTATCGCGACGATCAGCTGGACTGCGTACGGTGTGCTGGTGACTCGCTACCGCAAGCGCGCGCTGCGCGCGTGAGTGCTATCGGACGATGAAAGGGACGGATATCGGAGCGCTGCTCTCCGGTGCAACAGCGTTGCCTTTGGACATCACCTCGAACGCGCGGCCGATGCGGTTGCCGGCGAGATCCTCGAGAATCGGCAGAATCGTCAGGATGTAGGGGCCGCGCTGCCACTCCGAGCGTGGCACGAATTCCCATCGCGTTTCACCGTTTGCGATCTGCAGATCCCCGGCGACCGTGGTCGAGCCACGCGAGACGGCCAACGAGCGCTGCAGCAGTCCGTAATCGAGCGGCTTCGGGAAGGTCACCGTCACGGGATCACGTGTGCCCGCCAAGGGCGGCGCGATGCGCCAGTCAGCGGTGTGTAACGGCTCCTCTTCTGCAGGCCCCACACGGTACCGGTGTCTGAACTCCGACACCAGCGGCGTGCCACTCGCGTCCAGCCAGTCCCTCTTGACGACGACGGTGATGCCTTCGCCGTCGTGCAGCGGACGGCCCATGCTGCGATTGGGCAGGATGTCCTTCTTGACACGGCCGGGATCCAGAATGACGGTGTACCGCGTGCGCTCCGCATTCCACAGCTCCGTATCAAGCGGGAGAACGACGTCCGGCACTTCACGCCCCCCGTCGTCGACAAATGCGATGTGGTCCAGCCCTCCCTGTTGTCCCATCGACGATGAAAAGGTGATGTACATCCTGAGATTGTTTTCAGGAATCACGTCGCCGCTGGGATGGACGGCCGACACCGACGTCGACGGCTGCCGGTTGACGGCCGGAATTGAAACCACCCCGGCCACAGCTTTGCCGCGATCCACGCCCGCGCGCGCGAGGTTCGATGGGTCGAACCGCACCTCATACTCGCGACCGGGATCGAGCGGGAACGATGGCCAGAACCGGAGCGTTCCTTCGACGGTGTAACGTCCAGCCATAGCGGGCATTTCACCCGCGTTGCCCGGCTGCGTCGATTGGATGCTCACGCGAAGGAGCGAAGACCACTCGTCAGGCGTCAGGTTTGCTTTCGCCAATCGCGAGAGATCCTCCTGGGCGAGGCCACGGACCTCGATGAACGGCCGCGAGGGATTACTGGCGTCGACGTGAATCGACGGCGGGGATTGGCCGCAGCCAGAGACGACGGCAGCGGTCAGCAGGATACAGAAGGCGCGGCGCCGAACGCGTACGATCGGGCGCTCGACGCCTTCTGCAATGATCATTGTCCGTCCCGCTACGGCAGCGGCACCGCCGACAGGTTCAAGCCGTTCGACGTGCGCGCCAACACGATCGAGCGCTGCGCGTCGAGAAGATCCATTTGCTCAACCCCGCCCATCGACGTGATCTTCTCGTAGGCGATGCCCGCCGTCTCGGTCTTCACCGGCTCGGTGATGGGCGTCGCCGTACCGAACGCCTCGGTCGGAATCTTCATCACGCCGCGGGAGTTGTTGGACATCAACAGGAACTCTTTCCCATCTTTCTTGTACAGGATCATGTCGAGCGGACGATTCCTGTTGCCAAGCTCCGCGATGGTCGTGCCCACAACCTTCGAGCCCTTGAGGCTGTCGAGCGAGAAGCGGACAAGTGGCGTGCACAGATAGCTCGCGATCACGTACGGCTTGCTGTTGATCGTGTACGGGATGAACGTGTACACGGGCGACCGCGTCTCGAGCTGGCCGTGATTGCCGTGGAAGATTTCGACGCTCGTGCCAGGATCCGTCGCGCTGAACGGATACGGCAGCGCGCGAAGCTTCGAGGCGAACTCTTCGTTCGAGAGGCCCGCGACCATCAGTTTGCCGTCGGTGAACGCCATATCGGTAATGACGTCCGCGCGCTGGTTACGGGCGCCGTCCGCAGCCGGCGGATTCGGCAGCGTGACCTTCGAGTACTTCACCCGGTCGAGCGCAATCACGGCAATCCTGCCGTCGCCATCGACCCGTAGCAGCGCCGGGCGGGCGTCCGCGCCAACCCCTCGCATCACTGACAGGTAGGCGTTGTGAGTGACCGGGTGAATCACCAGATCCTTGACAGAAACCGCCCCGGCCGTGGTCCCAAGCACCGCGGCGATCTTCTGGTCAATCGCCGTGACGTCGGCCGCCCCGGCCTTGGCACCGGTTGCCTGGTCGCCGAGTTCGAGCGCGTAGATCGTCGCCGCCTGCGTGTCGGCCGCGAACAGCACTCCGTTCGCGCCAAAGGTCAGTGCGCCAAGGGATTCCGGGGTTGGACCGACATCTGGCGGCGGAGCCGCGCTCGGCCGGGCCGGCGTGGATCCGACTGCGGCGATTACCAGGGCCGCGGCAAGCAAGCCATTGCGATAGCTCGAACGCATGCTCAAACCTCCTTCACGAATGCCCATATCGTCGTCTATACGACTCGAAAGTCAAGAGAGCTTACGGGCGGACGGAGGCCGCGGAGGGAACGAAGAAGATTCACAACGAAGGAACGAAGTAAACGAAGGACGAACAAGGACTCTTTGAGGTTGTTGTGAATCTTCTCCATTGTCTTCGGGCTCTCGTCACCGCTTCCAAGTCCGCTCCGCTGCCTCACGGTGCTAAACTCTGGACCCACTATGACTATCACCATGCGTCTTCTTCCCCTTGTTGTTGCGGCTGTCATGCAGCAGACGCCCGCCCCGCCGCCAGGCGCGCCCGCACCGGCTGGACGTGGTGGTCAGGGGCAACCGGCCCCTGTCTTTACCTCTCCCGAGATACTGTCCGACAAGCGAATCGCGTTTCGTCTGTATGCGCCTGAGGCGACGACCGTCGCCCTTCGTGCGGGCGACATTCCTGCCCCCGCGCGTACGAACGTCGAGTTCACCAAGGGAGCCAACGGCGTCTGGGAAATGACCACCGGCGCCGTCGAGCCAGGGGCCTATCGATATGTGTTCGTCGTCAATGGCGTCGGCGTCATCGATCCGCGAAACACCGCAATCAGCGAATCGAACACGACGACGTGGAGCGTCGCGGTGGTGCCAGGCTCAGACGTGATGGACACGAAGAACGTCGCGCACGGTTCAGTGTCGACCGTGTACTACGATTCGACCGCGCTGGGCCGCACCCGGCGTATGCACATCTACACGCCGCCGGGCTATGAATCGGGCAAGGACAAATATCCGGTCTTCTACTTGCTCCACGGCGCCGGTGATTGCGACGATTCCTGGACGTCGGTCGGGCGGGCGAACTTCATCCTCGACAATCTGATCGCCGCAAACAAGGCGAAGCCCATGATCGTTGTGATGCCGGCGGGACACACCAATGCGGGCGGCGGTGGACGCGGCGCCGCGGCGGCTGGCGGCCCGCCGCCACGTGACGAGTTCGGCGAGGACTTCGTCAAGGACGTGATGCCGTACGTCGAAAAACACTACCGCGTCATTCCCGATCGAGCGCACCGCGCGATCGCCGGATTGTCGATGGGCGGAAGCCAGACTCTCAACATCAGCATCCCGAATCTCGACAAGTTCGCGTACGTGGGCGTCTACAGCTCGGGAATCCTCGGCGCCGGTCGCGGCGCTGCGGCTGCTTCGGGCACGCCTGCTCCGCCCTTTGGCGCGGCCTGGGAGCAGCAGAATCTTTCCGCCCTTGACAATGCGGCCGCAAAGAAGGGACTGAAGGTTCTCTGGTTCTCGACCGGCGTCGAAGACGGCCTGATGCCGACGACGAAGAACACGGTGGAGTTGCTCAAGAAACACGGCTTCACGCCGGTGATGAAAGAGAGTCCTGGCGGCCATACGTGGCTCAATTGGCGCAGCTACCTGATTGAGTTCACGCCGCAACTGTTCTAGAAGGCAGTGACTCGAACCGGATGCGTGCGAAACGTCTGACTGAATCACGAAGATGGTTGGACGTTCCGCACGACCCGGACCCTTCGACTCCCGCGCCGGAGCGGTCGCTCAGGGCAGGCCATCGAAACTCGAGCCCCTCATTCTGCTGGCCGCGACGCTCGTCGCCTACTTTCCCGCCTGGCACGGTGGCGTGTTGTGGGACGACAATGCTCACCTGACCCGGCCAGATCTCCAGTCAACCGCAGGACTGTGGCGCATCTGGTTCGATATCGGCGCCACGCAACAGTACTATCCCGTCACCCACTCGGCGTTCTGGATCATGCACCGCCTCTGGGGCGATGCGACCCTCGGCTACCATCTCGTCAACATCGTTTTGCACGCTTCATCCGCGTGGATCCTTGCGCTGATTCTCCGGCGTCTTGTCATCCCCGGCGCGCTGCTCGCTGCGGTGCTGTTCGCGCTGCATCCGGTCCAGGTCGAATCGGTCGCCTGGATGACCGAGCTGAAGAACACGCTGTCCGGCGTGTGTTCTCTGGGCGCCGCGTTCTTCTATCTTCGTTTCGATGAACGTCGGCAACCCCGCGACTACGCCGCCGCGCTGGCTCTGTTCGTCATCGGGCTGCTGGCCAAGACCGTCGCCGCGATGCTCGCGCCGGCCCTGCTGGTCGTGTCCTGGTGGAAACGGGGAACGATCGAATGGCGCCGTGACGTCCGTCCGCTGATTCCATTCGTCGGTGTCGGACTCTCTGCCGGACTCGTGACTGCCTGGTTCGAAACCGCGCTCAATGGCGCACGTGGGATCGAATTCCAGGCGGGCGTTTTCGATCGTCTGCTCATCGCCAGTCGAGCGATCTGCTTCTACGTGTTCACGCTGATCTGGCCCTTCCGGCTGTCGTTCATTTATCCGCGGTGGGAAATCGATGCAACCGCCTGGCCGCAGTACGCGTACCTGATTGCGGTTCTTGGAGTATTCGCCATCTGCTGGCTCGGGCGCCATCGTTCACGGGCCCCGCTGGCCGCGATGCTCGTCTTCTGCATCACCCTCGTGCCGGCGTTGGGCTTTTTCGACGTCTACCCATTTCGCTATTCGTTCGTCGCCGACCACTTTCAATACCTGGCGACGATCGCCGTGTTCGCCGCATTCTCGGCATGGCTGCTCGGCCGATTCGAGCGCAATGCGATTCTCTATCGCCGCGCCGAGATCGTGCTCTGTGTCGTGTTTGGGACGTCGCTCGGGCTCCTCACCTGGAATCAGAGCCGTCAGTACATCGACGAGGTCACGCTCTATCGGGCGACGCTCGAGCGGAACCCTGGCTGCTGGCTCTGCCACAACAATCTCGCGACACCGAAGCTTCACGGGTCGACCGCGGAACTCGAAGATGCCATCGCACACTTGCGCGAATCCATCCGCATCAATCCGCTGGATGCTGAGGCGCACAACAACATGGGAGGCGCCTATCAACGGCTGGGACGATTCGCGGATGCGCTCGAGGAACACCAGAGGGCGTTACAGCTCAATCCCCAGCTCGTCGAGGCGCGTTACAACATGGGCGTGTGCTATCAGGCGCTGAACCGCTTCGACGAGGCACGCGACCAGTACCGCGAGGCCACACGCGCGCAACCGGATTATGCGATGGCCCACTACAACCTCGGAACGACGCTGACGTCGCTTGGAAACCTGAATGAAGCGGGCGCCGCGTTCAAGGAAGCGATTCGCCTTGCTCCGCATTACGCCCCCGCCCATGACGGACTCGGATTCGTCCTGCTCAAGACCGGACAGCTTCCAGATGCGGTCACCGAGTTCAAGACGGCCACTGACATCCAGCCGGATTACGCTCCCGCGCACTACAAGCTCGGCGTCACGCTTGCGGGAGCGGGTCTGGTCGAGGAAGCGCTCGAAGAGTTTCGACTAGCGGTGCGATACGCGCCGTCGTCGGCCGAAATGCATCAGGCTCTTGGAGCCGCCCTGGCCGGCGCTGGAAAACTCGATGACGCCGAGATCGAACTGGACGAAGCGGTCCGGCTGCGTCCGGATTATCAGGAGGCGAGGGCCAGCCTCGAGGCTGTCAAGCGTTTGAAGAAGTGAAGCGCATCAGAAGGTAATGCGATCTTTCGCAGCCTCAATCTTCTTGAAATCAACCCCGGGCGCTTTCTTGATATCGTCGATCGACTTGAATCCGCCGACCTTATCGCGGTAGGCGATGAGCGCCGCGGCTTCCTTCCGCAACAGCAGAACCACGCTCTCCAGCTCCACCGCGGTCGCCCGGTTCATATTCAACTTGGCGGGTGCCTCGCCGAGGAAGTTGGCGACGAGGTACTCGATGATGGCGGCGAACTCTTCGTCGGTTCCCTTCGCGCCACGCCATCGCATATCGGCGACGGTCTGCTCCCATCCTTCGCGCGTGAGCCGTTGCGCCGCGGCCCGGACGGGTTCGTGACAGGTCCCGCAGACCTTGACCACAGTGTCCTTGCCGGGCCCGTCGGGCAGCTGTGCGAACGCGGTACCTGAACCCGCGGCTCCAAGGACGACCATCGTGAGCGCGACTGACCGACTGGTCTGAACGAGCGGCAGCACGAAAGACATTTTAGCGCGCTATGGCGCCGCCGACTCACCCGCCGCTTGCGGCGCCGGCATGGTCTTCGGCCCATCACCTGCGAGCACCCGGCGCGCATGCGCAAGATCCAACGCTCCATCCCATCGGGCGATGACCACCGTCGCGACGGCGTTACCGATCAGGTTGGTGATCGCCCGCGCTTCCGACATGAACCGATCGACGCCGACGAGGAGGGCGAGGCCGCCAGGGGGAATCGCCGGGATGGCAGCCAGCGTCGCCGCAAGCGTAATGAACCCGCTGCCGGTCACTCCTGCGGCGCCTTTCGACGTCAGCAGCAGAATCGCGAGAATCGACAGCTGTTCTCGCAACGAGAGCTGTATTCCGCTTGCCTGCGCAACAAACACCGCCGCCATCGTCATGTAGATCGACGTTCCGTCCAGATTGAACGAGTAGCCAGTCGGGACGACTAGTCCAACCACCGGCTTGCTGCATCCGAGCTGTTCCAGCTTCAGCATCAGGCGCGGCAGCGCCGATTCGGATGAGGACGTCCCGAGGACGATGAGAATCTCCTCGGCAATATAACGAAGCAGCGGAATCAGCCGCAGGCCAGCAAGACGGATGATCAGCCCAAGCACAACGAGGACGAACAACAGACAGGTGACGTAAACCCCGGCCATCAGCTTTCCGAGCAGCAGCAGTGAGCCGACCCCGTACCGGCCGACGGTGAACGCCATTGCGCCGAACGCACCAATCGGCGCGAGCCTCATGATGATGCCGACGATGACGAACAGCGTGTGAGAGAGCTGTTCAATCGCCGACACGAGCATGTTTGCCCGATCGCCCTGGGAGAGCAGCGCGATCCCGAACAGCAGCGACACGATCAGAACCTGAAGGATGTCACCTCGCACGAAACCATCGAGCACCGTCGTCGGGATGACATTCAGGAGGAACTCGACGGTACTCGTCGGCGCCGTACCGGCCACCGCCGTCGGCATCGTCGCGGTTGGATCGGCACGAAGCCCACGCCCGGGCTGCAGGACGTTGACCACGACAAGGCCGATGATCAGCGCAAGCGTCGACACCACCTCGAAATACACCAGCGTGCGAAAGCCGATTCGCCCAACGTCGCGCATCGCACCCATACGCGCGATCCCGACGGTGATCGTCGCGAAAACGATCGGGCCAATCAGCATCTTGATGAGTTTGATGAAGCCGTCACCAAGCGGCTTCATCGCGGCCGCCTTTTCAGGCGCGACGATGCCAAGGAGGACGCCGAGCAGGATGCCAAGGAGGACCTGAGCGTAGAGGCTGCGGTAGAAGGACCGAGTCATAAGGAATAGTGAATGATTGCGGATTTTCGATTGCGGATTGTTGATTGATCTTTCGAAGCGGCATCGGCAGACGCGGCCAATCAGCAATCAGCGATCAGAAATCAGCATTTACGACTGAGATGGTATGCCGTCCGGGAGCAAGCCGTCGAGCATCAAGGGATAATAGGCACTTATGCCGACCGAGGTCCGCGATCCGCACGAACGCCTGCGCGACGACGTGCGACTTCTCGGAGGGCTGCTCGGCGAGACGCTGCGGCAGCGCGAAGGGGCCGCGCTCTTCCACATTGTCGAACGCGTGCGCGCGCTCTCGAAGAGCGGGCGCGCGGGAAGCGATCGCGACCTCGACGCGCTGGCGGAGCTCCTGCGCGCCTTGCCGGTCGAATCGGCAGTGCCTATCGCCCGTGCCTTCTCGCACTTCCTGACGCTGGCCAACATTGCCGAACAGCACCACCGGGTCCGCCGGCGCCGCGAATATCTCCGCGACCCGAACGCTCCGCCGCAGCGCGGGTCGAGCGACGAAACGTTCGAGCGGTTGCTGGCGCTTGGCGTCACCCCTGACGAGCTGCATCGAGCGACGACGGCGTTGCGTGTGGAGCTGGTCTTGACGGCGCATCCAACGGCGATCACCCGGCGGACGCTCATCCAGAAGCATTTGCGGATCGCAGGAGCGCTGGCCTCGCAGGATCGCGTCGATCTGACGGCGCCCGAGCGCGCCGACCTGGTGGCGGCGCTGCGGCGCGAAGTCCTGGCGGCGTGGGAGACTGACGAGATTCGCGCCCGCCGTCCGACGCCGGTCGACGAGGCCATTGCCGGTCTGTTGATCTTCGAACAGACATTGTGGGACGCGGTCCCGAGATTCCTGCGATCGCTGAGCGGCGCGCTGACACGCGCGACCGGTCGAGGGCTGCCGCTCGAAGCGGCGCCACTCCGGTTTGGATCGTGGATGGGTGGCGATCGAGACGGAAATCCGACCGTCACTCCCGAAGTGACGCGCCTGGCATGCGCGGTCGCCCGTTGGATGGCCGCCGATTTGTACGAGCGTGAAATTGCGGCGCTACGATCCGAACTGTCCGTCACCGCCGCAACGCCGGAGCTTCGCGCGCGCGCCAACGGGTCGCGGGAACCATACCGGGCGGTGCTCCGTGATGTGCGCGATCGGCTGAGGGCCACGCGCGACGCGCTCGGCACGGAACTCTCCAGGGCGGAGCTGCTGAAAGGGGACTCCGAGAAGGCGCCAACCTCGCGGGTGCGACCGTATCTTTCGGCGGCAGAATTCGTCGAGCCGCTTCAACTCTGCTACCGATCGCTCGTCGAGACTGGCCAGAACGTCATCGCCGAAGGCCGTTTGACTGATGTGCTGCGGCGGACGGCTGCGTTCGGGCTCACCCTCGTCCGCCTCGATCTCCGCCAGCACGCGGCACGACACGCGGAAGCCCTGGACGCTATTACTCGACACCGCGGGCTGGGTTCATACCTCGAGTGGGACGAGGCGCACCGACAGGCCTTCCTCGTTGGCGCCCTCCGCGATCATCTGCCGCTGGCGTCGTCAGACCTTCAGGCGAACGATGATGTACGAGAGGTGCTCGAAACATTCGAGTTGGCCGGACGAATGAATCCGGAGTCGCTCTCAGCGTTCGTCGTATCGATGGCGCAGGCCCCGTCCGATGTCCTCGCCGTCGAGGCGCTGCAATCGCACTCGAAAAACCGGCTGCGCGCGGTTCCTCTGTTCGAACGCATCGACGATCTGGGGCGGGCCGCTGACACGTTACGGGCGCTGCTGGCGATCCCGGAGTATCGCGCGCGCATCGGCGGCCGCCAGGAAGTGATGATCGGGTATTCCGACTCGGCCAAGGATGGCGGGCGGCTGGCCTCGAACTGGGCGCTGTACCGCGCCCAGGAATCGATTGTCGAAGTCTGCCGCGACGCGCACGTCGAGCTGACGCTGTTCCATGGCCGCGGCGGCAGCATCAGCCGCGGCGGCGGGCCGACGTACCTGGCGATTCAGTCGCAGCCGCCCGGATCGATCCAGGGACGGCTTCGAGTGACTGAACAAGGAGAAATGATTCAGGCGCAGTTCGGGCTGCCCGAGATTGCTACTCGAACGCTGGAACTGTATACGACCGCAACGCTAGGCGCCACGCTCGAAGTGCCCGGACCGCCGAACGCGGCGTGGCGTCCGGTCGTCGATCGTCTCGCGTCCTCCGCCCGCGCGGTGTATCGGGCGATCGTCTACGAGAACCCGCAATTCATCGAGTATTTCAGAACAGCGACGCCGGAGCTGGAGCTCGCCTCGGTACCGATTGGCAGCCGACCGGTCCGGCGCGCGGCCGATGGTGGCGTCGATTCGCTTCGCGCGATTCCGTGGGTGTTCGCCTGGACGCAGACCCGGCTTCTGCTTCCGTCATGGCTGGGCACGGGTGAAGCGCTGAACGCGGCTGTTGAAGCTGGCGACGCCGACGTGCTCAGAGAAATGTACGAAGAGTGGCCGTTCTTCCGATCGACATTGGACTTGATCGCGATGGTCCTCGCCGAGTCGGACGCACGCATCGCCGCCGAATACGATCGACGGCTCGTCCCGCTCGAGCTTCAGCCGATCGGCGCGGATCTGCGTCAGCGGCTCGAGACGACGATTCAGTCTGTGCTGCGGGCAACCGGCAAGGAGCGCCTGCTGACCGAAAACGCGGTCCTTCGTCGATCGATCGAGGTCCGCAACCCCTACGTCTATCCGATCAACCTCGTTCAGATTGAACTGCTGAGGAGGTTGCGAGAGACCGACGCCGCCGAGCCTCAGATTGCCAATGCGTTCATGGTCACGGTGAACGGGATTGCTGCGGGGATGCGGAATACGGGATAGCTTACTCAATCACGACATACCGCTTGAGCCTGTCCGTTTCCTTCTGACCGACGTACTTGCCGATTTCCTTGTCGAACTGTGCCCATGATTTCCAGGGGCGATATTCCTTGAACTCACGAACCATGCGAGGGCCGGCGCCAGGGATACTCAGGATGTCCTCGTCGGTTGCGGTGTTGAGGTTCACGGGGATGAAGCAGTACTGCGCGAGCTTGGCGGCCCCATCGGCACCGACATATTTGCCGATCTCTTTGTCGAACTGTGCCCACGATTTCCACGGGCGGTACTCCGCGAACTCCCGCACCATGCGCTTGCCGGCGCCCGGCACGAGCAGAATCTCCTCAGGCGTGGCGGTGTTCAGATTGATGTGGATGAAGGCCTTCTGGTAGAACTCCATCGCCTGCTCCTGGGTCAGCCCCTGACCGATCAGGAACGTGTTCAGCTCGGTGATGCTCTTGAACGGGCGCACACCAACGAGCGCCTTCGCGGTCGCGGGGTTCATACGGGGCATCTTCGCCAGGTCCGCCTCGGACGCAGTATTGGCGTCGACCACACCCAGCGACTTGCCCACCTGCGCGTGCGCCGCCGCGAATGCTGACAGGAACATCAACCCCGCGACAACGGCGGTGGCCCATCGAATTCGGACTGTCATCACTCTTTCTCCTATGCCCGGCCAAACACAGGCTCGAGCGGTTACGACGATTCACGATGGCGTGAGGGATACCGATATGCGTACGCCAACCCAATCAACCCGAGCTGCGCCATCGTCCCGGGTGCAAGGGCGGGCGGGGCTTTTGCCTTCGTCGCTTTGACGATGAGCGCCCATCCGGCGATGGACGGATCGACCTCTCGCTGAAATTCGACGTTCGCGCGATAGTGCAGGATGATCCCCACGCCGCCAGCAATAATGAACAGCACCATCACGATCTGAAACAGCCGGAGGCTTGCGCTCCCCGGATTGAGCGCATGCCAGGTGATGGCCACAAAGGCGATGGCGATCAACGTCAGCGGCACGAGCTGAATCGCCTCCTCATCATGATCGAGGAGAAGCAGCTCCGTCGCCGTCCCGACGAGCCCGATGATCAGGATCGCCAGCAGCACTCGACGAATCGTGTCGAGCGTCTCATGCACTGCGAGATCCTAGCGTACGAGTCGGACAAAACGCCGCTTGTCACTGAAATAACAGGGACGGGCAGTGATTCAATTCGCACCCACAATCGTGATGCGCCACGGCGGCCGATTGTCACGCTCAACGTGCCGACGGCGCGCATCGAACAACCGAAGAATCGAAGATCCGAAGCTGCTGTACGCCTCCGCCGCCACGCGCTTCGCGCGTCGGGGAGCGCGAGAGGAACAGATACAAGCAGCGCTTGAGGGCGCGAGCTGTTTGTATCTGTCCCTCTCGCACTCCCTGTTGGCCGGCCGAAGGCCGGCGACGGCGGACGCCGCTGTGAGGCAACCGGCTGGCGCACGGCAGCGCCAGCGGGTAAGTGCGTGTTGCCTTCTCCGTTCGGATCTTCGGATCTTCGGATCTTTGACGTCGCCGTGGGCCCGTGCAGCGCGACAAGTGAACCAGGCGGCTACGGATTCTCGACAAACACCCTGACCTTGCGTGGCGTGACGTAGAGGCGGTCGCCTGGCTGGACGGCCAGCCGGTCGAATTGATCGCGGCCGAGCTCGGCGTGAAGCAGCCCGCCGTGGGCGCCGGCAAGCTCCAGCCGCACCATCGCGCCTGCCGCAATGATTTCTTCGAGCACGGCCCAGAGCCCCGCGCCCGTCTCGGTCTTGCTGACGTCGAACTCGTGCGGACGCGTGTATGCCGCCGCGGTCCGCGGCTGTGGATCGGCATGGACGGGATACTCGACCGCGAGCGGTCCGAAGATTCCGCGGCCGTCCTCGACGCGCCCGTGAAAGATGTTGACCGTGCCAAGAAAGCTGATCACGAACGGCGTCGCAGGCCGCTCGACGACATCCTCCGGGGTGCCTTCCTGCTCGATCACACCGTGGTTCATCACCGCAACCCGGTCGGCAAGCTCCAGCGCTTCTTCCTGGTCGTGCGTCACGAAGACGCTGGTCAGGTGAATGTCGTCGTGCAGCCGCCGCAGCCAGCGCCGAAGCTCCCGGCGGACGCGGGCGTCGAGCGCGCCGAACGGCTCGTCAAGCAGCAACACTTTCGGTTCAACCGCCAGCGCCCGGGCGAGCGCGACACGCTGACGCTGGCCGCCGGACAACTCTGAGGGCCGGCGATCGGCCATGAAGTCGAGCTGTACCAGCTCGAGCAGCTCCTTGACCCGTCGCTGGAGATCCGATTCGCCCGGTCGCGTCGCGCGAGGACGCACACGCAACCCGAAGGCGACGTTCTCGAACACCGACATGTGCCGGAACAGCGCGTAATGCTGGAAGACGAAACCGACGCGGCGGTCGCGGGCGTTGCGGTCTGTCGCGTCCTCACCTTCGAGAATGACGGAACCGGTGTCGGCCGATTCGAGCCCGGCGATGATCCGAAGCAGCGTGGTCTTTCCCGACCCCGACGGGCCAAGCAGCGCGACGAGCTCGCCCGATGCGACGCGCAGGCTCACGTCCTTCACCGCCTGGAATCGTCCGAATGTCTTGCTCAGACTGCGGACTTCGATTCCCATGGCCTCACCTCCACGGCCGGCTCTTCCACCGCTCTGGCCGCGCGATCCACACGCGTTTCGATCAGGGCCTTGAGGACGAGCGTCACGATCGCCAGGCACCCGAGCAGCGAGGCGACCGCGAACGCGGCCTGTGCGTGGTACTCGTTGTACAGAATCTCGACATGAAGCGGCAGCGTGTTGGTCAAACCGCGAATGTGCCCGGACACCACCGAGACCGCGCCGAATTCCCCCATCGCGCGAGCATTAGCGAGAATCACGCCGTAGAGCACCGCCCACTTGATGTTTGGCAGCGTGACGCGAAGGAACAGCTGCAGGCCGCCTGCGCCGAGAACACGAGCCGCTTCTTCTTCTTCGGTCCCGATCGCTTCCATGATCGGGATGACCTCCCGGGCCACGAACGGGAACGACACAAAGATCGTGGCGAGGATGATGCCCGGCACCGCGAAGACCACCTGAAATCCATGATCGATCGTCCAGGGGCCGAACCAACCCTGGCGGCCGAACAGCAAAACGAACACCAGCCCCGAGATCACCGGCGACACCGCGAAAGGCAGGTCGATCAGCGTCAACAGGAAGTGACGACCGCGAAATTGAAACTTGCCCAGTGCCCACCCGGCAGCGAGGCCGAACAGGAGGTTCATCGGCACCGCGATGGCCGCCGCCAGCAGCGTCAGCCTCAGCGCCGCCAGGGCGTCAGGTTCGACGATGGCCTCGCGATAGGCGTCGACCCCCTTGGACAGCGCTTCCGCAAACACCGCGACCAGCGGGACGACGAGAAACAGTCCCACAAAGCCAAGCGCGACGATCGTGATCGCCCACCGAATGACGCGCGGCTCAGACAACCGGTCCGGCCGCGTTGACGATGTCATGGCGCCACTCTTCGTCGGGCCCACGCCTGCAGGCCATTGATGCACAGCAGCAGGAAGAACGACAACGCGAGCATGACGATCGCGATAGCGGTCGCGCCCGCATAGTCGTACTGCTCGAGCTTGGTGACGATGAGCAGCGGAGAAATCTCCGTGCGCATTGGCATGTTGCCCGAGATGAACACGACGGATCCGTATTCCCCCAGCGCGCGTGCGAACGCCAACGCGAAGCCGGTGAGCCAGGCCGGCAGCAGATTGGGCAGCACCACGCGAAGGAGAACTCCAGCGCGGCTGGCACCCAGGCTCGTGGCTGCCTCTTCGAGTTCAGGATCCAGATCTTCGATCACTGGTTGCAGGGTCCTGACGACAAACGGCAACCCGATGAAAATGAGCGCCACCGTCACACCGAGCGGAGTGAATGCCACGGTGATGCCGAATTGAGCGAGCGGTTTTCCCAGCCATCCTGTCGGCGCGTACAGCGTGGTCAGAACGATGCCCGCAACCGCGGTTGGCAGCGCGAACGGCAGATCGATCAGCGCGTCGACCACGCGCCGGCCGGGAAACGAATAGCGGGCCAGCACCCACGCCACTAGCGCACCAAACACGGCGTTGACGGCGGCGGCGGCGAGCGACGCGGCAAGGCTCAACCGATACGATGCGACGACCCGCGGATCGGTCACTGTGTCGCGAAAGGCTGCCCACGACATCGTCAATGTCCTGGCCGGCAGCGTCGCCAGTGGAATCAGCACGATGAGGCTCAGGTACAGAACCGTGATCCCCATCGTGAGGCCAAACCCGGGAAGCACCCGGCGGCGAACTTGCGTCGTCATCGTGTGCCTGGTTTGTAAATCTGATCGAAGACGCCGCCGTCGGCGAAATGCGTCTTCTGGGCGTTCTGCCAGCCGCCGAAGACTTCATCGACCGTGAAGAGCTGCACCTTCGCGAAGTGCCCCGCGAATTTCGCGGCGACTGCCTCATCCCTTGGGCGATAGTGGTGCTTGGCTGCGATCTCCTGTCCTTCCGCTGAGTACAAGTACTGGAGATACGCTTCGGCGACGGCCCGTGTCCCCTTCTTGTCGACGACCTTGTCGACGACCGCCACCGGTGGTTCAGCGAGGATGCTGATCGAAGGCACGACGATCTCGAACTGGCCGGGAGATTCGTCGAGCGCGAGGTGGGCCTCGTTCTCCCACGCCAGCAGAACGTCACCGAGTTGACGCTTCACAAACGTCATCGTCGAGGCCCGGGCGCCCGAATCGAGCACCGGTACTTTCTTGTAGAGGTCGGCGACGAATTGTGTGGCTTTCTCGTTGCCGCCGAGCCGGCGAGCGGCGAATGTCCACGCCGCCAGATAGTTCCACCGCGCGCCGCCAGACGTCTTTGGATTCGGCGTCACGATCTGGATGCCTGGCTTGGCGAGATCGGCCCAGTCCTTGATGCCCTTTGGGTTCCCTTTCCGCACGACGAACACGATCGTCGAGGTGTAGGGAGCACTGTTCTGCGGCAATCGTTTCTGCCATGAAGAAGACGTCAGGCCGGCTTGCGCGACCGCGTCGATGTCGTAGGCGAGTGCGAGCGTGACGACGTCGGCCTGGAGTCCATCGATCACCGCGCGGGCCTGGCTGCCGGACCCGCCATGTGATTGTCTGATTGTGACTGTCTGCCCGGTTTTGGCTTTCCAGTACTTGATGAACGCGGCGTTCACGTCCTGATACAACTCGCGGGTCGGATCGTAGGAGACGTTCAACAACGTCTGCGCCACCGCGGGGGTCGCCAGCGCTGCGATCGCGACGCTGAATGTCACCGCACGGATGATTTCTTTTCCTGTGGTCATCTGGATCTCCGGTCAGAACGCCACTTGGGCACGAAACAAGAGCAGGTTTTCACGGCGCGGCGGAGCGCCGCCTGCAAGCGACGTTCGTTCGTAGGTGACGTAGTACTTGATGAACGCACTGGGGTACCAGTTCGCCGCAATCGCAACCGCATCGGCCTTTTCACTCGACGTTGGCGACGCGAGCCCGTTGGCGAAGACTTCTGGATCGACCCTGACCGCCGAGTACCTTGCCACGAGCTGCAAGGCTCCCCACTGGCCGCTGGCGGGATCGAATGGGTGCCGCGGCCGCACGCCGCGATCCGATGCCGCCTCGCCCGTCAGCACATACGATCCCGCGACGTTCCACCCTTGATTGCCGATGTCGAAGGTCGAACCCGAGCGACTGACGTTCTGTGTCGATCGGATGTACTCGGCGAAACCGCCGAATGCCTTGTAGTAGTAGAAGACCGCCGGCGTCACTCGCTGGTGGGAGCCCGATGCGGTCACGTCGCTCGCGTACTGGAAGTAGGCTTGGCTGCTCGAGGCCCGGTAGACGGGCAGGCCGCCATCCTCGCCGCCAATCGATCCGCCGAGATGAAACCCGAGGCCGTTCAAACGATCAGCCGGCGCATTCGCCGATCGAAACGGCTGCCAGACGATTCGTCCGGCGACATCCTTCGAGCCGTTCGTGTCGAGATCGGTCGACGAGTTCGCGCCGTCGGGAACACCGTTGAACACCCCGCCGCTGTAGGTGAAGCGCGGCGACAGAGTCCCTTGCGCCTGCACACCGACATCGCGATTCGGTACGAGGTTGGACG